>DASWAA010000354.1:0-1829 GCA_036391385.1 Streptosporangiaceae bacterium
CCGGCCGCCCTCAGCCGGTACGCCCAGCTGATCACGTACTGGCAGCAGACGGGCGCGTGGACCCAGCTCTGGATCACGATCCGCAGCCTCATCGAGGCGCTGCAGCAGCGCGGACAGCCGGAGCCGGCGACGGTCCTGTTCGGCGCGCTCACCGCGAGCCCGAACGCGTCACCGCTCGCCGGCGCCGATGCGACGCGGCTCGCCCGCGCCGCCGATGACCTCGCCGCCCGGCTAGGCCCCGCGGAATTTGCCGCACTGCTCGCTGAAGGCAAGGCGATGGGGGATGACAGCGCGCTGTCCTACGCGCTCCAGGTGCTAAGCGCAGCGAACGTCCCCGGCTAGCCAGACAGGGACATCTGACGCGATCGCGCGTTACGCTGACGGCGGGTAGCCGTCCTCGTAGTGACCGTCAGGGCGGGTGTACGCCTGCGGCGCCTGAGCCGCCGAGCGACCGCGGGCCCAGGGTGCCCAGACCAGCAGCCAGAGGATCAGCCCGAGCACGCCGACGGCCATCAGGATGACGCCGATCGTATGCAGGTAGAAACCGTGGATCGAGACTGTCGCGAGGGCGAACCTCAAGATCGCCCCGATCGCTATCAGCACAAGTGCCGCACCGATGCGCATGCCGTTCCTCCGATGGTTGCCAAGTGGAATGAAGCCCGGTTAGCTGCCCGGGCAGGGCGGGTTCAAACTCGAGTCAGGATGGCCAGCAGATGACAGCCGCTGAGGTAGCCGGGTTCGTCGACCATCACACGCACCTGCTGAAGGAGTCGGCGGGCGTCCCCTTCCCGTGGCAGGGCACGACCGTCCGGGCGTTCCACGAGCAGGTGTCGCGCGACGGCAGCACGCCGATGGACGTGGCCGAGCCCGCCAGCTCCGAGCCGCTCGGCGTGCTCGCCGAACGTCTCCGGCTCGGCCTGGACCGGGCCGCGCGGTGCGGCCTGGTCGAAGTGACCGAGATGGGGATGCGCGACTGGCGTTACCTCGACGCGCTGACGAGCCTTGGTGACAGCGGGCCGCCGCGGGCCCGGGTGCGGATCTACCTTGCCAGCGGGCTCGCCGAGCAGGTCAGCCTGGCCGAGCTCGACGCCCGGCGGTCCGGCGCCGGGCCGTGGGTGCGGCTGGACGGGATCAAGTTCTACGCCGATGGCTGGCTGGTACCGCGTACCTGCGCGATGTGCGCTGATTTCGACGACGAGGCCGGCGACGGCATCATGTTCACCAGTGCCGCGACGCTCGCCCGCAGGATCGAGCCGTTCGCCGGCCGGGGCTGGCGGATCGCCACGCACGCGATCGGCGACCGGGCGGTGCAGATCGTGCTCGACGCCTACGAGCTAGCCTGGGGTGGCGATCAGGCGGCGATCGCCGCCGCGATGCCGCGGATCGAGCACGGCAGCGTGCTGTCGGACACTGTCATCGACCGGATCGCGGCGCTGGGCGTCCCGGTCTGCCTCCAGCCGTCGTTCGCGGTCACCGATGCCGCTCAGGTGCCAGTCGCGCTCGGGCAGCAGCGGGCGGCCATGGCCTACCCGTGGGCGGCGCTGGCAGCGGCTGGCGCTCGCCTGCTGCTCGGCACCGACTTCCCGATCGAGGTGATCGACCCGCTGGTCAGCCTCGCCCGCCTGGTCAACGGCCGATCCGGTCGGCCAGGTTTCGGTGGCACCGGGACGGCGCCGCCGCACTCCCGGCTGCCGCTGGACCTGGCCTGGCAGCTCGCCACGGACGAGACGGCCGGCCGGACGTTCCTGTCGGCAGACCCCCGCGCCGCCGGTGCGGCCGGGCTCGACCGGATCGAGGTGACCGGGACCGCTCCGGTGCCGTTCTGAAAC
>DASWAA010000355.1:0-5265 GCA_036391385.1 Streptosporangiaceae bacterium
GCGCGCGACCGCGAGGAGCTGAGACTGGCTGGCGATATTGCCCTTGAAGAAGATGACGCCGGCGACCTCACCGTGCCTGATCAGCGACAGCAGGCCGGCCGGCGGGGTGAGACCGGTGTAGCTGTAGATCACTCGCTGGCCGGCCAGTTGCAGCGTACTGAGCCTCGGCACGGTCGCCATGGCCACCCTGAAGCCCGCCGCGCCGGGCGAGCCTGCCCCGCTAAGCAGGCCGGTCGCTGGCGAAACCGGCACCAGCCCGCCGCTTCTCACGGCAGCGGGGCGCGTGCTGGCGGCCGGCCCGGAAACTGCGGAACCGCCGTTGCGCTGCCCAGGCGGCTGGGTGCGGTTGGCCGCCGCGTCCGCCGCGAAGGCGATGACGGCGGCGATGGCGAGAAGGACACCGGTGAAGAGTATGACCAGCTTGTTTCGGCGCACGGGGTGCAGGCCTCTCCGAGGCCCGGCCGCGGGTGACCGGCCCTCGCGCTCATCGGCGTACGGGGGGCTGCCGTCGCCAGGGGCTCCACGGCGCGCCGGGATCGCCCGAGGTGCCGGTGCTCCTGACCGTCGAGCCCGGTGGCTGCCCATAGCTGCCATGCTACGGAGAGATAACGCCCAGCGCCGAGATTACGATTCCCCGGCAGGTCGCCGGGGGGACAGATGCGGGCAGATAGCGCCGGCTCGCCAATCACCTGACGGTCAGGCATTGGACCGATACGCTGCGTTAGATAATCGGCAAGGAGGAGACATGGTGCAGCGCGACACGCCATGGCCGCCCGGAACGCCCTGCTGGGTGGACCTTGGCACCGACGACGTCACCAGGGCCACGACCTTCTACTCAGCCCTCTTCGGCTGGGAGATCCAGGTCGGCGGGCCGGAGACCGGTGGCTACGCGATGTGCGAGATCCAGGGCAAGCCCGTCGCCGGAATCGGACCGAAGATGGGCCCGCCGGACGTGCCCACTGCCTGGACGACCTATCTGGCCACCGACAGCGCCGATGCCACGGCGAGCACGATCAAGGCGACGGGCGGGCACCTGCTTGCCGAGCCGTTCGACGTGCTCGATGTCGGCAGGATGTGCGTGGCGGCCGACCCGGGCGGAGCGGTGTTCGGCGTCTGGCAGGCGCAGGCCCACAGCGGCATGCAGCTGGCCAACGAGCCTGGCACTGTCTGCTGGAACGAGAACATGAGCCGGAGCTTCGAGGCCAACAAGGCCTTTTACCACGCCGTTTTCGGCTACGAGTACGCCGACATGAGCAGCGAGGACTTCAGCTACGCGACGTTCTCGACCGGCGGGGACCCGATGGGCGGAATCGGCGACCTCGGGAGCATGGCACCGGCGGAGACGCCAGCGCACTGGATGACCTACTTCGCGGTCGAGGATGCCGACGACACGCTCGACACCGCGGCCAAGCTGGGCGGCTCGGCGCTGCGGCCCGCCTGGGACTCCCCGTATGGCCGGATGGCGATCATGAGCGACGACCAGGGGGCCGCCTTCTCGATCATGGCCCTGTCGAGGGCGAGCGGCCAGTAGCCGCGACCAGCGGCACGGGCCCGCGCAGGCACGGGCCGCTCAGGCGGCTGACTCGATCTCGGCGTCCTCCGTCCCTGACGGGAACTTCGCGGCGACGATCTCGGCCGTATGCCGTGCCCAGGCTCCGGTGGTCGCCAGGCCGAGTGCCAGCACCAGCACGCCGCAGCCGGCCAGGATCCACCAGCCCACATGGCTGGCGGGAGCGAAGCCTGTGCTGATCGGGCCGCTCAGCGCGGAGACGACGGCCGACCCGATCACCGCCACCCCGAGCGACGAGCCCACCTGCCGGCTCGTCGAGGCGACCGCCGCCGCAACGCCGGCCTGCGCCCTCGGCATGCCCGCCATGGCCGTGTTCGTGATCGGCGCGTTGACCAGCCCGAAGCCGAGGCCGAACAGCAGATAGCTGACCACCAGGCTGGCCGTCGAGGTGCCCGCCGTCAGCCTGGTCAGCGTCACCGCGCTGACCGTGATCGCGATGCCGGCGCCGATGAGAGGCAGCCGCGGCCCCCGGCTGCCCACGATCCGGCCCGACAGCGGGCTGCAGATTGCCGTCATGGTCGCCATCGGCAGCATGTAAAGGCCCGCGTGCAGGGCCGACAGCCCGCGGACGTCCTGCAGGTAGATCGTGCTGAGCAGCAGAAATCCGCCGAGCCCGGCGAAGGCGGAGACAGCGATCAGGGTCGCCCCGGCGAACGGAGCGCTGCGGAAGAACCTCATGTCGAGCAGCGGCTCATGCCGGCGAAGTTCGTAGCCGGCGAAGCCCGCCGCGGCGACAGCCGCCGCGCAGAAGCAGCCGATGATGGCAGCCGAGGTCCAGCCGCGGCCAGGGCCCTCGATGATCCCGTACACCAGGGCGGCCAGGGCGATCATCACGAGCACCTGGCCGACCGGGTCGAACCGGCGCGGCCGCGGCGCCTTGGACTCGGGCACGAAGAGCGCCGTCAGGACGATCGCGGCGATCCCGACCGGGATGTTGACCCAGAAGATGCTGCGCCAGCCGACCGAGCTGACCAGCAGGCCGCCGACCACCGGGCCCAGCGCCATGCTGAGGCCGACGACACCGCCCCAGACTCCGATGGCGCGGGCGCGCTCGGTCCGCTCTGTGAAGGTGTTGGTGATGATCGACATCGCGACCGGGTTCAGCATCGACCCGCCGACTGCCTGCAGCATCCGGAAGACGACGAGGGCGGTCAGGCTCGGCGCGAGGCTGCACAGCAGCGAGCCGAGGGTGAACAAGGCCAGTCCGACCTGGAAGGTCCGGCGGCGGCCGACCCGGTCGGCCGTCGATCCGGCAAGCACGAGCAGGCTGGCCAGGACCAGCGTGTAGGACGCCAGGACCCACTGCAGGCCGGAGACGCTAGCGTGCAGGTCCCGCTCGATCGACGGCAGCGCGACGTTGACGACGGTGACGTCGAGCCCGACGATGAACAGGCTCATGCAGCAGATGCCGAGCACCAGCAGTCGCCGGGAGTGGCTCAGCTCGCCGGTGGCCATGATCACAGTATGCCTTTCATGCCATTTGCCCTCTCGGGCGGGCGAAGCCGGCGGCCTCCCGGGCGAGCGAGGCGCCCAGGCTAGCCGATGTCGCGGCGGCGCAGGCCGGCCAGGCCGGCCGCGGCCAGCGCCAGTGCGACCACGCTGAGCCAGAGCAGCGGTACCGCGCCGACCGTCCCGCCGGGAAGCCGGGGCACATGGGCAAACGGCGACACATCGAGCACCCAGTGCGAGAGCCTGAGCAGTGTGCCGAGGAAGAGCAGCAGGACCACGACGCCAAGCGCCGTCCAGCCGCCCGCCACGCTCGCCTTCGGGGCGAGCCCGAAGAGCGCGACGGCGACGCCGGCGGTCGCCAGCGCGGCCGGGACCTGGACCAGTCCGGCGGCGACGAGCGGGCCAAGCTCGCTCAGGCTGCCCGAGCGCGCCGCGAAGCCGAGGCCCGCGCCCAGGCCCGCAAGTACCAGGATCAGCGAGGTCCCGCCGGCCGCGATCGCCAGGTGCGACAGCCCCCAGCTGGTCCGGCTCGCGCTGGTCGCCAGCAGCGGATCGGCGCGGTCCGACGTCTCCTCCGATCGCAGCCGCAGCACGACCGAGACCGCGTATCCGGCGGCGATCAGCCCGCCGAAGCTCATGACCGCGGCTAGGTAGGCGTCGGTGAAGTTCTTCACGCCACCGAACTCGACAACGATGTGCCTGATCGACGCGCTGTCGAGCAGCCCGCCGACGCCCTTGGCAGCCGATCCGATGATGAAGCCGTAGACCAGCGCGCCGCTCGTCCAGCCGATCACCGCTCCCCGGTGCAGCCGCCAGGCGAGGGCGAACGGGCTGCGCAGCCAAGACGCGCCCCGCGCGGGCCCTGGCCGCAGCGGCAGCAGGCCGGCGTCGTAGTCGCGGCCGACCGCGAGCAGGGCCGCCACGGTCGCCGCGACGACAGCCGTCCCGGCCGGCAGGATCAGCACCCACCAGCGAACGGGAGTAGTGACTACGCAGCCGAGCGGGCTCGAGCACAAGGATGCGGGCAGGTCGGTCTGCCCGAACGGCCTGATCTGCTCGGCCCAGCCGATCGGCGACAGCCAGGTCAGCCAGCGCGGGCCCTGCGCGCTGGCCGAGTCACCGACCGCGCGCAGCAGGTAGGCGGCGCCGACCACCCCGATCGCGACGCCCCTGGCCGACCGTGCGGTCCCAGCGACTTGCGCCGCGACCGCCGCGACCGCGGTGAAGACCAGTCCGGTGCCGGCGATCACGGCCGCCAGCGCGACCGAGCCCGTGGCAGGCAGCCCGAGGGCGATCAGGCCGGCGCAGATGAGCGCCCCGAGCGCGACGTTGCTGCCAGAAGAGACGAGCAGTGCGGCGACGAGCGCGGCGTGGCGGCCGACCACGGCCGAGCCGACTAGCTCGAGCCGGCCGGTCTCCTCGTCCGCCCTGGTGTGCCTGACCACGATGAAGATGCTCATCAGGCCAGCGCCGAGTGCCGCGAGCGTGCCGTACCGCCACGCCGTCAGCGCTCCGATCGAGTCCCCGTGCAGCGGCCCGTACAGCGACAGCAGCGCCGGGTTGCGGCCCGCCGTCGTGGCGAACCCGAAGCGGACGGCCACCGTCGGGTAGAGCTTCCTGAAGCTGTAGGCCGTCCCGGCGACCAGCGCGGTGAGAACGTAGATCCAGATCGGCAGCATCAGCTTGTCGCGGCGCACGGCCAGTCTGGCCAGCGCACCGGTGCCGGTGAGGGTGCTCACGCCCGGGCCCCCTCCGGCTCGGCCGCCGATCCGGCGGCCTGCGCGCCGGCGGCGCCCGCGCCGTCACCGGAGTAGTGCCGCAGGAAGAGTTCCTCGAGCGTTGGCGGCCGGCTGGCCAGGCTCCGGATTCCGACCGCGCTCAGGGCCCGCAGCAGGCCGTCCAGCTTGTCGGTCTCGACCTCGCACCGGACCCGGCTGCCATCGACATCGAGGCCGTGCACGCCGGGCAGCCGGTCGAGCCCTTCCGGCGGTCCCGCCAGCTCAGCGGAGATCGAAGTCCTGGTCAGGTGCCGCAGCTCGGCCAGGCTTCCGCTCTCCACCGTCCGGCCTCGCCTGATGATAGTGATCCGGTCGCACAGTGCCTCGACCTCCGACAGGATGTGGCTGGACAGCAGGACCGTGCGGCCGCGCTGGCGCTCCTCCTGCACGCATGCCCGGAACACGGCCTCCATCAGCGGGTCGAGTCCGGCTGTTGGCTCGTCGAGCAGCAGCAGCTCGACGTCGGAG
>DASWAA010000356.1:0-7324 GCA_036391385.1 Streptosporangiaceae bacterium
CGCGGCCGCCTGCCGCACTGCTACCAGGTGTCGATGCCGAACGAGTCCTCGGCGTGACCGCCGGATGACAGCAGTTCCAGGTCGGCCTCGACCATCATGCCGACGAGTTCCTCGAAAGTGATCTTCGGCTCCCAGCCGATCGCGTCCCTCGCCGCCGACGGGTCGGCGCAGAGCTTGTCCACCTCGGCTGGCCTGATGAAGGCCGCATCGGTGACGACGTGGTCGTGCCAGTCCAGGCCGACCACCCTGAACGCCTGCTCGAGCAGATCCTCCACCGAGTGCGTGACCCCGGTGCCGACCACGAAGTCGCCCGGCTCGTCCTGCCCGAGCATCAGGTGCATGGCGCGAACGTAGTCACCGGCGAAGCCCCAGTCCCGGCGCGCCGACAGGTTGCCGAGCCGTAGCTGCCGCTCATAGCCGAGCTTGATCTTGGCGACGCCGAGCGAGATCTTGCGGGTGACGAACTCCGGGCCGCGCCGAGGCGACTCGTGGTTGAACAAGATCCCGGACACCGCGAACATCCCGTACGACTCGCGATAGTTCTGGGTCAGGAAATGTCCGTATGCCTTCGCGACGCCGTACGGGCTGCGCGGATGGAACGGGGTCTGCTCGGTCTGCGGCGTCTCCCGTACCTGCCCGAACATCTCCGATGAGGACGCCTGATAGAACCTGATCTGGCCGCGGCCCGGGCTGCGGGACGCGCTGATTCCGCTGCAGACCCTGATCGCCTCGAGAACGCGGAGCACCCCGAGCCCGGTCACCTCGCCGGTGAGCTCGGCCTGCTGCCACGACATCGGCACGTAGGAGATCGCGGCGAGGTTGTACACCTCGTCGGGCTGGACCCGTTCCACCGCCGAGATCAGGCTGCCCTGGTCCAGCAGGTCACCCCGGATCAGCCGCACGTCACCGAGCAGCTGCCTGAGCTGGCGTACCCGGGGATTCTGCTGGCCGCGGACCAGGC
Organism: Streptosporangiaceae bacterium; assembly: GCA_036391385.1. Lineage (GTDB taxonomy): Bacteria > Actinomycetota > Actinomycetes > Streptosporangiales > Streptosporangiaceae > Chersky-822. The sequence continues at coordinate 962 of DASWAA010000356.1, forward strand.
CCCAGACCTCATATCCCTGAGAGGTCAGGTACTCGGCCAGGTACGACCCGTCCTGGCCGGTGATGCCGGTGATCAGCGCTCGTCGTGACAGGGCTGCCTCCACTGTGACAGGGCCGCCCGGACGGCCCGCCCTACCGGGCCAGCCGAATCGGCCTACGTCGCGGCAGCATATCGGCCCAGCGCAACCCTGGTGACATCCCTGGACGGGCCGGCTGATACCGGCTGTCAGGTCCTGGCAGGCACTCGACCGGTCTGGGGCCTAAGAGCGCCGGTGTGACCAGTGATAATGTTCGCAGCCAGGATGGTCAGCGGATTGGCCTCAGACGGCACCGCACGGCCGGGCGCCCGCGACTAGGAGGCAGACCTGCGTGACCGCACTGGTGGATGACAGGACCGGCGACCGTACCGGCGACAGACCGCTCCGGGTGGCTCTGCTCTCCTATCGCAGCAAGCCGCACTGCGGCGGCCAGGGGATCTACCTGCGTCACCTGTCCAGGGAGCTGGCCGCTCTCGGTCACCACGTAGAGGTCTATTCCGGCCAGCCCTACCCGGAGCTCGAGCCGGGACCGCAGCTGCTGACACTGCCGAGCCTGGACCTGTACCGGGACGACGACCCGTTCCGCACGCCCCGGCCGGGCGAGTTCCGTGACTGGATCGACTTCCTCGAAGTCGCGATGATGTGGACGGCGGCGTTCCCTGAGCCGCTCACGTTCAGCATCAGGGCGCTGCGCGCGCTGCGAGCCCGCCAGGGCGACTTCGACGTCGTGCACGACAACCAGGTGCTCGCCTACGGCATGCTCGGCATTCCGCGGCTCGGCTTCCCGCTGGTCACCAGCATCCACCACCCGATCAGCGTGGACCGCAGGATCGAGCTCGCCCAGGCGCGGTGGATCTCGAAGTTCACCAAGCGGCGCTGGTACTCCTTCGTCCGGATGCAGGCCAGAGTCGCCCGCCGGGTCGGCGTGGTGATGACTGGCTCGGAGTCTTCCCGCCAGGACATCCTGCGCGACTTCAAGGTCGCTCAGGAGAACATCAGGGTGATACCGCTCGGGGTCGACACCCGGCTGTTCCATCCCAGGCAGGCGCCACGGATTCCCGGCAGCATCGTGGCCGTGGCCAGCGCCGACTCGCCCGTGAAGGGCGTGCCGACCTTGCTGCGGGCCTTCGCCAAGCTCGCTACCGAACGGGAGGCACTGCTGACCGTCGTAGGCAAGCCGGCGCCGGGCGGACCGACCGAGAAGCTGATCGGCGAGCTGTCGCTCGGCGACCGGGTGCGGTTCGTCACCGGAATCAGCGATCTCAAGCTCGCCGAACTCGTAGCGAGCGCCGAGGTAGCGGTCGTGCCCTCGTTGTACGAGGGCTTCTCCCTGCCTGCGGTCGAGCACATGGCCTCGGGAACGCCGCTGATCGCGAGCCGGACCGGCGCCCTGCCCGAGGTCGTCGGCGACGCGGCCATGCTCGTGAGCCCCGGCGATCCCGAAGAGCTCGCGGCGGCCCTGCGCACGCTGCAGGACTCCCCCAGGGAGCGGGAGCGGCTGGCCGCCCTGGCGCTCGCGCGCGTGCAGGAGCGCTTCGCCTGGCCTGCCGTCGCCCAGGCCACCGTTGCCGAGTACCGCCGCGCCATCGCGGCCGCGAGAGCAGGTGCCGGCGGCGCTGTTCACGCTCCTGTCGCTGCCGAGGCCGGCCTGCCGCAGGGAGCAGCCGATGCTGACCGTTGACTTCGATCGGTTCCCGATCCGCGCGGGTGACCGGCTGCTCGACCTCGGCTGTGGCGGCGGCCGGCACGCATTCGAGGCCGCGCGCCGCGGCGCGCGGGTGGTGGCCATGGACACCGACCGGGACGAGCTCGACCGGGTCGGCGCGATCTTCGCCGGAATGGCCGAGGCTGGCGAGATTCCCGCCGCTGGGTCTGGTGCGACGGTGCTCGGAGATGCCACGCGGATACCATTTCCCGACGGCTCTTTCGATAAGGTGATCGCCGCGGAAGTGCTCGAGCACCTTCCCGCTGACCAGACCGCCATGAACGAGATCGCCCGGATCCTGCGCCCGGGCGGCATGGCCGCCGTGACCGTTCCGGCCTGGCTGCCGGAGCGGATCTGCTGGCGCCTGTCGGATGACTACCACAACAACGAGGGCGGGCACATCCGGATCTTCACGCGCCGCGAGCTCGAGACGAAGCTGACCCGGTCGGGGCTGACCGTCTCCGGCCATCACCATGCCCACGCGCTGCACTCGCCGTACTGGTGGGTGAAGTGCGCGGTCGGCGTGCACAACGACGACCACCCGCTCGCCAGCGGCTACCACAAGCTGCTGGTCTGGGACATCATGCACAAGCCCGCCGTCACCCGGCTGGCTGACTCAGCGCTCAGCCCGCTGATCGGCAAGAGTCTCGTCGTCTACGCGGACAAGCATGCGACCGTCTGACAGCTCCCAGCGGTCACGGGCGGCCGCCTGGGTCCCCGAGGTCGCCGGGATCCTCACCGCCGACCAGATCATCGGCACCGGGCATGCCATCGCTGCCGTGCAGCAGCGCGGCGGTGCCATCGGGTGGCCGGACGGTCACGTCGATGCCTGGAACCACGTCGAGTGCGCGATGGCGCTCAGCGTCTGCGGACTGCGCGACGCGTCCCGCCGGGCCTACGAGTGGCTGCGGGTGAGCCAGCGTCCGGACGGTTCCTGGCACAAGGTGATGCCGCAGGACGAGGTCGACCTCACCACCGAGAGCAACCACGCGGCCTACTGTGCCGTCGGGGTCTGGCACGAGCTGCTCGTCAGCCGGGACGAGGGCTTCGCCCAGCGGATGTGGCCGACCGTGCGGGCCGCGATCGACTTCGTGGTCGGCCTGCAGACGCCCAGGGGCGAGATCATCTGGCGCCGGGCGGCCGACGGCGCCCCCGACAGCTACGCGCTGCTGGCCGGGAGCGCGAGCATGTACTCGAGCCTGCGGTGCGCGATCGAGCTCGCCGAGTACCTGGGTGAGCAGCAGCCGGACTGGGAACTAGCCGCCGACCAGCTCGCGCACGCGGTCGCCAGCCATCCTGAGGCGTTCGCCGACAAGAGCCGGTTCTCGATGGACTGGTATTACCCGGTCCTTGGCGGGCCCGTGCGCGGCGGTGCGGCAAGGGCCCATCTCGATGCCCGCTGGGACACCTACGTCGTCCCTGGCCTCGGCGTCCGCTGCGTCAGCGACGAGCCCTGGGTGACCGCGGCGGAGACCGCCGAGCTCGCGATCGCGCTCGAGGCGATAGGGGACGCGGCGGGCGCGCTCGACCTGCTCGACCGGATCCAGCTGCTGCGCGACGAGAGCGGCGCGTATTGGACCGGCTGGCAGTTCGTCACTCAGCGGCATTACCCGGACGAGCAGAGCAGCTACACGGCGGCGGCTATCGTGCTCGCGGCCGACGCATTGTGCGGGGCCACCGGCGGCTCAGCCATCTTCCGTGACGTCGCCGCCGACCCGACCGCGGTCATGCAGGCCGGAGACGACGCCTGCGGCTGCGAACCGCACGACCCGGCCTCCGACGGCGTGCCCGATCTGGTCTGAGCATCTCGGTAAAATCCTTTGCGCCGCAGGCGGGCCGAGAGCAGAATCCGGCAGGTGAGCGCCCGCGAAGAGCTCGACTGGCGGCCCATCGATCCTGGACAGGCCGGGGCCTGGGCGGCGCTCATCAATCTGATCGAGGTCGCCGACGGGCAGGACGATTTCGTCAGCGAGCAGGAACTCCTCGAGCATTTCGGCGATCCGAACATTGACTTCGCCAGGGGATCGGTCTCGGTCTGCGACGGCGACCAGATGGTCGGCTACGGACTGGTCGCATCCCGCGTGACGCCGGACGGCGTCCACGCGCTGCGTCACCACGGCGGGGTGCATCCTGGCTACCGCGGACGCGGTCTGGGCGCGCGGCTGCTGGGCTGGGCGCAGACCGCGGCCACCGGACTGCACCAGGATCTGCGGCCTGGTCGTCCGCTCACGCTCGGCAGCAGGTGCCAGCAGGGGAACGAAGCGGCGCTCGTGCTGCACCAGGCGCTCGGCTTCGAGCCGTCCCGGTGGTTTCACAGGATGGTCTGCGACCTGAGCGACGGCCTGCCGTGGCTGCGGATGCCAGCGGAGGTAGAGATCACCGGCTTCACGCCGGGGCGCTCCCAGGACGCGCGGCTGATCAGGAACGAGGCGTTCAGCGATCACTGGGGCTCAAGCCCGCTCGATCCGCAGGAGTGGGAGCACTTCCTGAGCTCCGAGGCGTTCCGGCCGCAGTACACCTTCCTCGCCTACCTTCGCGGGGAGCCGATCGGCCTCGTCGTAGGAAATGAATACGAGGCGTATGCCCAGACCACGGGCCTGCGGGACCTCTACATCCCGGTGGTGGGCACGCGCGAGGCCGGGCGCAAGCGCGGGATCGCCACCGCGCTGGTCGTCAGTGCCCTGAGCGCGGCCAGGACCGACGGCTTCGCCCAGGCGAGCCTGGATGTCGACGCTGACTCACCGACCGGCGCCGTCGGCCTGTACGAGCGCATCGGGTTCACCACGCGGGGCTCATCCGTGATCATGGTCAAGACACTGATCAGCTAGCCAGACCCAGATCCGGACTAGCCGATGCCGTCCGCGATTCGCTCGAGCACGCGCAGCGACCCGGTCACCCGCACCTCCTTGAAAGCACCCGAGGCTAGCGCGCGCAGGTACACCCGGTAGGGAGCCTGACCGCCATCGGCCGGGTCGGGAAAGACGTCGTGAATGGCCAGTGCGCCCCCGCGGCTGATATGCGGCGCCCACCCCTCGTAGTCGGCGGTAGCCGGCTCATCGGAGTGACCCCCGTCGATGAAGAGCATCCCGATCGGCTCGTGCCAGAGCCTCGCGACCTGCTCAGACCGGCCGATGATCGCGATCACGTGCCGCTCGAGCCCGGACGCCGCCAGGGTGGCGCGGAACGTGGGGAGCGTGTCGATCAGGCCGGCAGCGGGATCGACGAGGTCGGCGGGGTGGTACTCCCAGCCGGGCTGGTTCTCCTCCGAGCCGCGGTGATGGTCCACGGTAATCACCACCTGCCCCGTCTCGCTGGCGGCGGCAGCCAGGTAGATGGTGGACTTGCCGCAGAAGGTGCCGATCTCGACGATTGGGCCGGCTGCCGCGTAGGCCGCCGCCACGCAGGCCAGCGCCTCGCCCTCGGCCGGCGGCATGAATCCCCTGGCCGCCTCCGCGGCGAGCCGGTAATGATCTGGCAGCGCATAGGTCATTCGCATAGTCTGCCGTGTCGCTCCGTCAGCGAACGAGCGGGACCTTGTGCCCTGGCCAGATGATCATGATGGGCAATAAGGTGGGTCCTGACAGCAAGAGTCCTGATGATGGGTGTGCGTGCGGTGAAAGTACAAGTCGATCGCGACGCCTGTGAGGCCAACGCGATCTGCGCGGGACTGGTTCCCGAGGTCTTCGAGGTAGACGACGACGATGTGCTGCACATCAAGATCGACGAGGTGCCAGCGTCGCTCGCCGACGCCGTCAGGCACGCGGTCCGGTCCTGCCCTAAGGCGGCACTGAGCCTGCAGGAGTGACTGGCCGGCTCGGTGAGCCCCGAGCCGCCGCGGGTTAGGCGCTGACCTGCCGCGGGGGTCCGTGCTGACCTGCCGCGTGATCCGCGTCGCGTCGTCCCGTACCGCGCCGTCCCGCATCGGCTCAGGTGATACCGGCATGCCGCGACGGCAGAACCGATATCGTTACCGCGGTCCGGGCCGCCGGCGGCGGCGCGGATTCTGCTCGCCAGCCGACACCAGCCGGGTACCGTCGGCGCGATGCCGACTGATCCGGGAGGACATCAGATGCTCCGCAGCCGCAGGACCGCTCGCGTGCTGACTGGCGGTGCCGCGGTCGCGGCCGCACTGGCTGTCGCTGCAGCATCTGCGACGCACCAGGCCGAAGGGGCCAGCCGGGCCGACCGGGTGCCGTTGGCATCCCAGGCAGCAAGCGTGATCGTCTTCCCGCAGGTACACGTCGGCCACATCCGGCGTACGCCGGCTCTCACCCTCGGCTACGTCCCGGCCCAGATCCGCGCCGCGTATTTCCTGAACCCGCTGCTGCGGGCCGGAGTCGACGGCCGGAAGCAGTCGATCGTCATCGTCGACAGCTTCGGCTCGCCGACGATCGCTCACGACCTGGCCGTCTTCGACCGCCACTTCAAGCTGCCCGCTCCCCCAGCCCTGAAGATCATCCACCCGGCCGGGCCGATACCGCCGTTCAAGCCGACCAGCACGCGACTGGGCTGGGCGGCGGAGACCACGCTGGACGTGGAGTGGGCACATGTCATGGCGCCAGCGGCGCGGATCGTGCTGGTCGAGACCCCGACCTCGGAGAACGAGGGCACGAGCGGGTTC
>DASWAA010000357.1:0-4282 GCA_036391385.1 Streptosporangiaceae bacterium
AAGCCGACGCCGGCGAACGCGTCCCGCACCCACCGCGCCGCGCGGGCGCATTCTTCGGGCGGGAACTGACGGGGATCAGCCACCGACCGGATGGCGACCAGCTCCGCCAGCTCCGACCGAGCCTGGCCCATCAGGCTCGCGACGCGTGCACGCAGGTCCACGGCAAGGCCTCAGCTTCCGATGGTGATCGCGTCCAGCCGTTCCTTCAGGAACTCCGCCGATATGACCGGCTGGTAGTCGTTCGGCTTGCCGACCGGCGGCCGCAAGGACTCGATGACCGCGTCGTGGTCGGCCTCGTAGAAGTAGACGAGCGAGACCAGATCCTCGTCCGGCGCCTCCGCCTGCGGGGGCAGCACCCGATGCCGGTTCGACTTCCACCGTCCGCCGCTCCAGCGGGCGAGCAGGTCGCCGGTGTTGACCGTGAAGGCGCCGGGCTCGTAGGGCGCGTCTTCCCAGCCGTCCTGCTCGGTCCACACCTGCAGGCCGCCCTTGCCTGGCTCACGGTCCAGTACGGTGACGGTGCCGAAGTCTGTATGCGGGCCGATCCGGAACTGGCCAGACTCCGGCTCACCGACCACCGTCATCGGCGGATACCTGTTGATGTTCATGGTGTGCGTGGCATGCCCGGTGTGCCGGGTGAAGAAGTCGCGTTCCAGCCCCAGCGCAGCAGCGCACAGCACGAGCAGCTCGTCCGCGAGCTCGCGCATCCGGGCCAGGTAGGCCACGACGACCGGCTCCAGGTCTGGCACCTCGGCCGGGTAGACGTTGGGCTGGAACCAGTACCCGTCGACGTCGGGGTCACCAGTCGGCTGATCTGCCCCGACCGCGAAGGACTCCTTCAGGTCCGGCGGGGTCTGTGTCCCCTCGGCATAGCCGTTCGCCTCCACGCCCGGCGGCAGCCATCCCCGGCCCCCGACCGTGACCGCGTACCGCTGCTTCGTCTCGCCCGGCAGCGCGAAGAACGCTCGAGCCTGCTGGCGTACGCGGGCGCGCAGATCGTCGGGCACCCCATGCCCGGTGATGAGGAAGAACCCGATGCTGCGCAGTGCCGAATCCACCTCGGCGGCGACCGCGGCGCGAGCCGCATGGTCCCCGGTCCGCCAGGGCGTGAGGTCGATCACTGGAACTGACGACTGCATGATGCGGCTCCGATGTCGTCGCAGCGCAGCGCCGGTCTGCTGCGGCTTGTCCAGTACATCAGGAAGTGCGCGGACCTGTCGAGAGAGCGAATCGTCGGCGAATTGCCCGGTGCTCAGGTCATGACCTGGTGCCGGCCAGAGCGCGCCACCGCACCGCCTGCTGGAGATCGGCGACGGTCACCAAGCCCGTCACCTTGCCGTCAGCGAGGACGACGGCAAGGACTTCGCCGCCTATCGGGCGGCGGCCGAGCAGCGCGCTGGCCGGGTCGTCGGGAGCGGCACGATATTCAGGCGGGACAGGCAGCGCCAGCTGGTCAAGCCGCAGCGTCGCCCGGTCACCCGCTGGCAGGCCGGCGAGCTGCCTGGCCAGGACGACTCCGATCAGTGCCCCGTCGAACCCGATGACCGGGAACGACTCCTGCCGCGACCACGCCGCGGCCCACTCGGCGAACTCCGCGACCGTGTTCCAGCCAGGCGCGAGATCCGGCTGCGGTGTCATCACATCGGCGATCCGAACCCCGGATAGCGCGGCCGTCGCCGCCGTCGTGCGTTCTTCCGCGGCAGCCGCGCTGATCAGGAACCACCCAATGAGGATCAGCCACAGGCCGCCGATAGACCGGAGGATCAGGAACTCGGCGATCCCGATGCCCACGATCACCATGCCGAGGAACCGTCCGGACCGGGCGGCGGCCTGCTGCGCGCGCCTGCGGTCGGCATAGTGCCGCCAGAGCACGGCTCGCAGTACCCGGCCGCCGTCCAGCGGTGCGCCAGGCAGCAGGTTGAACGCGGCGAGGACGGCGTTCATCACCGCCAGCCACGTCGCCGCGCCGACTGCGATGGCCGGCCCTCCGGCCGCTCCGATCGCCACGCCCGCGCCCAGGAAGACAGCTGCCGCCGCGAGGCTCGCCGCCGGCCCCGCGAGTGCGATCCGCAGATCCGCGCCGGGCCCTGGCGGATCTCCTTCCAGCTCGGTCACGCCGCCAAGCATCCACAGGGTCACGGACTTCACGCCGACGCCGTTGCGGCGCGCCACCAGCGCATGAGCCAGCTCGTGTGCGGCGAGCGACGCCAGGAACAGCACAGCGGCGACGGCGCCCACCATCCAGTACAGCACCGGATGCTGATGTCCGAGCGCGGCGGGCAGCACCGTCGTGGCCAGTAGCTCGGTGATGATCACCAGGATGATCGCGACCGACCAGTGTGCCCCTACCGGTATGCCGCCGATCCGGCCGAGTCGCACGCTCTGCTTCACGGGGCCCTCACCCCCAACCAGTCCCTGTCTCCACGCTGCGGGAGCAGCCCGACTCAGAGCAAGGGGCGATGTCCCTTCCGATCCGGGACCAACGACAGGGCGGCGCGGCTCGGTCCGCGCCGCTGGACGCGGGTGCCATTGCTCCTGGTCTGGCGGGTCCTTCGGCCCTGCCGGCACCGTACGGCAGCTGCCTAGGCTCGGACCGTGACCGAGATCGTGAGCACCACCGGGCTGAGCAAGTCCTACGGGCGCGTGCAGGCGCTGACGGACGTCAGCCTCAGCATCGACCCGGGCGAGGTGTTCGGATACCTTGGCCCGAACGGAGCCGGCAAGACGACGACGCTGCGCCTGCTGATGGGGATGATCCGGCCGACAGCCGGCAGCGCTGTCGTCTTCGGCCTCGATGCCTGGCGGGACAGCGTCAGGATCCACCGCCAGGTGGGCTACCTGCAGGGCGAGGCCGCGCTCTACGGCCGCCTCACGGCCCGCCAGCACATCAGCTACTTCTGCCACCTTCGCGGCAAGGACGACCACTCGGGTGCGCTCAAGCTGGCTGACCGGCTCGAACTTGATCTCGACCACCCCGTCCGCACGCTGTCGAAGGGGAACCGGCAGAAGGTCGCCGTCGTGCTCGCGCTCATGTCCGCGCCGCGGCTGCTCATCCTGGACGAGCCGACCAGCGGCCTGGACCCGCTGGTACAGCAGGAGTTCCACGCGATCTTGCGCGAGCACACCGCCCGCGGGGGCAGCGTGCTGCTCTCCTCCCACGTTCTCGGCGAGGTGCAGCGAGTCGCCGACCGCATCGGCGTGGTGCGGGCTGGCAGGCTGATCGCGGTCGAGCGCCTCGAGGTGCTCCGGGGCAAGTCACTGCACCACATCAGCGCGCGATTTGGCGACGCCGTGCCCGCCGAGGCCGTCGCCGGGCTGCCCGAGGTCCGTGACCTCCAGGTGCAGGGTCAGGTCCTGACCTGCACCGCGCCGCAAGCCGCACTGGACGGCCTGCTCAAGGAGGTCGCCAGGCACGACATCGTCGACTTCGAGTGCGCCGAGGCCGAACTGGAGGAGACCTTCCTCGCCTACTACGGAAACGGAGCCGGCCGTGCTGCGTAGCGTCGGGCTCAAGACCCTCCACGACCAGCGCCGTGCCCTGCTGGCCTGGAGCATCAGCCTTGCCCTGCTGGTGGCCATGTACGTCTCGCTGTGGCCGAGCCTGCGCAACCAGCCCAGCATGAGCGACTTCCTGAACCAGATGCCCAAGGCCATGCGGTCCCTGTTCGCCGCTTCCGGCGCTGACATGTCCACCCCGGTGGGATACGTCCAGGTCGAGCTGCTGGCGTTCATGGGGCCGCTGCTGCTGCTCATCTACTGCATCACGGCGGGCGCCACCGCCATCGCGGGCGAGGAGGACCGGCACACCCTCGACCTGCTGCTGTCCAGCCCGGTCAGCCGAACCCGGGTGGTACTCGAGAAGTTCGGCGCCATGGCCGCCGGCGCTGCGCTGCTCGGTGCGGTCACCACGGTGGCGCTCATCGGCGAGGGCCGCCTGGCCGGCATGGACCTGCCGGCTGGCCGGGTCACGGCTGCCATGGTGCACATGACTCTGCTCGGGCTGGTCTTCGGCGCTCTGGCGCTCGCGATCGGCGCCGCGACCGGAAGCCCGGCGCTCAGCCGCGCGATCCCAGCGGTCGTGGCGGTCGTCGCCTACGTCGTCAACGGCCTCGCGCCGGTTGTGTCATGGCTTGAGCCCGCGCAGAAGTTCTCGCCGTTCTACCAGTACTCCGGGCATGACCCGCTGCGCCACGGGTTGTCCTGGCTGGCCGTCCTGGTCGCCGCCGCGACAATCGGTGTCCTGGCCGCGCTGGCAGTAGCGGCCTTCCGGCGCAGGGACGTC
>DASWAA010000358.1:0-1928 GCA_036391385.1 Streptosporangiaceae bacterium
GACGATCTCTGAGCTGCAAGATGCCCGCTTTATCCAGATCACCGGGGCCGGCCTGGTCGAGAGCCATCCGCACCATGTCCACATGGTGAGCGAGGCCCCGAACTACAGCGGCCCTGCGGCCTGACGGCTGCCTGGTCAGCCGTAGAGATCATCGACTCCGATCAGCCGGATGTCGCTGGCCGATCGCGCGGCGCTGATCAGGTCGTCGCCAAAGCCAGCCCCGCTGTAGCACGCTAGCGTCGTAGCGGACATGTCATAGCCGCGCACGGCGAGCAGGTCGCGGGCTCGGCGTAGCCGGTCGACGTGCCGTGACGTCATGACCTTGGCCCATTTCGCCTCCCCGAGTGACAAGATCCTGCGCTGGCGTCCTGGCTCAGCCGGTGCTAGCACGGCCACGTCAACCTGGATCTGAGTGCGGTGGGTCGGGTCAGCGACCACGGTGGCAGCGACCTCGCCCGGCAATTCCCCGAAGACGCCAGAATCGGAGGACATTGCCCAGTCCCGGCAGATCGCCTCGAAATGCGGACCAACCACCTGGGCGAGGAATGTCGCGCGTGAGTTCTGCCAGGCTGCGACCCGGTCCCCGCGCTCAAGCCTGGTCCACTCCCGCCGCATCACGGCCTCGTAGAAGACAATGAGCGGCTCGCAAACACGGTACAGCGACCGGCCCGTACGGAACGGATCGGCCTCGCGGGCTATCAGGCCAGCGTCCTCGAGCACGGTGAGCGGGTGCCCGATATCGGGAGACTTGCGCCCGACGAAGTTCGCGATGCCTCCCCTGGTGGCGTTCCCAGCGGCGATCGCGGCCAGGACGGCGTGGTAGATCGCCGAGTCCCTGATGTCAGCGCCCTCCGCCAGCAGGTAGCGAGCCTCACGGAAGAGCGGGATCTCCGGACTGAGGACCGTGCGCAGCACCCAGGAGTCGAAGTCGGCCATGGCTGCCGGTGCGTCGCCAGCGACGAACTCCCGGCGGTACGCAGGTGTCCCTCCCACGATCGAATGGACCAGAATTGCCAGGCGTGGATCGCTGATTCCCCAGAAGGCCGCCGCATCCCGGTAGCCCAGGGGGCGGACGATCAGTTCCAGGCTCGCCCGGCCCCGCAGTGGCGCATTGCCGCTTAGCAGGCGCCCCATCACCGACATCGCTGATCCGCACAGCAGCAGTCGCGCGGTTCCTCGTCGCGCGTAGCCTCTTGGCTCGAGCGCGCGCTGGATGACCGATGGCAGGGCGGGACTCGCCTTGCTGAGATAGGGAAACTCGTCAATGACGACAAGGCCTTCGGTCACCACGGCGAAGAGGCGTTCCAGCGCCTCATCCCAGCTTTCGAAGGCGTAGCGGCCCCCTCCGGTACGCTCGGCCAGGTTCCTGCCGAAACTCGCCAGCGCTTCGCCCTCGGTCGAGTCGATCGCGGAGAAGAACATCCCGCCCACGGCATCGGCCAGGGCATCCAGCAGGAAGGTCTTTCCCTGGCGGCGCCGGCCGCTCACGACGCCGAGCCGGACATCCCCGCTCGCCGACGTGGCGAACCTCGCCAGGGCGTCCCACTCACGATCACGGTCAAATATGTGTTCCGGCTTCGGAAGCATCATAGTAGAAGTATAAAGCTTAGATCCATATAGCTTAGTTTCATGTTTCTATAACTTTGGGCTTCCGCTGCTGCGGGGTGGCCAGCCGGGTCTGCTCGGCTGCGGGCTGGCAGACTGGCCTGGTGACTTCGATGGAGATCGGCCGAGGCAAGAGCGGCCGCCGTGCGTACGCACTGGACGAGATCGGCATCGTGCCATCTCGGCGGACCAGGCACCCCGAGGACGTCTCGATTGCCTGGCAGATCGACGCTTACCGGTTCGAACTGCCCATCGTGACCGCGCCGATGGACAGCGTCGTCTCGCCGGCCACGGCCATCGCGATCGGCAGGCTCGGCGGCCTG
>DASWAA010000359.1:0-3536 GCA_036391385.1 Streptosporangiaceae bacterium
CCCGCACAGATCGCCGACCAGCTGCGGCTGGCCATAGCGGCAGAGTCCGCGGCACGGACGGCAGGAACGGCCGCGACAGCGGACGGGCTCGCTGGAGCGGCCGGGGCGGGATCCGCTGCTCCGGTGCCCGTACCGGTTCCTGGCCGGCCTGACCTTCCAGAGCGCTCTGGCCGTCGGCGCCGCCTGCGGATGCCTGACCTGTCCTCCCCGCTGGTGCTGCGCGGGCTCGCCGCGACCGGGGCAGTCGTGATCATCGCCGGAGCAGGATTCCTTCTCGCCGGCGGCCAGTCGGGAAGCGGCGGCCAGACTTCTGGCGGGGCGGGTTCGACCAGGGCCACGATAGCCCCTCCAGGCCAGAACGTCGCTAATAGAGCAGGGTCGGCCTCTGTTGACTATCGCCGCGACGGGGCGGTCGCTGCAGCGCCAGTCAGTACCTCACCCGTCAACTTCACGCCCGCCAGCCTCGCGTCGCAGGTGCGCAAGCAGGTAGCCAGCATGAGTACCGGAGCCATCTCCGCAGCCCCGTTGGCATCACAGTCCGCAGCGCCGGCGGCGACGTCGCCGACAGCCGGGAAGGCCACAGTGCTCGGCGGATTCAGCGTCCCGCAACTCCAAGGCTGCCTGACGCGGCTCGCCGCGGGCCGGGTCGTGCTGCTAGCCGACATCGCCCGCTACGTCGGCAGGCCAGCCGTGATCGTCGTGCTGCGGTCGCCGTCGCCGGAAGTCTTCGACGTGGTGGTGGCCAGCCTGTCATGCTCATCCTCTGTCTCTGACATCATCACTCAGGCCCAGGTCACCAGACTTCAGGGCTGATCCATGCCAGAGCGGGAATCTGACGGGCACTTGCTCCGTTGATGCCGATGCAGTTCGACGAAGGAGAAGCGAGGAAAGTGACCGACGTTCGCGATGTCATCATCATCGGCTCCGGCCCCGCCGGGTACACGGCGGCGCTCTATGCCGCGCGGGCCAGGCTGAACCCGCTCGTCTTCGAAGGCTCGGTCACGGCCGGCGGTGCTCTGATGAACACCACCGACGTCGAGAACTTCCCCGGCTTCCCGGACGGCATTCTCGGTCCTGACCTGATGGACTCGATTCGCAAGCAGGCCGAGCGATTCGGCGCGGAGCTTATCGCCGACGACGTCGTCGAGGTGGACCTCGCTGCTTCACCCAAGGTGGTCAGGACAGCGGACGCGGAGTACCAGGGCCGCGCGATCATCATCGCCACGGGCTCGAGCTACCGCGAACTTGGCGTGCCAGGAGAGAAGCGGCTGTCTGGCCACGGAGTGTCCTGGTGCGCGACCTGCGATGGCTTCTTCTTCCGCGAGCAGGACATCGCGGTAGTCGGCGGTGGTGACTCGGCCATGGAGGAAGCGACCTTCCTGACCCGCTTCGCCAGTTCGGTCACCATCGTCCACCGCAGGGACAGCCTGCGCGCGTCGAAGATCATGCAGGACCGCGCACTGTCGGACCCGAAGATCAGGTTCGCCTGGGACAGCGACGTCGTCGAGATGCTGGGCGAGGACAGGACTACGGGCCTGCGGCTGCGGAACGTGAAGACCGGCGAGGAGAGCACGCTGCCGGTGACCGGAATCTTCGTCGCGATCGGCCATGACCCGCGCAGCGAGCTCTTCAAGGGCCAGCTCGCCACCGATGACGACGGATACCTCGTGGTCGAGCAGCCGTCGACGCGGACGGCGATCCCTGGTGTCTTCGCCGCCGGTGACGTCGTCGACCGCCACTACCGACAGGCAGTGACCGCCGCCGGCACCGGGTGTGCGGCGGCCCTGGACGCTGAGCGCTGGCTCGCCGACCAGGCCGCCTGAGACCGGATAGACGTTTCCTGCGGGCCGAGGGGCCCGCAGGCTGCCAGCTACGAGAGGAAGCCAGGACGTGAGCACCGCATCAAGGGCAGTGACCGACGCGACCTTCGACGCAGATGTACTGAAGAACTCCAAGCCAGTGCTCGTTGACTACTGGGCGGAGTGGTGTGGTCCGTGCCGCCAGGTCGCTCCTGTGCTGGAGGAGATCGCACGCGAGTACGGCAGCAAGATCGACATCGTCAAGCTGAACGTGGACGAGAACCCGCAGGTGGTCCGCACCTACGGGATCCTGAACATCCCGACGCTGACCGTCTTCAAGGACGGGCAGGTCGTCAAGGAGATCGTAGGCGCCAAGCCCAAGTCCGCGCTGCTGCGCGAGCTCGAGGACTTCCTCGCCTGACCCTCGGCGTTAACTGACCGGCCGCTGCGGCCGCCTGCCTGCTAGGCGAGTCGTAGCGGCCGTTCTGGCGTCATGGAGCCGAGCAGGCGCTCAAGCGCCACCTCGACGTCCTCACGCCAGGACATGGCGGTCTTGACCTCTAGCCGGAGCCGCGGAAACCGCAGGTGCGGGCGGACCGTCTTGAACCCCACCGCGAGAAGGTAGTCGGCGGGCGTCACGCAGCTCATCCCGTCGGGCTTCAGATCGCCGAAGGCCTCGACAGCCCTGATCCCCCGACGGCTCAGGTCCTTCACCAGGCCCTGAATCAGCATCCGGCCGAGCCCGCCGCCCGAGAACTCGGCCAGGATGTGCGCCGTCATGAGCAGAACGGCATCGGCGCTGACCGGGCTGGTCGGAAAGGCGACCGATCGAGGAACATACTGTGGTGGGGCATATAGGACGAATCCTGCCGCAACACCGTCAACATAGACAAGCTTGCCGCAACTGCCCCATTGCAAAAGGACGCCGGAGACCCACGCCTCCTTCTCCAGGGCCGACTCCCCGGCTTCCAGCGTACGGGCCTGACCGACCGGATCGAGTTCCCAGAAGGTGCACCGCCGGCAGCGGGACGGCAGGTCGTCAAGATTGTCGAGCGTGATGCTCGCAAGGCGGCGCGACAACTAGCACCTCAATTACGGACTAGTCCCTCATCTGGCTAGCAATGCCAGGCGGCTGGCGCATGAGATCCATCGGGAAGGTACATAACGCTCCGCCTGACAGTGCCATGGTACTCAGCCAAGCCTCGCCGCGATGCCCCTTGGCCAGAGCCGGGAAGGGCTACTCGACCCGCTACCGCAACCGGCTCCCTGGCTCCCGATAGCCTGTGCCGGTGACGAATCGACGCAAGAGCTTCGGCAGCGACAACCACGCGGGAGCCCATCCCGAGGTGCTCCGCGCGATCACGGAGGCCAACCTTGGCGACGCCAGCCCCTACGGCGCCGATGAGTGGACGAGCAACACGGCCAGTGCCTTGTGCGCCGCCTTCGGGGCAGCCGGAGCCTTTTTCGTCTTCAACGGGACCGCCGCCAACGTGCTCGGCATCAGTCTCCTGCTCCGGCCCTTCGAGGCGGTCATCTGCACGGAGTCCTCTCATCTGAATGTCGACGAGTGCGGTGCCGCCGAGCGCGTGCTCGGCAACAAGCTGCTGACCGTCGCCACCCCTGACGGCAAGCTGACTCCGGAGCTCGTCGGGTCCCGGCTCGGCGGACGCGGCGACGAGCACCGGGCTCAGCCGCGCGTCGTCGAGATCGCCCAGGCGACCGAGTTGGGTACCTGCT
>DASWAA010000360.1:0-10759 GCA_036391385.1 Streptosporangiaceae bacterium
GTGTAGCGCTTCGCGGCCACCGACCGCATCGAGTACGGCGCCGCCCGCTGCTCGGCGAAGTGCACGATGGCGTCCGGCTGCACCTCCTCGAGCACGCGGACCAGCCGGTCGTACTCGTTCGCCAGATCCAGGTTCACGAAACCGATCTCGCGGCCCGATACCTCACGCCACGTCCGCAGCCGCTCCCCCACTGGGCGGATCGGCGTCAGTGACTGGACCTCAAGCTCGTTGTCGATGTTCCGACGGCTGAGGTTGTCCAGGACGGTGACGTCATGACCACGGTCGGACAGGTACAGCGACGTCGGCCACCCACAGAATCCGTCGCCGCCCAGAACCAGAACGCGCATTCCAACTCCCGTTACGTTGCGCTGGTGCGAGGACGCCCAGCGACCCAGAGCCGCTCGGCGGGGAGCCAGCCAGACTGTATCAAATCAGGTCATGGCGTCCCAGTGCGCGGTTAGTCTACCTGCCCTTTACCCCGATTAGGTCAGGTCCACCCGAACCAGCCGGCGGTGCGAGCATAGCCGCTCGGGCGTCGTACCGCCCAGGTCGCCGGAACTTGAGTGCCTCGCTCCCGCCGCCGGCCCGCGTCAGCGCTCGGCCCGTACTAGGCTGCCCGGGCCGCGGACGTTCGGCGAGGGCCGGCCAGACTGTGCCAATGGACCTGCTCACCTTGCACCAGCGGATCTACGAGCGCTCCGGCGGCTGGATCGGGCACCGGCTGATCGGTGTTCCTTGCCTGCTGCTGCGAGCCACCGGACGCCGAAGCGGCGAGACCCGCTCCTGCGCGCTGGTCTACGCCAGGGATGGCCAGGACTACGTGCTGGTCGCGTCCAACGGCGGATCTGACCGGCCGCCCGGCTGGCTGTTCAACGTCGAGGCAACACCAGCCGTGCAGATCCAGGTGGGCCGCACGAGCTCGCACGCGACCGCGCGGATCGTCACGTCCGACGATCCCGGCTACCCGCGGCTGTGGAAGCTCGTCAACGACGCCAACCACGGCCGGTACGACGTGTACCAGCTCAGGACCCGGCGGCCGATCCCGCTCGTGGTGGTCACGCCCGCCATCGTCCCCGCACCCACCATCCCGATGCCGGCCGGAGATCCAGGGGACGCGCCCTAGTCACCGAAGCACCGATGAGTTTTCGTCGGAGCTGTCGTTTCACCTCTGGCAGGACCGAGATACTGATCTGGCAGCAGGAGGAACAGCGATGGATTTCAAGCTCGAGCTCGTAGTACTTCCCGTCACCGACATCGACCGGGCCAAGGCCTTCTACCTCGACAAGGCCGGCTTCCGCCTCGACGTCGACCACCGGGCTGGCGAGGACTTCCGGGTCGTGCAGCTCACCCCGCCGGGCTCGGCGTGCTCGGTCACGCTGATGCGGAACGCCAGCGCTCCCGGCTCGGTGCAGGGGCTGCACCTCGTCGTGTCCGACATCGACGTGGCGCGCAAGGAGCTTACGGACCGGGGCATGGATGTCAGTGACGTCTTCCACTTCGCCGAAGGCGGGCAGGCACCTGGTCCCGACCCGCAGCGGGCCAGCTACAACTCGTTCTGTTCCTTCACCGACCCGGAC
This sequence comes from Streptosporangiaceae bacterium, assembly GCA_036391385.1. GTDB lineage: Bacteria > Actinomycetota > Actinomycetes > Streptosporangiales > Streptosporangiaceae > Chersky-822. The sequence continues at coordinate 1,578 of DASWAA010000360.1, forward strand.
GGCAACGGCTGGCTGATCCAGGAGGTCAGGCCGCCAGCGGGCGAGCCCGCCTCGTGACTGCGTCGCGGCGGATGCCGACTGCGGCGAGTCACCTGCGCCGCAACGGTGACCCGGAATTCCGGGCGTTCAAGTTCGACGTACTGCGGATCGAGGGCGACGTGATCGCCGAGATCACGACCTTCGGCCCAGCGCTGTCCGGCGAATTCGGCCTGCCCGCCACGTTGTGAGCTCCCGGGAGGGCACTAGCGGGCGCCTACTGGCCGGCGATGCCGCGCACGGCCTGGTCCGCACCCAGCTTGCCGGCCAGCGACCCGTACCAGGGCGCGCGGAAGTCGTTCACCCCGCCATTCGACTTCAGCACCCAGTACCCGCCCGTCGCGACGTCTGCCTCGATGCCGACCGCCGTGACCCCGGCGGGAAGCTTCCCGGCCAGCGAGCCGTATGACGGTGCGCCGAAGGCGTGCACGCCGCCGTCGGAGGTCAGGACGTAGTAGCCGCCGTGCGGCGCGGCGGCGATACCCGTGACTTTCACCCCGGCCGGAAGCGACCCCGCCAGGGAACCCAGTGCGGGAGCGCCGAAGGCGTCCACGCCTCCGTCCGACCGCAGCACCCAGTAGCCGCCGGTCGCCGGGGCGACCGCAAGGCCGACCGCGGTCACGCCAGCCGGAAGGTGACCAAGATCCGAGCCCGAGCCGACGGCGCCGAACGCGTGCACCTCGCCATCGAAGGTCAGCAGGAAGTACCCGCCGTGAGCGCCTGCCGCGATGGCGGTGACTCGCACTCCAGCGGTCAGCCGCCCGGCCAGGGATCCGCTCCACAGGGCGTTGAAGTCGCTGACCCCGCCGTTGGACTTGGCGATCCAGTAGCCGCCGGTGGCGTGATCGGCAGCCATGCCGACCGGCGTGACGCCGGCCGGAAGCTGGCCGGCCAGCGAGCCGAACGATGCCGACCCGAACGCGCGGACGGCGCCGTCAGAGGTGACCACCCGGTAGCCGAGCATGGCATCAAGGGTGACGAAGGAGTAACCGCGCGCCCTGAGGTCCCTGATGATCGCCGGCAGCGCGCTGGCATCGAGCGTGGAGTGGTCGGTGGGGTTCGATCCGCAGTGCATCAGCACGATCTCGCCGGGCCGGGCATTGGCCAGCACCCGGTCGACCACCTTCTGGACCGTGATCCCGCCCGATGTGCCCTCCCAGCCCAGCGTGTCGACGGTCCAGCCCACCGGGACGAAGCCGACCGAGTTCACGACCGCGATGGTGTGGGAGTTCCTGTCCCCGTACGGGAACCTGAACCACGGCCACGGGTCGGCGCCGGTCACCGCGATGATCTTCTTCTCCGCCGTGAGCACCTGATCGCGTATCTGCGCGTCGGTGAGCCTGGTGAAGTACGGGTGCGTCACCGAGTGATCGCCCACCCGCTCGCCGGCCGCGACGATCGCCCGGGCCTTGGCCGGAAAGTCGCGGACGAAGTTGCCGGTGAGGAAGAACGTCGCCGGCACGTGCGTCGTGCTGAGCGTGCCGAGGATGCTGCTGACCGCGTCGGCGTTAGCGCCAGCGTCGAACGTGAGCGCCACGAGCTTGCTCGAGGTCTTCACGACAGTCCACTCGTGCGCGCCCAGTCCGGCCGGCACAGGCTTGGCCGCGGCCGGAGCGGCTGGAGCGACCGGGACGCCATGGGCAGCCGGCCCGGGGCCGGCGGTCAGGCCGGCGGTGACCATTCCAGTAAGCAGCGCGCCGGCCGCGAGCGCCCGACCCCGCGACGCGGGCCGTGTCCCCCGCGACAGCAGTGTCCCCCGCGACAGCAGTGTCCCCCGCGGCGGCTGTGTCCCCCGCGGCTGTGTACCCAGCGGCTGCTGACCGCGGGCGATGTGCGTAGTCATGACAGCACTTCCTTCACGAGCCTGGTTTCATAACACTTCCTCCGTGGCTGAGGTGAGTAGTGGCGTTGGCCCCCGATGCCAGAGTCGATAGGCCTTACCGGGACTCGGCGCCCGGAGCGCCAGAGTCTTTCGTAAGCTCAGCTAATCGCGCGGTGCTCGGTGAGGAGGGCTATGGTCGTCCCGATGGCTGGCCGCGTCGTCGCCGCCGTGGTCGGAGCGCTGCTGGTGATCACCGCCGGCCGCAGCATGATCAGGACGATCATCGTGCCTCGCCCTGCCCGCGACTGGCTGATCAGGTCGGTCGACTTGCTGGTCAACGGCGCGTTCCGGCTGGCCACGGCGCCGATCAAGTCGTATCGCGCACGTGACCTGGCGCTCGCCGGGCAGGCTGCCGCCATCCTGCTCGCCCAGCTGGTCGGCTGGCTGGTGATCTTCTTCGTCGGCTTCTCGCTGCTGCTGTGGCCGTTCACGCACGCCGGGATCACCACGGCCTTCACCACTGCCGGACCGGCGATCTGGGCGATCGGGTCCTCGGATGTCAGCGGGGCACCAGAGCGGGCCATCCAGGACTTCGCCGCGCTGACCGGCATCATCACCGTCACGCTGCAGATCGCTTACCTGCCGACGCTGTACTCGGCGTTCAACCGGCGGGAGACCGAGGTAGCCCTGCTGAACGCCAGGGCCGGCGTCCCCTCCTGGGGCCCCGAACTGCTAGCCCGGACCCATTACGCACTCGGGTCCGGTGTGTCGACCGTCGACACCCTGCCTGAGCTGTACTCCCAGTGGGAGCGGTTCGCCGCGGACATCGCGGAAAGCCACGCGACGTATCTCCCGCTGGTCAGGTTCCGCTCCCCGCGACCGTTGTCCTCCTGGGTGATCGCGCTGCTGGCCGTGCTCGACTCCGCGGCGCTCCTCCTCGCCCTCTCGCCGGAAGCCGCGCCGGTAGTCCCGGCCCGGCTGTGCCTGCGCAGCGGGTTCCTGTGCTTCACCGAGATCGCGCGGGCGATCGGCCTGAAGGTGCCAGAGACCCCCGACCCGGCCGGGGGAATCGCGCTGAGCTACGAGGAATTCCTCGACGCCGTCGGCCGGATGCGGGAAGTCGACTTCCCCATCGAGCGTGATCCGGAGCAGGCCTGGCCCGATTTTGTTGGCTGGCGGGTCAACTACGAGCAGGCCGCTTATGCGATCGCGGCAGAGATCGACGCGGTGCCTGCCCTCTGGTCGGGTCCCCGGCGGCGCCACTACCCGCCGATCCCGCCGATCCGCCCGGCCCCCGGGCGCATGGCCAAGAAAGCCGGAAAGTAGGCCCCTGGTCTTTCCGCAGATCAGAAGCCCGGCCGATTTGCCGGGCAAATTTTTCTGCATATAGCGCAACGTCGTCCTTGTTCGGCGCGTCTCAGTGGAGTGACCCATCTTCCCTGACCATGCCGTCAGCGGGTATTCGCCTTTCATCTGGGAACCGACCAAGGAGAGTGGATGAGTTATCCGCGCTTGATGCTGCGGAGTACCGCGGCAGCCGTGGCCGGGCTGACGATCGCCGCAGCCCTGCCGACCGGACTCGCCTCAGCCAGGAGCGTGGCGGCCGGGCCGACCATCAAGCTTGTCACCGCGCAGAAGAACATCACCGTCGACCGCTATGGCAAGCGTGTCTTCCTGGATCCGGGCATCTACGTCACCGCACTCGGCGCACCGCTCCAGTTCGACGTGCAGCGGGCTGGCTACGGCAGGCCGCTGACCATCACCGAGATCATCCGCGTGCCGGGCAGGCCGACGGTGGTGCGCCCGCTCCCGGCCTGGACCCTGCAGGGCTGGACCGGGCTGCACCGGTTCCTTCGGATGACCGTCAAGAACTCGGCAGGAAAGACCGTCGCCGAGCACATACTGCCTTTCTGCCCGGATTCCTGGGACCCACAGCGGGCGAATCCGAACAGCGCGGCCTCCTCCAGATTCCCCGCGTCCTGCGAATTCAGCCCGTTCCAGCTCTCCAACGCCTGGGGAATCCAGCGCGGATGGGGAGTAGACGCGGTGACCAGCAACTTCGGCCCTGGCGGCGGCCTGAACCTCGCCCTTGGCAAATACACGGTCACCATGCACATCACCTGGATGTGGCGGCGCTTCCTGCACATCAGCTCCGCTGACGCGGCCGCGTCGGTCAACGTCAAGGTGGTGAAGCCGGTCAACTGCAACTTCCCCTGCGTGCGGCACCCCGCCTCCGTCCGGCCACCCGCCGCCACCCGCCAGCCGCTGCCGGCCCTGCCGGCCAGCGTTCCGACGATGAACCACCCGCCGGCTTCCATCCTGCCCGACCTCGTGCCGCTGCCTTCCTCGAACATCGTGGCCCTCCACGTCCGCAACACCCCGACGTCACCGTCGAGCGACCAGCTGATGTTCGGTGCGACGGTCTGGATCGGCGGCCATTCCCGGCTTGACGTCGAGGGATTCAGGTCGCACGGCTCGCCGACGATGCTGGCCTATCAGTACTTCTGGAAGAACGGCCGGGTCATCGGCCGGACCCGCGCCGGGACGATGGGCTTCGACAGCCTGCTTGGTCACGTGCACTGGCATTTCCAGCAGTTCGCCGAGTACCGGCTGCTCAACTCCGCCAGGACCGTCGCGGTCCGGAGCCAGAAGGTCGGCTTCTGCATCGCGCCGACCGGCGGCATAGACCTGCTGCTGCCGCACGCCCTGTGGCAGCCGAAGTTCTACGGCTTCGGCGGAGCCTGCGGGTCGCCCACCGCCCTGTGGGTGCGCGAGATGCTGCCGCTCGGCTGGGGTGACACCTACTTCCAGTGGGTGGCCGGCCAGGCATTCAACATCTCGCACCTGCCGAACGGCACCTACTACATCGAGGTCATCGCCAACCCGGAGAAGGTCCTGCACGAGTCGAACTACGCCAACGACATCTCACTCCGCAAGGTGATTCTCGGCGGCACGCCAGGGCACCGCACGGTGCGGGTGCCCGCGTACCACGGCATCGATACAGAAGGCTGAGGCCGGGCGTGCGAGGCGCGCTCAGCGACCCAGGTAGGCGCGTGCCGTCTCCCTGAGGTGCTGGTGCGCGCCTCGCATGATCTCGGCGGCCGGCAGGTAGTCCTTGCGCAGCTTGGCGACGGACGTGTAGTTCGTGTCGCAGACGTTGGCCAGCGGTGACTCGACAGCCTGGCTGATGAACTGGTAGGCGTCCATGGCAGAGAGCGCGTGGTCTTGCGCCACCCATTGCACCAGGTCGGTCTGCGCGATCCGGAAAGCATCCTCCAGCGGCCGCGCCGATCCGGTGGACATGATGTGAGTGTCCGACTCGAGCCTGGGCCACGGCGTCGCCAGCCCCTTGAGCAACTCGACGATCAGCACCGTATTCATCGCGCACTCGACGGCGACGCCGCAGGTCTCGCCCTCGCCCTGGCGGGCGTGGCCGTCGCCGACGGACAGCAGCGCGCCCTCGACGTTCACGCCGAGGTAGCAGGTGACCCCCGCGGTCATCTCGGGGGTGTCCATGTTGCCGCCGAACGCGTCGGGGACCAGGGCGGACCGGACTTCCAGGTTGGCAGGAGCGACGCCGATCGTGCCGTGCATCGGGTTCATCGGCAGGACAGCGCTGAACTCGCTGTCGCGCGCGGTGAACCGGCAGCTGCGCGCGACCCGGTCGAGCTCCCAGATCCAGACGACCTCGGGCAGCGGATCCTGCAAGGTGGCCGTCAGGTGCGTCGATGTCAGCGCGCCGAACAGCGGGACCGTGGTGGAGGCGGCCCAGTCCCTGGCCGGCTCGACCGACACGAAGTGAACGGCGAGCGTGTCGCCCGGCTCGGCGCCATCGACGTAGAACGGCCCGGTCTGCGGGTTGAGGAACGGGAACTCGCAGACCTGCGAGACCAGGTCGCCCGGGCCACGGACGCGGCCGGCGAAGCAGTCCTCGGTCCACAGCTCAAGTACCGTGCCCGGCGCGATGCGCGCCACCGGGGCGGCGCCGCCGAAGGTCCAGGCGAACTGCTCGGGACCGGGCCGGAAGGACAGCATCTTCGGATCGCTCATCTCGACCTCCACGGTCGTTGCTAGTACGCCAGGACTCACCCATCCTGCGCTTAGCATGACACTGCCGTACCAGCCGCGGCTCGGTCCTGGCCCGGCAGGTTTCGTACTCCTAGGTGTCGATCTGACCGGGGGGCGTTCGTGTAGGAGGTAGGAACCCGGCCTTCGGCCGGCGCTACTCGAGGAGGATCGATGCAGCAGTACCTGCTCAGCATGTACCAGCCCGACGGGGAGCCTCCGCCGCCCGAGGTGCTTGAGCCGATCATGCGCGAGGTCGCCGCCTGGCGCGACGAGCTGAGGGCAGCGGGAGCCTGGGTCTTCACCGCCGGGCTGCACCCCGCCAGCACGGCCACCGTGCTCCGCTACGCCGACGGCGGCGTGCTCACCACGGACGGGCCGTTCACCGAGGGCAAGGAGCACGTCGGCGGGCTCACGATCGTGCGCGCGCCGGACCTGGACGCCGCGCTCGGATGGGCCGCCAAGATCACCCGGATCACCTCGCTGCCGGTCGAGGTGCGACCGCTTCGGGGTGACGTGCAGGCCTGATGCCTGACCCGCCGGCCGTCTCAGCCACTGAGATCGAGCACGTATTCCGGCAGGAATACGGTCGTGCGGTCGCCGTCCTGGTCCGCCACTTCGGTGATATCGACATCGCCGAGGAGGCGGTCCAGGACGCGTTCGCGGCCGCGGTACAGCGGTGGCCGACCGCCGGGCTGCCGCCGAGCCCCGCCGGGTGGATCATCACCACGGCCAGGAACCGGGCGATCGACCGGCTGCGGCGGGATGCCTCCCGCGACGACCGGCAGGCCCAGGCCACGCTCCTGCACGCCAGCACGAAGCCCGCCGAGGAGAGCGCCGTGCCCGACGACAGGCTCCGCCTGATCTTCACCTGCTGCCACCCGGCTCTGGCGCAGGACGTCCAGGTGGCCCTCACCCTGCGCCTGCTCGGCGGGCTCAGCACCGCCGAGATCGCGCGCGCCTTCCTGGTCCCAGAGCCGACGATGGCACAGCGGCTGGTCCGGGCCAAGGCGAAGATCAGGCACGCGAAGATCCCCTACCGGATTCCCGGCGAAAGCGACCTTCCTGACCGGCTGCGGACGGTGCTCGCCGTCGTCTACCTGATTTTCAACGAGGGCTACACGGCGAGCTCGGGCAGCAGGCTGACCCGCGAGGACCTGGCCGCGGAAGCCATCCGGCTCGGTCGGCTCCTGGTCGAGCTGATGCCCGACGAGCCGGAGGCCATGGGCCTGCTCGCGCTCATGCTGCTGATCCAGGCCCGCCGGTCTGCCCGCACCGTCGGCGGAGCACTGGTAACCCTGGCCGACCAGGACCGCGAGCTGTGGGACCGCGAGCTCGTCGAGGAAGGTCAGGCCATCGTCCGCCGGTGCGTGCGGCGCGGGCAGCCCGGCCCGTACCAGATTCAGGCGGCGATCAACGCGGTCCACAGTGACGCGCCGACAGCCAGCGCGACGGACTGGGCTCAGATACTCCAGCTGTACGACCGGCTGATCGCGGCGCACCCGAGCCCGGTGGTGGCACTCAACCGGGCCGTGGCCGTCGCCGAGGTATCCGGGCCCGGCGCGGCCCTGGCCGAGCTCGACAAGCTCGACCTGCACCGCTACTACCTGTTCCACGCCATCCGGGCCGACCTGCTGCGACGGCTGGGCCGCGACGCGCAGGCCGTGCTGGCCTACGATGCCGCGCTCGCGCTCACCGCCAACGAGGCGGAGCGCGCCTTCCTCGAACGCCGGCGTCAGTCGATATCGCCGGGCTGACGCCCCGGCCGCCCGCGGGCCGTGACGGGCTCGGTAGCGTTGTCAGCGCCATGACCCGACCGAACATCACCCTGCTCGTGACCCTGACCGGCCGAGACCGGCCCGGGGTCACGTCCAGGCTCTTTACCGAGCTGTCCGGGCACGAGCTGACGGTGCTCGACGTGGAGCAGGTCGTCATCCGCGGCCATCTGGTGCTCGGAGTGCTGCTCGCCTGCCCGCAATCGCCAGACCTGACGGCGATCCACCGGCAGGTCACCTCGATGTCGGAGGACCTTGGCATGAACGCCGAGATCACGATGGGCTCGGGTGAGCGCGCCAGGCAGCGGGGACGGCTGCACGTCACGGTGCTCGGCAGCCCGCTGACCCCGGCGGTGATCGCCGCGATCGCCGGCCGCGTCGCGGCGAGCGGCGCGAACATAGACAAGATCGGGCGGCTCGCTCGCACCCCGGTCACCTGCATCGAGCTCGAGGTCTCCGGTGCCGACCCCGATGCCCTCCGCACGGCTCTGGCCCGGGACTCCGTCGGTCTCGGTGCCGACATCGCCGTGCAGCGCGGCGGGCTGCACCGCCGGGCGATGCGCCTGGTCGTGATGGACGTCGACTCGACGATCCTGCAGGACGAGGCCATCGACGTCCTGGCCGAGCAGGCCGGCTGCGCCGACGAGGTGGCCGCGCTGACCGCGGCCGCCATGCGGGGAGAGATCGACTATGCCCAGGCGCTGCGCGAGCGGGTCGCGCTGCTCGCCGGGCTCGAGGCCAGCGCGCTGGACGAGCTCATCCCGAAGCTGCGGCTCACGCCAGGCGCCCGCACGCTGGTGCGGACGCTCAAGCGCCTCGGCTACAGGTGCGCCGTGGTCAGCGGCGGCTTCACTCAGGTCACGGACTGGCTGACCACCGAACTCGGGCTCGATTACGCGGCGGCGAACACGCTGGAAGTGGCAAGTGGCAGGCTCACCGGCCGGATCACCGGGGAACTGATCGACCGGCCGGGCAAGGAGCGGATGCTCAGGGAGTTCGCGGTCCGGGCAGGCGTGCCGCTCAGCCAGACAGTGGCGGTCGGTGACGGTGCCAACGACCTCGACATGATCGCCGCCGCCGGGCTGGGGATCGCCTTCAACGCCAAGCCCGCGGTGCGCAGCGCGGCCGACGCCGCGGTGAACGTTCCGCACCTGGACGTGATCTTGTATCTGCTCGGCATCTCGCGCGAGGACGTGGAGGCGGCCGACGCCGCCGACGTCGATCTGGCCGCGTCGGCGCAGGGTCCGGCGGGCCGCCTGCCGCCCCGGTAAAGCGCACCATCCCGCCAGCGCCATTCATTACAATCGTTGTTGGCTTTCGGGGAAATTAACGCAGCGCAAATAAGCCCGGGGTCGTCAATCTCGCCGGTGTTCGCGCATCCGGCCACCGGCGATAAGTTACGATCTGGTCTGTAAGGCGTGCTTGCCGCTACAGCCGTCCCTGTCGACATCAAGCAGATCGAGGTCAGCCATGCCCGGAGTCAG
>DASWAA010000361.1:0-22357 GCA_036391385.1 Streptosporangiaceae bacterium
GCCAGCACCCCGGCAGCCTCATCGCCGGCCAGCTCAGGCAGCCTGCCGGACTACACGCCGTCCACGGTGGTCAGCAGGGCGATGGGGCATGTACAGCTGACCACGCCGGACTCGGTCAGGCAGGTGACGGCCTTCTACGACAGGGCACTGTCGCAAGGCGGCTGGTCGATCATCTCCGCGAGCAAGACGACGTACAGCACGAACATCACCGCTACTCGCGGTCACACCGGGACAACACTGGCCATTGCCTCAGCCGGGTCGCTCGGAACGTCCATCTCGATCAGCACCTACCACGTCTGACGCTGCCATTGCCGCCCGGGAGCCATCTTGGTCCGCAGGCGCATAAGGCGGCCTGGTGCCGCAGCGGGGACCGCTCCGGCGCGGACGTGAGCACGCAGGCGTCGTCGAGATAGATCACGCGATGCGCGGCGACCGCGAGGCGAGCCGACAGCGCGTCCCGCCGGCTGATCACGATCAGCTCGCAGCCGAGCCTGACCAGCCTCCTGGCCTCGTCGGCGAAGGCACCGTCGCCGGACGCGATGGCCACCCGCGCGAAGCGACTCGCGACGTTCTCGTGGTGTATCACGTCGAGAAGTTCAAGGTCGGCACCGTCCCGGCCGGATCGGACCATGTGCCGGGAGTCCAGCCAGCCGAATCCGGCGGTACGGAAGGCCCGGTGATTGCAGGCGAGGACGACCTGGTCGGCGACTCCGGGGTTGAGCCTGCTGCGGTACTGCGTCCGCAGTTGCTGGACCTGCGCGAGGCTGGGTACCGCCGAGCCGGCCAGGTTCTCGATGTCGATGAGGTGCAGCGTCCTGGCGGGATAGCGCCGCTGGATCCGCTTGCGCTCCCTGAGCCTCGGGCTTGGCGCGATCACAGGCATCATGACATCCCTCCCGTGGCCGCGCTAGCTCAGGCATATTGTCCATGGAAACGCTACATGGACAATCCATGGAAGGTCAACATGGAATGGGCTACTCTATGCCTGGCTTTGGCGCGCCGCCCGTCCCCAGACGCGATCACGCTCGGGAAGGGATGTCAGCCGCTCGGCCGCCTGCCTGCGCTGACGCTCGTCGTCTGCGGCTAGTCCCGCCGCCACCTTCTCCGCCGTCCGCCTGACGTCCATCCGCCACTGCAAGGCGACACTGGAATCAGCCGATGGCGGCAGCGGCCGGATGCGCAGGATCTGCCTGGCGTATCGCTCGAGCACGGTGTCGGACGGATGCCGGGGGCGCTCGGTCTCGTCGGATTCGGGCCAGCCGGTCAGGATGAGGATCTTGTGCACGTCGAGCAGCAGCTCCGGCTGCCCCGGCGTCACGATCCGCCGCTGGAGATCCCACGCGGAGCTGGTGATCCAGCGGGTGTTCGCCGTCCCGTCCTCGTGCAGCGCCGGGGCGATGTAGGCCTCGCGCGCCCCCGGCGCGCGCAGCCAGGCCCGCTGCTCGTCCCTGCGCAGTGGCGCCAGCGCACGGCTGTCGAGCTGCAGGTGCTGGTGCGCCCACAGGTACTCGCCGACGAAGCGCGCGTTCTGCGGGCATCCGAAAGCGGTCAGCGCGCCGAGGACAACCTCGCGCACTGGCTGGCTGCGGTGCTCTGCCCGTGAGATTGCCTTCGCCTCGCGGCGCAGGCCGGCGAGCAGCTCGTCGCGGTGGTCGTCCAGTCGCTCCACCAGGCTGACCTGGGCGATCAGATCGGGTAGCGGCACATGCGGATCGCGCGCCCGGTCGACAAGCTGCCGCTGGATGCGCAAGGTCTCTTCGAGGGTCGCGACAAGCTGCTCACGGAGCAGTGACGTGCTCACAACCGTCATGCTAGCCGTGTCCATGGGTGATTGCCATGGAAAGCGCTCCGCTCACGCGGAGATCAGGACTCTGTCCTGTAGTGGCTCGTGATCGCGAGGCGGGTCTTCTCGTAGGAAGTCCACACTCGTCGCCACGCTTCGGCCTGGCCAGGGTCGGGCTGATGCACCTGACTCAGCGCCCCGCCAGCGTCTGGATCTCCGGTATCCGGGCGGACCTGGAGGGACGTACCCGTTGCGCGCGCCGCGAGCATCGCCGCGCCGAGTGCCGAGTAATCGGTGTGCCGCCCGTCGGGCATGATCACCCGGCGGCCAGTCGCGTTGGCCAGGTCTGCCCGGAACGACGGCTCGGTCGCGCTGCCCCCGGCCACCCGCAGGTCGCGGCCGAACGGCGCGGTCGCCTCGAGCACGGCCAGGCAGCGGCGGCTCTCCACCAGGATGCCGTTCACCAGGCCGCGGGCAAGCTGTGGCCGGCCATGACCGAAGGTCAGCCCGGCGATGGTGCCACGCAGCGCCGGGTCCCACAGGGCACCCTGTTCTCCCGGGCTGAGGTAGGGCAGGACGACGGGCGCGTCGTCTGGCGCGACCTTCGCTGCGATCGCGATCAGGTCAGGCTCGCTCATCCCCTCGCCGAGCAGGTCGGCGAGCCACCGCAGCGAGCTGCCGGTGGCCAGCAGGTCCATCTCCAGGCCCCAGGAGCCTGGCTCGGCCAGCGGTGTGACCAGGAATCGGTGCTCGGGATCGAACACCAGGCGGTCTGTCACCCCGAGAATGACCGTGCTGGTCCCGGCCACGTAGGCGATCTGCCCCGGCTGGTCGACGCCGAGGCCGAGCGCGCCGAGCACCGAGTCCGGGGCGCCGAGGCAGACCGGGATCTGGGCGCAGCCGAGCCTGGCCGCGATCTCGGGCCGCAACGGCGCGGTCATCGTGGTCGGCCGGATCGGAGGCAGCAGCGCCGCCAGCCCGGAGCTGCCGCCAGGTCCGGGCATGCCAGCGTGGCTCGCCTGGGCCGCCTGGGCCGAACCAGCGGCGAGCACGTCCGCGTCCCACTGGCCGGTCGCGAGCTGATAGCACCCGAACCCCGCCGCCGTTCCCGGATCGGTCGCGACCTGGCCGGTCAGCTGGCCGAAGAAGTAGTCCTTGGCGCCGAGCACCGCCGTGGTAGCTGCTGCGCGGGCGGGCTCGGCCACGGCCAGCCGGACGAACATCGGCAGCAGGTAGCGGCCGTCTAGCCACTGGCCGGTGCGCTGGTACAGCCCGCTGCCGCCGCACGCCTCCCTCAGCCGCTCGGCCTCGTACTCGGCCCGGCTGTCCTCCCAGGTGATGGCCTGACCGAGGACCGCTCCCCCGGGGCCGGCGGTGACCAGCGTGGGGAGCATCGCTGACAATCCGATCGCCCGCCAGCGAGTGGCCGCCACCTGGCCGGCGAGCTGGGCGGCTACCCGTTCGGCGGCGTCCAGCCAGTCAGCCGGATCCTGCTCCGCCGCGTGCGGGACTGGCCGGTGAGTCGGATAGGCGGCACTGCCGTGGCCAAGCACCGTGCCCGATTCGTCGAGTGCGACTCCCTTCAGGCCGGAGGTGCCGAGGTCAAGGCCGATGAAGACGCTGGTGCCAGTTGTCATGACCGGCTGACGTCCGCCCCGGACCTGCCCGAGCTCACGTTGCGGCGCTCTCTGGCACGGCCGCGGAAGTGCCGGGGGCAGCCGGGTCTGAGCCGCCCCGGGCCGACCGGTCGGTGTAGAAAGCCGAGCCGCTCATACGCCGGGCAGCGAACGAAAGCACCAGGCCGATCACCGCGAAGCCGAAGCCGAAGATGATCTGGATGCCATTCAGCGCCCCGCTGGCAAGTGAGTAGACGATGACGAACGCCATGAACGCCGCGCCCACGCCGGGCAGCACACCGCCGAGCACGAAGTTGCTGCCGCTCGCGGTGATCGACTTGCGGTAGTACCAGACCGCGGTGCCCGCCGTGAGCAAGTAGAACATCGCCGCCATCAGGCCGAGTGAGGACACGATGTCGGACAGCGCCGTGCCGATCGAGCCGATGAGCGTCGCTGCCCAGAGGAAGACGACGTTCAGCAGGCCGAAGAGGATCGTGGCATTCCATGGCGTCTGGTGCCTGGCGTGGATGGTGCCGAACCACGCCGGGAAGACCCGGTCCCGGCCCATTGCGTAGCCGATCCGGGACGCGCTCACGATCGCCGCCTGCAAGGAGGCGAGCGTCCCGCCGAGCACGGCCACGATCATCACGTTCGACCAGAACCCGCCGCCGATGAGCTGGCCGACGTAGGCAAGCACATTGCCGGCGTCGGCCTGGATCCTGGAGTTCGGCGCGATGCCCTGGAAGGCGAGGATGACGACGGAGTACATCACGAACAGCAGCACCACGCTCGTGATCGCGGCCGGCCCGGCTTTCTTGCCGTGAGCTTCCTCACCGACGTAGGCGGCCGTATCCCAGCCGGAGTACAGGAAGATCGCGATCAGGATTCCCGAGATCAGCGCGCTGAATCCGCCAGCGCCGTGCAGCGTGAACCAGGATCCGCTGATGTGCACGGCTCCGGGCTGGTGCCCGCCGTAAATGGTGACAAGCGCCGCGATTGTAAAGCCGACAAGCAGGCCGTATTCGAAGATCGCCCAGCCCCACTGGAACCGGGCGGACAACTTGATGCCGAGGGCGGCGACCGCGAGCACGATCAGGTCGAAGACGGTGCCGACCAGCGCGACGTCTACGGTGTTCGACGCGGCAGCGTTGCTGAAGAAGCTCAGCAGGTAAGTGCCGAGCGGGATGGTCAGGCTGGTGGTGCCGATGACGTAGTACATCAGCATGATCCAGCCCGCGAAGAAGCCCGCGTGCGGGTTGAGCGCGCGGCCAACCCAGGAATAGGTCGCTCCCGCACTCGGCTGCCAGGCGTTCAGCCGCTGGTAGCCGATCGCGATGCCGAGCATCGGGATGAAGCAGATCAGGAGCGGCAGGAAGCTCGCGTAGGCCACCGCCACGAGCAGGGCGGCCAGTGACACCGCGATGCTCTGGGTGGGACCCGAGCTGGCAAGCGCCAGGACGACTACGTCGCCGGCCTTGAGCGCGCCCGAGCGCAGGCCACGGTCGGCCTGGCCGCCCGCCTGAGGCGCCGGCGTGCCGATAGGTGATGCTGGTGAGCCGACTCCGACATCCGCCATCATTCGCTCCTTCCGCCCGACATACTGTGTATATTCAGTATGCAGGTCACGCGCGGGATCAGGCAATGCCCCAGTCCAGCTGCCCGGGAACCGGCAGCAGGCGGTGCGATGCGCTGCCGGAAATGGCGAACGCGAACTGATCCGCCGAGTACAGCTGCTCGAAGCAGTCGAACGGGATGCCGGTCTCGGTGGCGCTCAGGCCCCGGATGCGCACGGCTTGCGCCCGGGCGCGCAGGCTCAGCAGCCTGGCCTCTTCCTTCGTCGGCTCGATCACCTCGAGGTACTGCTCCTCGAACGCGTCCGTGAGGCCATACTCACTGGCCAGCAGGTCATACAGGGATCCGGCGAGGCTGCCTATCAGCTGATCGAGCCCAGGTGCCACAGCGAGCGGGATCATCGAGGACTCGAGCACCGCCGGGGCGCCGTCGAGCAGCCTGAGCCGGCGCAGCCGCCAGACGAGCTGACCCGGCTGCAGCCGCAGCGCGCCCCGGAGGTAACCAGATGGCTCGCCAGGGCGCAGCTCGAGAATCCGGGTTTCCAGCAGGCCGGGCGGCCCGTCCTCGTTGCCAAGAGTCCCGAGCAGGCTGCCGGACCTGGCTGGCTCGGACACGATCCGTCGCCGGGCGACGAACGTGCCAAGGCCCTGGTGCCGTCGCACTCGGCCGGCCCGCTCCAGCTCGTCCAGCGCTCGTCGCACCGTGATCATGCTGACCCCAGCCAGCTGGGCCAGCTCGGCATGGCTCGGCAGGCGGTCACCGGGAGCCATGCCGCGATCGGCGATCAGCTGCTCGATCAGCGCGACAACCCGCTCGTAGAGCAGTCCGGTTCCGTCCGCGCCGGACGTGGCCGGGCCGGTGCGCCGGCGCTCGCGGAGCGTCCGCCCCGGCACCGCGGCCGGGCCAGGCCGCGCCGCCGCGCTGCCACCAAGATCTAGAACCATCTGGCTCCTTCGGCCCGGCAGCTGCGACGTCGCTGCCCGCTCGGACGAGACTTTAGCCGAGCGCCGTGGTTAGCTGAGGCATCCGGCGGACCGCCGCAAATGCCTCCGCGGCTGCCGCGAGCGTCTGCCCGACGTCGGCATCGTCATGCACTAGGGACAGGAACAGGTTCTCGAACTGGCTTGGGTGGAACAGGACGCCCCGCAGCAGCATCTCCTGCCACCACGTGGTGAACATGTCCTCCCTGGCGTAGCGTTCCGCGTCTCGCCAGTTCCGGATCGGGTGCTCGGTAAACCAGAGCTGGAAGACGGTCCCGAGCCCTTCGACAATCACCGGGAGTCCGGCGTCGTCCGCGAGATCGCGCAGGCCATCCATCAGCCGCTGGCCGAGAGCGAGCTGCCGCTCGTACAGGCCGGGCTCGGCGAGCAGGTCCATCGTCGCCGATACGGCCGCGCAGGCCACCACATTGGCGTTGTAGGTGCCCGAATGCGAGTACCGGCCGTCCGCGATGATCGACATGACCGCCTCGCTGCCGCCGATCGCGGCGACCGGGAATCCGCCGCCCAGGCCCTTGGCCAGCGTGGTCAGGTCCGGGGTGACGCCGAAGTACTCCTGCGCGCCTCCCCGGGCGAACCGGAACCCGGTGATGACCTCATCGAAGATCAGCAGCGATCCGTGCCGCCTGGTGAGTTCGCGCAGCAGTTCGAGGTAGCCAGGCTCCGGCAGGATGCAGCCCGTGTTGAAGACGGCCGGCTCGGTGATCACCGCGGCCACCTCGTCACCGCGCTCGGCCATCACGGCCGCGAAGCTCTCAGGGTCATTCCAGGTGAGCACCAGCATCGTGCCCTCGAGCTCGGCCGGGACACCGGGGCCGGACGGCACTGGCCGTGGCCGGCTGGCCGGGCCGGCCACCGCCGGATCGACATGATTGGACCAGTAGACCGTGTCCTGCCAGCCGTGATAGTGGCCCTCGAACCTGATGATCAGGCGCCGTCCGGTATAGGCCCGGGCAATGCGGACGGCGCTGCCGACGGCTTCGCTGCCCGAGTTGGTGAACCGGATCAGGTCGATGCCGGGAACCGCGTCGACGACCTTCCGGGCCGCCTCGATCTCAAGTTCATACGGCAATCCGAAGCAGGTGCCGTATGTCTCGATCGCCTCGGCGACCGCTGAGGTGATCGAGGGGTGCCGGTGACCGAGGATCATCGGGCCGAGGCCGAGCAGGTAGTCCACGTACTCGTGGCCGTCCACGTCGCGGATCCGGGACCCGGTGCCGCTGGCCATGAAAGGCGGGTACGGCTTCCAGCCGAACTTCACGGTCCGGGCACTGCTGCCCGCACCGCCCGGAATAACCGTGCTGGCCTGCTCGAATAGCTCGCCCGAGCGTTTCGCCCAGGCACTATATCGCTCGTTGAAGCTCACGCGAGCACACTCCCTCAGGCCGACCTCGACACCAGTCACGCCACACGCATCAGATTCCCATCAAGAGCATACATTGTATACTCTGCATACTCAATTGACCGCGACAGCGCGATGCCAGGGCTGGATAAGGGCGTCGTCCCGCGATCGTGCGGCGTCCGATCGGCCGCGGCGCTGGGCCCGGGCGGCCAGGTCACCGCAGGTAGCTGGTCGCGACGCGCACCAGCGTGTCGCAGAGCTTGACCAGCCCGCTGATCGAGGTCCACTCCCCCGCGGTGTGGTAGTTCCCGCCCAGCGACCCCATCAGCAAAGTCGGGATTCCGGCTGCCTGCATCAGTGCGGCATCGGTCCAGCCGTTCATGCCAGTGATCGCGGGCGGGTGTCCGAGTACCTCTGTCATCGCCCCCGCCACGATCTCCTGCAGAGCCTCGTGGCCGCTGGCGACGAAAGGCTCGCGGTCAAGCCGGACGACGACTTCGCCCTTGAAGCCGCGCTCGGTCCGCGCCACGTCGGCGAACATCCGCTCGATCTCGGCCACCCGGTCGGACAGGTGCTCCCCGGGCTGGGTGCCGATCTCGATGCCAACCTTGGCGAAGTTCGGATACGTGGCATAGTCGGTGCCACCGGTGATGGTGCCAGTGTGAAATACCGTCCGGCCGCTCAGCGGATGGGGCTCCGGCTCGAATGCCTGGCGGTCGTGCGCGTGCATCCGCGTGATCACCTCGGCCAGGTGGACGATCGCGTCTACGCCCAGATCTGGCACGCATCCGTGCGCCGCCACGCCGTGGCAGATCACGTCGATCCAGCCGAATCCCTGGTGCTCGACCACGAGTTCCTCATTGCGCTGCGGCTCGAGGACGATGCAGGCGTCAATGCCGTCGTGGTTCGCGGCCAGATGCTCCGAGCCGATCGAGACGCCCTCCTCGTCGGCGACGCAGGCGATCAGCAGGTCCCCGCGCAGCCTGGTGCCGGACCCGGCCAGGGCTCGCAGGGTCAGCATCGCGGCGGCGACGCCGGACTTGTCGTCGGCGGCGCCGAGGCCGTACATGATGTCGCCGTCGATCCGCGGCACCAGAGCCTCGTCCGGCCAGCCATCGAAGCCGACGGTGTCGGTATGCGCGTTCAGGCACAGGGTCGGCCCGCCACCGGTTCCGCGCAGCCGGGCCAGGACATTCGGCCGGGCGGGCTCTACCTCGACGATCTCGATCTCCGCGCCGGTGTCGGCCAGCCAGTCGGCGATGTACCGGGCAACGGCCGCCTCCCCCGATCCGGTCGGGATCAGCCAGGGGGTCACCGACTCGATCGTGACCAGCCTGGTGAGGAGTTCGGTCACCTGTTCGGGCATGACTGGCATCAGCTTTGTCCTTTCGCGAAATGGCATGCCACGGCGTGGCCGTCGCCTTGGCCGGTCAGAGCCGGGTCGCCTGTGCGGCAGCGGGCCGGCTCGCCGAGTTCCCGGTAGAGCGGGCAGCGCGGATGAAACCGGCAGCCCTCGGGTACGTGCGCGGCGTTAGGCGCCTCGCCACGGAGCAGGATGCGGCCGTCACGGTGGCCCGCCTCGGGTACCGGGATCACCGACACCAGAGCGCGGGTATACGGATGCAGCGGTGACTTGATGATCTCGTCAGCGGTGCCGACCTCCACGATCCGGCCGAGATAGACGACCGCCACCCGGTCGGCTACGACCCAGGCCAGCGAGAGGTCGTGGGTGACGAACAGGATCGAGATCCCCTGGCTCGCACGCAGATCCAGCATCACCCGCAGAACTCCCGCCCGGAGCGACACGTCGAGCATGGAGACCGGCTCGTCGGCGATCAGCAGGTCCGGCCCGAGCACCATCGCTCCGGCGATCACCAGCCGCTGCCGCTGGCCACCGGACATCTGATGCGGGTAGCGCAGCGCGATCTCCGCCGCCGGATGCAGCCCGACCTGCCGCATCGCGTCAAGCACCTGCTCGCGCCGCTGTCTGTCGTCGCCGCCGAGCCGGTGCACCAGCAGTGACTCCTCGACGGTGTCGAACGCGCTGAGCCGGGGGTCGAGCGACTCGAACGGGTCCTGGAACACCACCTGGATCTCGCGGCGCAGCTGGCGCAGCGCCCGTCGCCTGGCATGCGCTATGTTCCGGCCACGGAACAGGATCTGCCCGGCACTGGCTTCCTCGAGCCGGGCGATTGCCCGGACGATCGAGGTCTTGCCGCACCCGGACTCCCCGACGAGCGCCAGGATCTCCCCTCGCCCGAGCGCGAAGCTGACCCCGTCCACCGCCCGGATCTGGCGCCGCGATCGGCGGCCCCGGCGGCTGCGGTAGGTCACGGCCAGGTCCGTCACCTCGAGCAGCGGTCCGTCCGGTCCTGCCGATGGCCCGGAATCGCTGGCCGGGAGCTGTTCGGGGTCGCGCTGCTTCGGCACGGATGCGGCCGCGGTGCCGGGATGCTGAGGGGCGCTCATCTGACCCCCTCGAGTACGAGGTCGCTGCGGTGGCAGGCGGCTCGCTGACCGGGGCGGACGATCTCCAGTTCCGGCTCTGTCGTCCGGCACTCGTCGATCACGAGATCGCACCGGTCAGCGAATCGGCAGCCGGCCGGCGGATGATGCAGGTCGGGCGGCTGCCCGGGAATGGCCTCCACGAAGGTCCGCTCCCGGCGAATGTCGGGGAAGGCGTGCCTGAGGCGAGCGGTATACGGATGCGCGGGGCCCGAGCCCGTCGCGGCGGGCGCGAAGATGCTGGCGGTCGGCCCCGATTCGACGATCTTGCCTGCGTACATGACGTTCACCGAGTCGCACACCTCGGCGATCACCGACAGGTCATGCGAGATCAGGATCATCGACAGTTCCAGCCGGTCGGTCAGGCTGCGCATCAGGTCCAGGATCTGAGCCTGGGTCATCACGTCGAGCGCCGTGATCGGCTCGTCGGCGACGATGAGCTCGGGCCGGCAGGCCAGCGCCATGGCGATCAGCACGCGCTGCCGCATCCCGCCGGACAGCTCGTGCGGGAAGGCGACCGCGCGGGCAGGGTCGATGCCCACCGAGTCCAGCAGTTCCGCCGTGCGCTCGCCGGCCTGTTTCCTCGTGGTGCCTGGCTCGTGGGCGAGGATCGGCTCGATCAGCTGGGCGCCGATGGTGTGCACCGGGTTCAGCGAGTTCATCGCGCCCTGGAAGATCACGGCGATCTTCCGCCAGCGGACGCTGCGGAGTTGATCCTCGGCCATGCTGAGCAGATTCTGCCCGTCGAAGGTGATCGATCCGGTCACGGTCGCCTCGGCGGCGAGCAGCCGCGGAATGGCCAGCGCGAGGGTCGTCTTGCCGCAGCCGGACTCGCCAGCCAGCCCCACTACCTCGCCGGCCGCTACCGACAGGCTGGCGCCGTCCACTGCCGTGACCGGGCCGGACGGTGTGGCGTACTCGACTCGCAGCCCGGCGATGTCCAGCAGTGGTGCCGGGTCGCGCTCACTGCTCATCGCGATCCCCGCAGCCGCGGGTTGAGTGCCTGGTCGATGGCGTGGCCAGTGAGCGTGAAAGCAAGGACCACGATCACGATCCCGATGCCCGGCGGGATGAAGTACCACCAGGCACCGCGACCGATCGCACCGAAATCGAAGGCGAAGTGCAGCATGGTTCCCCAGGAAACCTGAACCGGATCGCCGAGCCCGAGGAAAGAAAGCGTCGCCTCGGTCAGGATCGCGCTGCCGATGACCAGGACGGTATTGGCAAAGATCAGCGGCATCACGTTCGGCAGGATGTGCACCCGCAGGATGCGCCAGTCCGAGGTACCGAGCGAACGGACCCGCGTGATGAACTGCCGCTCACGCAGGGACAGTGTCTGTGACCGTACGATCCGTGCGGTGGTCGGCCAGCCGGTCATCCCGATCACCAGGATGATGATGCCCAGGCTCCGGCCGAAGAAGGCAGCGAGGGCGATCACCAGCGGGATCTGGGGCAGCACGAGGAAGAAGTCGGTCAGCCGCATCAGGGCGTTGCCGATCCACCGGCCGTAGTAACCGGCCACGATGCCGATCGCGGCACCGAGGATCATGGAGATCGCGGTCGCGGCCAGACCGACGAGCAGTGATACGTGCGCGGCGGCGAGGAACTCGCGGAACACGTCATTTCCGAGTTCGTTGGTGCCCAGCCAGTGCTGCCCCGACGGAGGCAGCAGCACCCCGGCCGAAGTCGTGCTGACGTTGGCCGGGTTGAACGGGAAGAGCAGCGGACCGGCTGCGGAGATGATGACGACCAGCACGAAGGCGGCC
This sequence comes from Streptosporangiaceae bacterium, assembly GCA_036391385.1. Taxonomy (GTDB): domain Bacteria; phylum Actinomycetota; class Actinomycetes; order Streptosporangiales; family Streptosporangiaceae; genus Chersky-822. The sequence continues at coordinate 11,583 of DASWAA010000361.1, forward strand.
ACGCCGACGCGGCCGAGCCGGTCGTGCCAGACGTACCCCCAGACGTCGCGGATTTGCCCGTGCTTGGCCGGCTCGACGGTCACGGCCGGGACCGGCCCGTCGGCCGGACCGGGCAGGTAGCCGCTAGTGCTGACCGGGCGTACCATTACGCCTCCCGCACTCTCGGGTCGAGCACCTGGTAGATCAGGTCGCTGGCGAAATTCACCAGCAGCACGGCAATCGCGAACACCAGGAAGGCTCCCTCGATCACCGGATAGTCGCGGTTCAGCACGGAGTTGTAGACCAGCAGGCCCATGCCCGGCCAGGAGAACACGGTCTCCACCTCGATCGCCCCGCTGACCACGAGGCCGACGAGCAGGGCAGACGAGGTGACAATTGGCAGCAGGGCGTTACGGACCGCGTGCCGCCACAAGATCGTCCGCCGGGCCAGGCCTTTCGCTTTCGCGGTGAGCATGAAGTCCTCGGCCAGAACCTCGATCACAGATGCGCGCGCGATCAGGACGAACTGGGCGATGTTCACGATGACCAGGGTGAGCGTGGGCAGGAACAGGTGCGAGGCGATGTCCTCGTACCGCAGCCAGGGTGAGGTGTAGACGGCGTTCGGTGTCTGCGATCCGAAGATCGGGAACGCGCGCAGCCATACGCCGAGCAGGAAGACGAGCATAAGGCCGGTCCAGAAGGTCGGCAGCGACCAGCCGATGACCGACGTGGTGACGGTCATCGAGTCGTACCTGCCACCCCTCCGGTTGGCCGCGATCACCCCCACCAGCACGCCAAGGACGATCGTCAGCAGCGTCGCGCCGGCGAGCAGCAGGACGGTGTTGCCCAGGTACTGGCCGAGCAGGGTGCTGACCGGCTCCCGGAAGGTGTACGACAAGCCGAGCTGACCGTGCAGCAGATCACCCAGGTAAATGCCGTACTGCACGATGAGCGGGTGGTTCAGCCCGTACACCCTGGTGATCGCGGCCACCGCCTGCGGCGTGAGGTGGCCGGACCGTGCCAGCAGCCGGACCGGGTTACCTGGCAGCACATGAAACAGCACGAAGTTAAAGGTCACGATTCCGTACAAGGTGATCGAGAGCCAGGCAACCTTACGGCCGAGATAGCGGAGCTGTGCCATGTGGGCGGCGCCGCCTAGACGGGCCGGACCTTCAGGTAGTTGTCCCGGGTGAAGTTGAGAACCATTCCGCCGTTGACCGGCTGCCAGCCCTGCCAGGTATCGGTCCGGTAGCCCTGCAGCTTGTCCTGGTACCACATGATGATGTACGCGGCGTCGTCGTAGTAGAACTGCTGTGCCTGATGCACCATTGCGAGCCGGCGGGCGTGGTCGATGGTGACTGACTGCTCGTTATAGAGCTGGTCATACTGCCGGTTGCAGTAGTAGACGTCGTTATTCGAGCCAATCTGATTGCACAGCGGGATGCCGAGCATGTAGTCGGGGTCATAGACGCCGGCGTCCCAGCCCCAGACGAAGATGTCCCAGTTCGGTGCCTGCGCGTTGTATACGGTGCTGCCGAGCGAGTTGGCGTCAAGCAGCGTGAGCTTGAGCTCGATGCCGACCTTGGCGCACGCGTCCCTGAACAACTGCGCGGCGGCGACGTCGACCGAGGTGGACTGGATCGCTATCAGCCGGAAGCTGAGCGGCTTGCCGTCTTTCGAGGTCCGGACGCTGCTGCCGTTGCGGGCCGTATAGCCAGCGGCCGTCAGCACGGCCTCCGCCTTCGCCGGGTCGGCGTTGAACTGCTGGCCTTCCGGAATGTCAAGGTGCCATTCGCCGAAGCCGACCGGAAGCAGCGTGCTGCCGGGGGTGCCGAGCCCGTCCAGTGCGACGTTGACCAGTTGCTGCCGGTCCGCCGCGTAACTAAGCGCGAGCCGGACGGCGCGGTCCTTCAGCAAGGGATTGCCGCCCGACTTCGGGTTGTCCGACACGTTGATGCCGATGTGGTGGAACGAGAACGAGGGCAGCGAGACTGTCTTGAGATTCGCCGCTCCGGACAGGCCGCGCCAGATCGTCGGCGGGATCTCCGGGCAGATGTCCACCGACCCTGTCTTAAGGCTTTGCGCCATCACGTCTTCGTTCTGGAACAGGGTCCAGGACACCTTCGCCGCGGCAGGCTTGGTGCCCCACCAGGACTCGTTGCGCTCGACTTCGATCGAGGTGCCCTTGATCCAGTTCACGAACTTGTACGGGCCCGTTCCGACCGGGTTCGAGTTCGCGAACTTCTGGATCTTGGTCGCGTCCATCCCGGTCCAGATGTGCTGCGGGATGATCGGCACCGCGAGACCAGGGTTGAACGCCTGCGGCTGCGAGAAGTGCAGCACCAGGGTGGTCGGGTCCGGCGCTTCGGTCGAGACCAGGCTGGTCACCCACTGGTAGTAGGCACTGGACTTGGTCGACTTGATCAGGTCGAAGGTGAACTTGGCGTCAGCGGAAGTGAACGGCTTGCCGTCGTGCCAGCTGGCCGAGCGCAGCGTATAGGTAATGGACTTGCCATCCGGGCTGTAGCTCCACGAGGTGGCGAGGCCGGGCTCGGGCTTGAGGTCGAGGTCGTACTGCATCAGCTGGTCGTAGACGAGCTGCAGTACCTCGACCGCTTCCGTGCTGTACGTCGTGAGCGGGTTCATCGTATCCGGCTCTATGGTCCAGCCGACGCGCAGGATTCTGGCTTTGGCAGTGGGAACCACCGACGCGCAGGCATCGAGCACGGTGGCCAGCCCGGGGACGGCCATGGCAAGCAGGCCCGCGCGCTTGATGAGATCCCGACGACTGATACCTGGCATGGCCGCGACCCTTCTCTGCATACAGAGTATGAAAAGAATGTCGTCTTGGTCCTGCACTGTCAAGGCAGAAGCTGCCGTCTTGTCACACCTTCCTGAGCGTCATCAGCGGTCGGGGCCTGGCCCGTCCGCGACTTCCCGTGCGGCGGCGAGCGCCTGCTCCGGGGACAGCCCGGCGCGCGCAGCGAGCCAGCAGGTTATCGGGGCCGCGGTTCGCTCCGAGGCGCGCGCGGCCAGCGCGGCCAGGTCCAGGAGCTTGGTAACGGTGTCGTCGTCGGGCGGTTCGACCCCGAGCCGAGCCGCGTAGCGGCCGAGCCATTGCTGTGCGGTATCTGTCATGACGTGAACGGTAGTGGTTCAGGCGGCCCTGCCTGGGGAAGTTGATTTGTTCCGGGACCATCGACCCTGGTGATGCACGGTTACTCCTAAGTACGGTTCGGGACGAGTACGGGCGGCGTTTGCTGAATCGCGCGATGTTCGGCCGCCGGCCGGCTACGCGAAACGATCGCGAGATCGGAGGCCAACCGTGATCACCTCCCGGCGCACCTTCCTTGGCGCCAGCGCCGCCGTCGGCGGCCTGATTGTCGCCGACAAGCTGCGCTTCCTCGGCCCGGCAGCCGGGCAGGGCTCGCTGATCGCCGGCCGACCCGAAACGGCCGGGCAGACGCTCACCGGACCGGTCGCCGTCTTCCGGACCGGCCATTCGAACAACTGCGACGGCGCCTGCGGCCATCTGGTGCACGTCGTGGACGGGCGGGTCACGATGATCGGCGCGGCACCGTGGGGGACGAAGACGATCTCCGGTGCGCCTGCGCCGACATTCCACCCGCGGATCTGCGCACGCGGGCTGTCCCAGATCTCCAACACCTACAGCCCGGACCGGATCAAGTACCCGTACAAGCGCGTCGGACCCCGTGGCTCGGGAAAGTGGCAGCGGATCAGCTGGGACGAGGCCACCACGATGATCGCCGAGAAGTTCGCGGCGACCCAGGAGAAGTACGGCAAGAAGGCGGTGTGGATCGCCCCGTACACCGGCTCCCTCGCGCTGATCGAGGGCGTTGTCGGGGCCGGCTTCCGCTTCGCCAGCGTAATCGGCGCGTCGGCTGGCGATTCCGAGGGAGACAACGAGGGCGACTCCGCGACGCCGGCGGGCTGGAACTATGTCCTGGTCGACCCGGCCAACCCGGCCAACGGCGGCGGCTTCTTCACCGGCCATGAATCAGTCGACTTCCTGTCCGCCAAGGCGATCGTGTTCTGGGCCAACAACGTCGCCGAGACCTCGATCCCGGACTGGCGGATCATGCTGGACGCCCGAGACCAGAACTCGGCGCAGCTCATCTCGGTGGATCCCCGGTTCACCGTTACCTCGTCGGCCTGCGATAGCTGGGTACCGATCCGGCCCGGTGCCGACACGGCGCTGATCGACGGGATCATCAACTACGTACTGACGCACGACCTCTACGACGCCGCCTACATCAGGCAGTACACAGTCGGGCCGTACCTGATCGACCCGCTCACCCGCAAGTGGCTGCGCGCGAAGGACGTCATTGCAGGGGCGAAGGACGACTACGTCGTGTTCGACCTGGCCGATGGCAAGCTGAAGGCAGCCAGCGACCATTCGGTCCGCGATCCCGCCCTGCTCGGAACGCACCCGGCGGGCAAGCTGAGCGCGCCGACGGCACTGCAGGCCCTGGCGGACATGGCGGCCAGGTACACCCCCGAGTACACCTCGAAGCTCACCGACGTCCCCGCCGACCAGGTGGTGCGGCTTGCGCAGACCTGGGGTACCGTCAAGCCGCTCGCCGTCCGGGTCGGCTTCGGCCTGTCCCACTGGTACCACGGTGACCTGCACATGCAGGCGCTGCTGACGCTGCAGGCCATCACCGGCAACATCGGAGTGCACGGCGGCGGGGTCACGACCTTCGCTGGCGGGCTCACCACGACCGCGTTCGATCTCGTGCACTGGTGGAATCCGACCGGCACGCCGTACCCGGTCCTGGAGCCGATGAACTTCTGTGACGCGGTGCTCAAGGACGACCCTTACCCGGTCCGCGCCGCCTGGTTCATGATCGACAACTTCGCGCAGCAGATGTCCGACCGGAACAAGGTCGTGCAGGCGATGAAGGCGCTGGACTTCTGCGTCGTTTCGGACTACGTCCTGTCGGCGACCGCCGACATCGCCGACCTGGTGCTGCCGGCCTGCACCTACCTGGAGAAGACCGACCTGCTGTCGTCGAACAACTTCTACCTGCAGTACATGCCGAAGATCATCGACCCGCTGTTCGAGTCCAAGTCGGACCTGGACGCGATCAGGCTGGTCGCGCAGAAGATGGGCGTCGGACAGTACTTCGACCAGAGCCCGGACGAGTACCTGCGGCAGATCATGCATATCGGCGAGGCCAGCGCCGATCCGACGGTCGCCGGGCTGACCTGGGAGCAGCTGATCTCCGAGCCGGTGCACCTGAATACCGACCCGATCCCCTACGTGCCGTTCTTCGACAAGCAGTTCCCGACCAAGAGCGGCAAGATCGAGTTTTACGTCGAGATGCTCGTGCCGTTCCATCAGGAGCTGTGCGACCATCAGGAGCCGGTCGAGGCCTCGCCGACCAATCCGCTGTTCAAGAAATACCCGCTGGTCTTCCTGTCGACCCACACCAGGTTCCGAACGCATTCCCAGTACGCGAACCTGCCCTGGCTGATGGAGATCAACAACGGCGGCATCGGCTTCCTCGAGATCAACCCGGCCGACGCGGCTCCGCGCGGCATCACCGACAACGCGGTCGTGCGGGTGTTCAACAACCGCGGCGAGATGAAGGTCCGCGCCAGGCTCACCCAGGCGATGAAGCCCGGAGTCGTGAACTGCTACCAGGGCGGCTGGGACACGATCGCGGTCAAGCACTACATCGAGGGTCACCCGAACAACCTGACGCATCAGATCGCCAAGCCCGCTCAGGCCCTCATCCCGAACTTCCCGTCGAACGCCGCCTATTACGACTGCCTCGTGCAGGTCGAGACGGCCTGAGAAGGAGGCTTCCATGTCATCGAGAAAGACGAGGAGCAGGACAGGCCGGGGGCTGCGGCGGAAGGCAGCACCGGGCAAGCGCGCCGCAGCCGGCCCGTCACGGGGCAAGCCGCATCACGTGATGGTGATCGACACCAACCGCTGCGTCGGGTGCTGGACCTGCGCGGTCGCCTGCAAGCAGATCAACAACGAGCCGCTCGGCTTCTGGTGGAACCGGATCCTCACGACCGCGCCGAACGAGTCGACCGCCGCGGCACCGCCGGCCAGCGAGAACATCGACGTGCCGCACGGCGTCTACCCGAACCTGGAGCTCGCCTACCTGCCGGTCGCGTGCCAGCACTGCAACGACGCCCCGTGCGTCAAGGTCTGCCCGGTGCAGGCCACCTTCCGGCGGGACGACGGCACGGTGCTCGTCGACTACGAGCGCTGCATCGGCTGCCGCTACTGCATGGCCGCGTGCCCGTACGGCGTCCGGGTCTTCAACTGGGGTCCTGCCGAGTACGCGCCAGGCGGGGTCGTCGGCTACGGAAAGGATTACCGGACTGACGGACGGCTGGTCTTCACTCCCGTGCGGCCAAAGGGCGTCGTGGAGAAGTGCACTTTCTGCGTCGAGCGGATCGACGTCGGCGAGGTGCCGTTCTGCGTGGAGTCCTGCCCGATCGGCGCACGCGTCTTCGGCGACCTGGACGATCCGGGTAGCGAGGTCAGCCTGCTGGTGAACGAGGGCGGTGCGGTCCAGCTGCACCCTGAGCTCGGCACCGACCCGAACGTCTACTACGTGCCGGTGCGCAGGCGCGTTCCGGCCGAGTCCTGAGGAGAATGTCATGGCTGCTGGCACGGCCCACGCGCCGGCGCAGCCCGCCCGTCCGGCGGGCGGCCTGCACGGCATCAGGGCGTGGTACCTGATCCTGGCGCTGGCGGGCCTGCTCGGGCTCGCCGCCTGGATCTACGAGCTGCGCAACGGACTGGCGACGACCGGCATGCGCGACGTCGTCTCCTGGGGCATGTACATCTTCACCTTCGCCTTCTTCATCGGGCTGTCAGCCGGCGGACTGATCATGGCGTCCTCGGCCGAGGTGTTCGGGATCAGGGCGCTCAAGCCGCTGGCCCGGCTTGGCGTGCTGTCCGCGGCGGCCTGCGTGAGCGTCGCCGCCGTCATGATCCTGCCGGACCTAGGCCGTCCGGAACGGGTGCTGGCCATCTTCGTGCACCCGAACTGGACCTCGCCGCTGGTCTGGGACATCCTCATCATCACGGCTTACCTGGCGTTCTCCGTCATCGACCTGACGATCTTGCAGCGGCACGAGCGGCAGCCGAGCGCGACCCGGCGGGTCGTCCGCGCGCTGGCCTACATCGGCCTGCCGCTGGCCGTGCTGCTGCACTCGGTCACCGCGTGGATCTTCGGCCTGCAGATCGCACGGACCTGGTGGAACACCGCGCTGATGGCCCCGCTGTTCGTGATTTCGGCGGTGCTGTCCGGGACCGCGCTCGTCACGTTGCTCGCACTCGCCGCACATCGCTGGGGCGGCATGAGACTGCCTGAGCAGAGCCGCCGCTGGCTGCGCGGTTTCATCACCATCTCGCTGGTGGTGGACCTGTTCTTCGTCGGCTGCGACTACATCACGGTGCTGTGGGGCAACGTGCCCGCGGACCGGTCGGCGCTCGACCTGGTGCTGCCGGGCGGGCCGTTCGCGTGGACGTTCTGGATGGAGTGGGCTGTCGGCGGACTGCTGCCGCTTCTGTTCCTGCTGGTCCCCAGGCTCCGGAGGGTGCCCGGTGCGCTCGGCATCGCCGCGGCGCTGGTGATCGTCGGGGTCTACGCGTTCCGGATCGAGCTTGTCGTGATCGGTTTCGTCAACCCGCTCACCCAGTTCCCGCCCGGCAACGCGCTCGGCACGTTCACGCCGGGTGCGTCGTCCTTCCAGCTTGTCGGCCGCTACTCGCCGACCTGGGTCGAGTACTCCATCGTGGTCGGGCTGCTCGCGCTGTTCGCGGCCATCGTGACCGTCGGCTACCGGCGGCTGGGGCTGAGCAGGCCCGGGCCCGGCACGGCCGATGGCATATCTGACGAGGAGTGAGGCGGTCGTGTCCGGGAGCGCTCAGAGCATGTCAGCGGACGGGGCGGCGGCCACCAGCGCCGTCGCGCTGCTCGCGCACTGGTGGAGCAGGCCCGTCGAGGACGAGGTGAGCACCTGGGTCGCCTGGCGAGCGGACGCCGCCGAGGTGGCGAGCGATCTGGCCGGCGGCATGGCACCGGCAGGCCTGCCCGCCGCCACGTCCGGCGACGGGCCGGCGCTGCTCGAGGAGTACGAGCGGCTGTTCGTCGGCCCGGCCAAGGTGCCCTGCCCGCCTTATGAGTCGTACTGGCGGGACGACGTCCCGATCGACATCTGGCACAGCCTGATGGGCCCGTGCACCGCGGAGCTACGGCAGCTCTACCGGCGGCTGGGCATCGACGTCACCGGCGGCCAGCCGGAACTGCCAGACCACGTCGCGGTCGAACTCGAGGCACTCGCTTACGCGCTGACCAGGCCGGACGGGCACGACGTGGCGCACTCGCTGCTGACCGGCCACCTCGGCAGATGGCTACCCAGGCTGTGCAAGGCGGTCGCCGCGCAGGCGAGCCACCCGTTCTACCGCGACCTTGCCGTCATCACCCCGGTCTGGCTCACGGCCATTGCCGAGCGGGTCGTGCCCGCGCATAGTCCGCCGACGACGCCCTGACGCTCGCGAGGCCGTCGCCGGCGCTGGTCAGCGCTGGTCAGGCTGGGCCAGGTCACGGGCTGTCAATGGCGACCGGCTCATACGGATAGCTCCGCTCGATCAGGGCGTTCAGGCGCTCCTGGTCCGCGGCGAGCAGGGCCCTGACACCGTCCGCGCTGACATCCGCGACGATGACATCGCCGACCTCGTCGTGGACATCGCTGAACAGGCCGTGCGTCTTCATCTTCTGAGCCTGGTAACGGTTGTCGTCGGTCGGGCTGACGTAGTGGACCGACCAGATCTTGTAGCGGTGGATCAGGAACAGGTGGATCAGCGTCATCAGGCGCTTCTTGCGCAGGGCGAGATCGAAGGTGTTCTGGTCCCGAATCGAGAGGATGTTGCGTCCCCGGCGATCCACGATCACATCGAAGACGATGTTGGCGACCTTCTCCCCGCTCGCGCTGGACAAGGTGAGCTCGAGCAGCTCCGAACCTGCCGTGTGCGGCCGCAGCCCGGCACGCAGCGAGCCCGGGACCTCGTGGTGCTTCGCCCACATCGCGAGCCATTCCTCGAGCAGCTTGGTCGGCACCTCCGTCTGGACCAGGTGCTGGTGCTGGGTCGAGCTCTTGCCCATAGCCTTGGTGGCCGCCGTGCCGCCCGAGGAGGCCATGAGCGCCGCGTCGAGCCTCGGTCCGCCCACGAGCGTCTGCGGGGTCCGGTAGGGCGACTCGACCAGGCGGAACTTCCGCTGCAGCCGGGCCAGGGAGAGCATGCCATCCTGCTTGAGCGAGGCGGCGAACTCCTCGGCCGCCAGGCCGTCGATCTGATGGCCGCCGTAGGTAATGAAGTTGAAGACGAACCCCAGCTTGCCGAGTTCCTCGGGGAATCGCCGCATTTCCTCCTCGCTCATCCCGGTCGTGTCCCAGTTGAACGACGGTGAGAGGTTGTACGCGAGCATCATCGAGGGGAACTCGGCGTGGATGGCCTCGGCGAAGCGCCGCGCGTCTGCCAGGTCCGCGGTCTTGGTCTCCATCCAGAGCAGATCGGCGAACGGCGCTGCCGCCAGTGACCTGGCGATCGCGTACTCGATTCCGCCCTGTACCTGGTAGTAGCCGTCGACAGTCTTGGAGAGCTCGCAGTCCCAGGCGATGTCGATGCCCATCGATCTGGCCTTGGCCCGGGCGGCGTGCAGCGACGTCCGGTTCGCGAAGGCCAGCCACTCGCCGACGCCGAGGTCGAAGCTCTCACCCTCGTCGGCCCGGAACTCGATCACGTCGGCGACCGCCTGGGGATAGCTCTTCAGGTTCGCCTCGGACTGCCACGCCTCCATGTACTGCGTCTCGATGGTCTCCATCAGGTCCTCGACTGATGACCCGTCGGCGTGCCTGAACGACTTCGCGCTCTCTTCGAGTACGGCCATCACGCCCGTGCGCGCGAGCCAGGCGCTGGCCTCGTCGTACTCCGAGGCGGAGATCTTGAACAGCAGATGACCGCGGGCGTCGTCGATGCCAAGCTCGTGCAGCTTCCGCATGATGGCGACGTAGCCGACCTTGTAGGTCGGCAGCTCGGTGCTGGTCGCGCCCAGGATGAACGGATGATCGCGCTCGTCCGCGCGTCCCTCAAGGAAGGTAGCCGCTTCGGCGTCGGTCCTGGCCACGATGATGCCAGGCACCTTCATGACGTCGAGCTGGAGGCGCGCGGCGCTCAGCCGCTTGATCTGCTCATCCACGCCGACAAGCACCTTGCCACTCTGGTGCCCGCACTTCTTGGCGCCGGGCTTCTGGTCCTCGATGTGGTAGCCGGGGACTCCGACCTCGACGAAACGACGGATCAGATTCCGGACGTGCGCGTCGCCGCCGTGTCCGGTATCGGCATCGGCGATGATAAACGGCCGGTAGTCAATCGCCGGGGAGGCAGCACGCTGCGCCTCGCTCAGCCGCGAGCGGGCGAAGTGCTGATTCCTGTCGGCCATGAGAAGCGCGCGCACGATCGGCGCGGCCTCGTCGGGTACCTGGGAGAGCGGATAGCTGGCCAGGTCCGGACCTGGGTCCTCTGTCGCGGATCCCTTGGCCGAGGTGGCCCAGCCCCCCAGGTAGACGCCCTCGATGCCCATCCGCTTCAGGGCAACCGCCTGACCGGGTGAATAGGGGCCGAAGGTCGTGATCTGCCTGCGTTCGGCGAAGAGCTGCCGGAGCCGATCGTAGAACTGCTCGGCGGCCATTCTCGCCACGGTGTAGTCGGCGGGAATGGTGCCCCGTTGCTCCACCACCTG
>DASWAA010000362.1:0-7442 GCA_036391385.1 Streptosporangiaceae bacterium
TCACTTCCGGCGTCTGGGCGCCATGCTGGATCGCTTCCTGAGCCGCGGCCGCGCGATTCGCGATCCCGGCCCGAGTCAGCCCAGTCAGGGCCGTTCTCTGGCCCAGGCCAGCTCATCAGCGCTCCTCCGTCGGACGCCATACCGGGGCGCTCAGGTCCTGGTCTTGGGCGGCCGGACCGGCAGACGTGAGCTCCGGTGGGTCTGAGAAGAAGGTATCGGGATATTCGCGCCGATCACGGCTTTCCCCGAAATTGATTGCGCCAGGTGACGACGCCTGCGCGGACGGCGACGAAGATGCCTGCGCCGACGGCGACGAAGATGCCTGCGCCGACGGCGACGAGGACGCCTGCGCCTGCGAGTTCGGCGGATCGGCTGCGGTGACTGCCTCCGAGGCCGCAGCCTGCTCGGGCTCCCCGGCCTCCGCCGCGTCCCGAGCCGCGCCTTCGGCGGGGGCATCTGGCTGGTCTGGTCCGCGAGGGTCTGCGGGGGCCGGCGGCTCGGGCCTGCCCGACCTGATCGCGCGCGCTGCCGAGGCGATGACGAACACGGCGAGCGCTGCCGCGCAGACGACAAGCGCGATCGTGCCGAAGTCGGTCGGCTGGACGTGAATGGTGAGCGCGGCGCCGGGCAGCGGGACTCCCGCGTGCGAGGAGCCAGGCGGCGCGGTCAGCACCAGCCTGATCGAGCCCGGCTGTGACCCGGTCGTCCGCACGGACAGCTTCACCGGTGCGGAGTTGCTGTGCGCGGGGATCTCCACGTACGCGGGCTGCCCCTGCACGATGGTCCGGGTGGTCTCGACAGAGAGGCCGACCTTGACGGCATATCCGAGCCCGTTGTGGATCGTCACGGGGACCGTGCCGACCTTTCCGCCGAGCGTCACGAACTCCTGCGAGGTGCGGCTTTCCCCGAGGGTCAGGCCGTGCAGCTGCTGCTCGACGTACCGTGCCGTCCGGGTCAGCATCGCCTCGGCCTGCTTCGTGCCCTGCCTGCTGCCACGCCAGGCGGAGGACTCGACGCCGAAGATGGCCCGGCTGATCCCTGGATCCGATCCGATTCTGATGGACTCGAGCAGTGTGACCTTACGGTCGAGCCGGCCTATCCGGCGCAGCAGCGGCGCGGGGAGTTCCTTGTGCGACTGGTACAGCGGCAGCGGCCCGTGCACGTACTCGGGCTTCATCGCCAGGAGCGCGCTGGTGGCTGACGGCCGCAGCCATGGTGCGCTGACTGTCTCGGCGAGCAGCCCGTCGGCGAGGCGCGCGGGCGGATTCCAGTTCCGGGGCGGGGTCACCACGATCGGCCGGCTCAGGTTCGGTGCCTCGGCACCGATCATGGCTGTCTCGGCGAGGAAGAGCTGGCGCACACCGAAGATGTCCCCAGCCTTCGGCGAGCTAGCCGCCCGGGAGGCGAGCAGGCCAGACAGGCCGCCGTCGGCGAGCAGGACGCTGAGCGGCTTGCCGAGGCCAGTGGGAATGCTGGTGACGGCGCCGGGCGTGTACGTCACCTTCGGGGAGCTGGCCGGCATCTTCAGGATGACGGTCCGCATGCCGACGTTCTCGAGGTACTCGAGCAGGACTGTGCTGGCGACGCCGTCGGCCGGCCAGGAGATGGCGGCGAGCGCGTGCTGCCCGGATGTCCTGGCGGCGGCTCCGGCGCCGTGCCCGAGTATGTGCCTGGCCACCTGCTGGCCGTCCGCAACGGCAGCGATGAGGTCAGATCCGTCGGGGGCGGCGAGCGCGGCCACGTCTACGTCGGCGTAGGGAGTGGCGAACACCGTCTGGCGCGCGGTCGCCCTGGTCAGGCGTGCCAGCCAGCTCGCGGCCACTGCACTGGCCGGGTGAGGCCGGCCGGGGAGGCAGTTTCCCGAGGCGGCGGGCGCATTGCCAACCTGGTAGGGCTGCGTCATCATGCGCGCCTGGTAAAGCAGGCCCGGGTCGATGGCCCAGGTCAGTTTCGCCCTGGCGGTGAACTGAGCGCCCGCGGCGAGCAGAGTGCCAAGCCGGCCGTCCGCCGCCAGGCTGTGCGCCAGGCTGTTGTCGAGCAGGACTCCATGGCAGGGGCCCTGATGCGGCGTGTCGATCAGCGGCCAGACCCAGGAGATGGGCAGCGGTGCCGGCCGGCGATGGCTCACGCACGACGTGCTCTGCGTGGTGGGCCAGAAGGGCAGCGGCACCGGGTCAATGCCGGCGTCCCCGGCGGAGTCGGCGGCCATGACGGTCAGCGGGTAGACGCCGAAGCAGGCCATCCGCAGCTCGCTGTACGGCACTGTCACCTGCCATGTCCAGGTGCGGCCAGGTGCCAGGCTGCCGAGCGTGATCGGGCGGGTGGACAGCACTCGCTCGCCCGGTGGCACGGAGCCGGCCAGGTAGCCGGTCAGGCCCGCCCTGGACGGCAGCGCCTGCGTGGACGAGTACAGCGAGACGGTCAGGCCGCTGAGTGCCGTCGTCGAGGCGTTGCGGATCCGGCCGGTGACCGTGATCGGATGGCCCGTCCGCGCGAAGCCGGGATTCAGCGACGTGACGGCGAGCTGAAGCGGTGCTGCCGGCTGGCCCGGACCTGCCCGGAGAGCCGAACCTGCCCGGAGTGCCGGGCTCGCGGGCTGGGCGTAGGCCGCGCTCGCGACCAGCGGGAGCACGCCCGACGCGGTGACGGCGCCCAGCGCGGCCACGGCACGCGCCAGCCGCGCGGCCGGTGACAGCCGGCGGCGGCGCTTGGCGGCATGCGAGCGGGCCATGGCGCACATGGTATTGCGGCGGGCGGGTGCCGCAGGCAGTCCGGTGCATGCCACCGGCGGTCCTCGCTCGTTCCCGTAGCCGCCAGGGCACTACCGGCGGCGGGCGCCACCCGGGTTTCCCAGCCGGTCCCCGACCGCCTACTCTCAATGCCCGTGCAGGATCCCACGCCCACGACCCCGCCGCGGCACGCGGCCAGCAACCCTCTGCCAGGGAGGCTGGTCGAGATGCTGGCCGTGGCTGACGAGCTGGCCAGGCTGTTCGTCGCCGAGGGCCACGAGCTTGCGCTGGTCGGCGGGCCGGTCAGGGACGTGTTCCTCGGGCGTCCGCATAGCGATCTCGACCTCACGACCGACGCGCCGCCCGAGCGGGTGCTCGAGATCACCAGGGACTGGGCCGATACGACCTGGCCGGTCGGCATCGCCTTCGGCACCATCGGCATGCGCAAGGGCTCGACGCACCTGGAGATCACGACCTACCGGAGCGAGCAGTACGTGCGGCACTCGCGCAAGCCTGACGTCCGCTACGGGACCTCACTGGAGGATGACCTCGCCCGCCGTGACTTCACCGTCAACGCGATGGCCGTGCGGCTGCCGCAGAACGAGCTTGTCGACCTGTTCGGCGGCATGGCCGACCTGACCGACAAGGTGCTGCGCACGCCAGGCCGGCCCGAGGACTCGTTCAGCGACGACCCGCTTCGGATGCTTCGCGCGGCCAGGTTCGTCGCCGAGCTCGGACTCACGCCGACCCCCGAGCTGCGCGCGGCGATGACAGAGCTCGCGCCGAGGCTGGAGATCGTGTCGGCCGAGCGGATGGCGGTCGAGCTGGAGAAGCTGCTGCGCGCCAGCAGGGCGGGCGGGCCGTCCGACGGCATCGACCTGCTGGTCGACACGGGCGTGGCTGACCACTTCCTGCCCGAGGTGCCCATGCTCCGGCTCGAGGCGGACGAGCACTACCGGCACAAGGACGTCTACCGGCACTCGCTGACCGTCCTGGACCAGGCCATCTCGCTGGAAGGCCGGTACGGCCTCGAACGAGATGTTCGGCTCAGGCTCGCTGCCCTGCTGCACGATATCGGCAAGCCGAAGACCAGGTCGCTGCTGCCCGGCGGCAAGGTCGCCTTCCACCACCACGACGTGGTCGGTGCGAAGCTCGCCACGAAGAGGCTGAAGGCGCTGCGAGTCCCCGGTGACGTGACGGCCGACGTGGCGAAGCTGATCGGGCTGCACCTGAGGTTCCACGGGTACGGCACCGGCGAGTGGACGGACTCCGCCGTCCGCCGCTACGTCACGGACGCCGGCCCGCTGCTGACCAGGCTGCACGCGCTGACCAGGGCGGACTGCACCACGCGGAACAAGGCCAAGGCGAAGCGGCTCGCGGCCAGCTACGACGCGCTCGAACGGCGGATCGCCGAGCTCGCCGAGCAGGAGGAACTCGCCAGCATCCGGCCCGATCTCGACGGGAACGAGATCATGGCACTGCTCGGGATAAGGCCGGGACCGATGGTCGGCCGTGCCTACAAGCACCTGCTCGAGCTGCGGATGGAGCACGGTCCGCTCGGTCACGACCGGGCGGCTCAGGAATTGCTGCGCTGGGCCCGGGAGAGCGGCCTGGCCGTCGCGGCCGACGGCGACGGCGACGGCCCGGAGATCAGCCGGTAGCCGACCGCCGTGACCAGATAGCCGCCCGAGGCGGCGAGCAGCAGGGCCAGCGACTTGCCGGTGGCCGGGATGAGGAAGGCGCAGACCGTCGCGCCGGCCACGAAGCTGACGTTGAACACCATGTCGTTGACCGAGAAGACCCGTCCGAGGAAGCTGTCGGCGATCTCTTCCTGGTAGATCGTCGTCGTGCAGATGCCGATGCCCTGCCCCGCGGTGCCGAGCACGAAGCCCAGGATCAGGAAGCCCGGCTGCGCGAAGAACGACCCCAGCCCGCCGGTCGCCACCACGCAGCACGCCAGCAGCGCCGTGATCCACGTCGCCTTGGTGATCCGCCGGGTCGCGACAGGTGTCGCGAGCGCCGCCGCCCCGGCGCCCACGCCGGTGACGGCGAGCAGCGTGAGGAAGTGGTTGAGCGCGACCGAGGCCCCGGCGCTCGCGTAGAAGTAGTTCCGGTACAGCAGGATCGACATCAGCAGCACGATCCCGAACAGGAACTGCGCGCTGCCCGTGACAGCCAGCGCGCCCAGCGCCCGCCGGCGGGCCGCTATGTGCCGGGCTCCGTCGGCCAGGCCGACCAGGACCGCGGCCAGTTGTGCCGTCAGCCGCTCCGAGGCTGGCTCGCCGGGCTCATGATCGGGTCCCAGGGCACGGCGGTGCAGTAGCGTCGCGACGGCGCCGGCGATCAGGTAGCACACTCCGCTGCTCAGCAGCGTTATAACCGATCCGGCCTGGCCGCCGCCGGTCTGCAGGTGCACCTCGACGCCGGCCAGCCCTCCGGCGAAGGCCAGGAGCGTGCCGAGCGGCGGCGCCACCGCGTTGGCCATCACCAGCTCGTCCTCCGGCACGACGTGCGGTGTCGCGGCGGACAGCGCGGACAGGAAGAACCGGTTGATGCCGAAGACGAGCAGGGCCGCCAGGTAGACCGGCAGGCCGAGCTGCCCGGAGCCGATGAGCAGGGCGGTCAGGGCGACCGCCCCGGCCCGGCAGACCGCGGACCACAGCATGATCTGGCGCCTGGACCACCGGTCGATGAAGACGCCGGCGAACGGGCCGATCAGGGAGTAGGGCAGGTACAGCACGGCGAAGGCGAGCGCGGCCTTGCCCGGGTCCGGGTAGGACTGCCGGCTGAAGAACACGTACGTACCGAGGCCCGCCTGGAAGACGCCGTCGCCGAACCGGGAGAGAAGCCGGATGGCGAAGAGCTTGCGGAAGCCCGCGCCAGCCAGGACGGTGCGCAGGTCGGACAGGAACGAGGACCGCGCCGGCCTGGTGTCGTTCGTCATGACCCGGGCCCTGTGATACCTGTTCGCACCCGATCAGCGTACGGCCAGCACGGAGCGGTGCGGCGGCGAGGAGCCCGGGCTCGTCTCCGGCGGTTCACTTAGTTCTTTCCAGCCCAACGGGGGCGCGCCCGCCAGTGTGGGCACGCCCCCGTCGCTCGCTGTGCGCGACTGTCCGATCCGCCGCGGGCGGGACGGCCCTAGCGGTCGACCTCGCCGCGGATGAACTTCTCCACCTGCTCGCGCGCCGTGTCGTCGCTGTACTGCTCGGGCGGCGACTTCATGAAGTACGACGAGGCGGACAGGATCGGCCCGCCGATGCCGCGGTCCTTGGCGATCTTCGCGGCCCGGAGCGCGTCGATGATGACGCCGGCCGAGTTCGGCGAGTCCCAGACCTCGAGCTTGTACTCCAGGTTCAGCGGGGTGTCGCCGAAAGAGCGGCCCTCCAGCCGCACGAAGGCGAACTTCTGGTCAGTCAGCCACGGCACGTGGTCGGACGGGCCGATGTGCACGTCGGCCTTGGCCATTTCGTGCGGGATCTGCGAGGTCACCGACTGGGTCTTGGAGATCTTCTTGGACTGCAGGCGCTTGCGCTCCAGCATGTTCTTGAAGTCCATGTTCCCGCCGACGTTGAGCTGGTAGGTGCGCAGCAGCTCGACGCCACGGTCCTCGAACAGCTTGGCCAGCACCCGGTGCGTGATCGTCGCGCCGACCTGGGACTTGATGTCGTCACCCACGATCGGGACGCCGGCCCTGGTGAACTTCTCCGCCCACACCGGGTCCGAGGCGATGAAGACCGGCAGCGCGTTGACGAACGCCACGCCCGCATCGATCGCGCACTGCGCGTAGAAGCGGTCCGCCTCTTCCGAGCCGACCGGCAGGTAGGAGACGAGCACGTCGGCGCGCGCGTCGCGCAGGGCCTGCACCACGTCCACGGGCGCCTCGTCGGACTCGGTGATGATGTCACGGTAGTACTCGCCCAGGCCGTCGTGCGTCGGGCCGCGCTGCACCGTGACGCCGGTCGGCGGCACGTCGCAGATGGTGATCGTGTTGTTCTCGCTGGCGACGATCGCCTCGGCGAGGTCCCGGCCGACCTTCTTGGCGTCCACGTCGAACGCGGCGACGAACTCGACGTCCCCCACGTGGTAGGGACCGAACTGGACGTGCATGAGGCCCGGCACCCGGCTGGCCGGGTCGGCGTCCTTGTAGTACTCCACGCCCTGGACGAGGGAACTGGCGCAGTTCCCGACGCCCACGATGGCTACCCGTACCGAACCCATGAGGATTGCTCCTTATCTTTCATCTGTCGGCGACTGACCGGCCTGCCTGGCCGCTGTGTCAGTGCCGTCTGGTGAGGTGCCGCCGGGCTGGCCAGCGGACTGCTCGTCCGCGCGCCGCTCGGAGGCGATCAGCTCGTTCAGCCAGCGAACCTCGCGCTCTACCGATTCCAGGCCGTGCCGCTGCAGCTCAAGGGTGTAGCTGTCGACTCGCTCCCTGGTCCGGGACAGCCCGGCGCGCAGCGACTCGACCCGCTCCTCCAGCTTGCTGCGGCGTCCCTCCAGGATCCGGAGCCTCACGTCGGCCGTCGTCAGGCCGAAGAAGGCGAACCTGACGCCGAAGCCGTCGTCCTCGTAGGAGGCCGAGCCCGCCTGCGAGAGCAGGTACTCCAGATGATCCTTGCCGTCCGCGGTCAGCCGGTAGACGATCTTGGACCGGCGTCCTGCTAGCGGCTTCGCCGGGTCGGGCGGCACGTCTTCCTCGACGATCAGGCC
>DASWAA010000363.1:0-12480 GCA_036391385.1 Streptosporangiaceae bacterium
CGCTCGCCGACATGGTCACCTACAACGGCGGAGCGCCGCTGCGCTGCCTTGCCTGATTGTTCATTAATCATCTTTCTGGCGATAATCTCTGTACATATATCCCGCGTGGTGAGGCAGACCGTGAATGACGATCGTGCTGAGCTGCTGCCCGGAGAGCGGTCATTGTGGGCCGGCAAGCCCGCCCGGAGGCGGATCAGCCGCGCGGAAATCGGGTTCGCCGCCTACCTGGCTGCCGGTGCTGTAGTGCTGCTTTTCGCCTCGCACCAGGTCAGGCACGGGTTCGGGCTGCCCGCCCCGCTCAGTGCCTTCACGGTGATCGTCGTGGTCGCGGGCATGGCCCAGATCAGCGGCCTGCTCGTCAACCTGCTCGTACTCCAGCCGCGGGAGCGGGCTCGTGACTCGTATCAGGTCACCGACCTGCGAGTCATGGTCACCTCAGGACTGCGACGGCGCCGAACCTGGAGTGCCTACCTGGATCAGCTGAGCCAGCCCGCGCTCAGACGTCACCGCGACGGCACCGCCGACCTGGTACTGCGGGGTCTGGGCGGCTCCGCATCGCGCGGCCTGCTGGCGGGCCTGGCCGGGACGTCCGGCCCCTTCTCGTCGCTGGGGCAGCAGGAGTACCCGGTACTGCACTCGCTCGCCGATGCCGACTCGGCCCTGGTCGCGCTGGCATCGGCCCGGGATCAGCTGAGCGGCCATGAGCCCGACCTGCCAGCGCCGATCGCCCGCCGCGCTGAACCGGCGCTGCTTGGCGCCATCCGACTCGAAGCCGGCGAACGCGTGCTCTGGGCAGGCCGGCCGGCCCGGCCGCCGTGGTGGTTCGGCCAGCAGGATGTCTACCTGTCGCTCTTCGGCCTGGTCTGGCTGACTTGCGTCTGCCTGATGGCGGACGTCGTGGCGAGCGGTGGCGATGCTGGGTTCCTCGTCTTCGTCATCGTCTTCGGGATAGTGGGCGGCCTGTACCCGGCCGTCGGCCGCGTCGTCGGCCGGCGCATCAGGATTCTGCGATCGAGCTATGTCGTGACGGACCGCCGCGTGATCGCCTGGTGGCGCATGCTGGCAGACCCAGTGGTCGTACAGGCTCCGCTGGGGGACCTGCTCCCTCCCGTCGTGGTGCAGCGATCGCTGATGATGGCTCTCGCCCGCCCGGCGACGCGGGAGCGCAACGGCTGGAAGAACCTCGCCTGGCCCGCGACGACCATCGGTCCGCCGGCCCTGATCGGCATCGAGGAGTGCGAGCGCGTCCGCGATCTGATCTGTGCCGCCCAGATCTCGGCGCGTGCTGGGCAGCGAGCCGGGTGACCGGAGCGAGCCCTCGCGCTCGAACGTGTGGATAGACGTGCCTGGTCGCGTCATGATAGCCAGATGATCGATCTGATCCTTCGCAATGCCCGCATCGCCGGACAAGACACCCTCACCGACCTCGGCGTCGACGACGGGCGGATCGCCGCGGTCGGCGCCGAGACAGCCGCGGCGCAGACGATCGACCTCGGCGGGCGGCTGGTGACGCCGCCGCTGATCGAGCCGCACATCCACCTCGACGCCGTGCTGACCGTCGGCCAGCCGCGCCCGAACGAGTCGGGCTCGCTGTTCGAGGGCATCGAGGTGTGGGCCGAGCGGGTGGCCGACCTGACCTACGAGGATGTGCAGTCCCGCGTCCGGCAGATCCTGCGCTGGCAGCTCGCCTGCGGCGTCCAGCATGTCCGCAGCCATGTCGACGTCTGCGACCCGGAGCTGCGCGCGCTGCGCGCCCTGGTCGACCTGCGCGAGGAAGTGCGCGGCGTGATCGACCTGCAGCTGGTCGCGTTCCCGCAGCAGGGCATCCTGGGCTTCGACGGCGGCAGGGATCTGATGCGCAAGGCCGTGGAGCTCGGTGCCGACGTGGTCGGCGGCATCCCGCACTACGAGCTGACCCGCGAGGACGGCGTGGAGTCGGTCAGATTTGCGATGGCACTCGCCGACGAGCACGGCCTGCGGGTGGACATCCACTGCGACGAGACCGACGACGACCACTCGCGGTTCGTCGAGGTGATGGTGGCGGAGACGATCAGGCGCGGGATGTCCGGCCGGGTGACTGCCAGCCACACCACGGCGATGCACTCCTACAACAATGCCTACGCCTACCGGCTGATCAGGAACATCGCGCGGGCGGGGCTGCACATGGTGACCAACCCGCTGGACAACTCGGTACTGCAGGGCCGATTCGACACCGGCCCGATCCGGCGCGGCCACACCAGGGTGAAGCAGCTGCAGGAGGCAGGCGTCAACGTCTGCGTGGGGCACGACTCCGTGATGGACCCGTGGTACCCGCTCGGGTACGGCGACCCGCTGCAGGCCGCGTTCGTGCTCGTGCACCTCGGCCAGATGTCAGGCGACGCCGAGCTCCGGCGGCTGATCGAGATGATCACGGTGAACCCGGCCGCCGCGCTCGGGGTACCCGACTACGGCCTGCGGACCGGCGGCCCGGCCGACCTGGTCGTCTTCGACGCGCCGTCGGAGGCGGACGCCCTGCGCCTGATCGCCCCGCGGACGCTGGTGCTGCGCGGCGGCAAGGTCGTCGCCCGGGCTACGCCGGCTCAGCGCACGGTGATCTGGGACGGCGCCGAGGAGGAGGTCACTTTCCTGCGGAAGTAACGGCGCGCCCGTGGCGGCCCGAGCGGGCTGGCCGGCGGCCCATGGCGGCCCATGGCAGCCCATGGCATGCCGGAGGCGCCCTCGCATCGCGGGGGCGCCTCCGGCCGGTCGGCTGCGGCTCGCCCGGCGCTACTCCGCGGCCGGCATCGCCGGCTGCTCACCGGGGATGTGCAGCGCCTCCTGGACGCTGCCCTCCCCTTGCAGCTTGAAGAACAGCGCGTACAGGCCGGCGGCGAGCACGAAGCCGACCTCGAAGGCAAGGTCACCGAAGCTCGCCCAGTGCTTGGGCACCACACCCACGTACTCGGTCTGGTTGGCGAACAGGTAGATCGAGACCACCCCGGAAACGAGCATCGCCGCGAAGCCCGCCCAGGGGTTGTGCTTGCGGTCGAACAGCAGGCCGTCGACCCGCTTACCGCGACGCAGCAGCTGGTCGGCGAAGAAGACGCCCAGCCACGGGCCGATCCAGTAGGAGATGACCAGGAGGAAGTTGGTGTACTTCACCCCGGCGTCGTGCAGGCCGGACAGCGCCACGAAGAAGCCGATGACACCGAAGGCGAGCGAGACGATGGCGCGGCGCAGCGACAGCGGCAGCCTGATCCCCAGTGCCAGGAACGACATCGAGCCCGAGTAGACGTTGAGCGCGTTGGCGCAGATCGCGCCGAGCGCGATCGCCAGCAGCGTGACGTCGGCCAGCGGGGTCGCCAGGTGGCTGGTGAATCCGGCCGTCGGGTTGTTGCCGTACTTGCTGATGCTCGTGATCGTTGCCGCCGCCGCACCCACGATCTCGAGCAGGATGCAGGAGATGAAGACACCAAGGCCCGCCCACAGGCCGGTGGCCCGGCGGTTGCTGTCCGGCGGCAGGTAGCGGGTGTAGTCGCTGGCAAACGGGTTCCAGCCCGCTGCGTAACCGAAGGCCGCGCCGAGCGTGATCAGGAACCCGCCGATGCTGTTCGAGGCGTGCGCGCCCGGCTGTGCCTTGGAGATGATCACTACCGAGGCAATGAGGAACACGACCACCAGGAACGGGAAGGCCACTCGCTCGAACATGTGCACGAGGTTGTGCCCGAAGAACGCGACCGCGATCTGCAGGACCACGATGATCAGCAGGCAGACCTTGCTGTTCCAGCCGAGCAGGGCGTTGAGGGCGAAGGCGCCGCTCACGCTGTTGACGGCGAACCAGCCGATACCGGCCACGATCGCATTGAGGCCCGCCGGGAGGATGTTGCCGACGAAGCCGAACCCGATCCGGGACAGCACCATCTGCGGCACCCCGAACAGGGGGCCGCGCCCGGCGAGCACGCCCATGGACAGCGAGCCGAGCGCCGTGCCAAGCACGATCGCGAGCGTGGCCACCCAGAAGGACAGCCCGAAGAACCAGACACCGATCACGCCGACGAAGACGGTCGCGAACTCCATGTTCGGCGACACCCAGGTCCAGAACTGCTGGTAGGGCTTGCCGTGCCGGTCACCAAGCGGGATGAACTCCGCTCCCCCGGGCTCGACCGCCGCTACCTTGTCGCCATAGACACCTTCACGTACCTCGGCCTCGATCAGCGCGGCCGGAGCGCTGCTGGTTTCGGTCACTGGCAGGTCACCTCTCAGTTAGGTGCAAATACCTGCATGTTAACCGTTTAACCAGCAACAACGCACGTATCACGACGCTGGCGACACGCCGTCAGCGGCTACCAGAAATGCCGGGTCGACGCGGAACTCTGGTTGACCGCGCCGACCATCTCGGGGCGGTGGAAGACCGACTGGATCGCGATCCGGCCGGGTCCGCGCAGTGTCAGCCACACCGCCTTGGCCTGCCAGCGGGCCGACCTGAACCAGTACTGGCCGCCCGGGTACTCGAAGTGCAGGTGCATCGAGACGGCCGGGTCCTTCCAGATCAGGCTGGACGGCTGGACCAGGATGCTCTCCCCGGGGCCCAGGTCGCGGACGAAGGTGTTGCCTGGACCGTGCAGGAGCAGCAGGCCAGGGGCGCCGTGGGCGGTGAAGCGGTCGATCATCCTGCCGACCGGGTAGTGCCACTCCCGGTCGTCACCGCTGCCGGTGACGAACCACACGTTGGAGTTCGCCCACTGAAAGCCGACGTTCCCGGTCGCGACCAGGAACCGGTGCTCGACGACGTCGACGGACTGCTCCTGCTGCAGCGGGATCGCGAGCAACTCGCCCGGCCGGTCGGCGCTGAAGGCGATATGCCCTGGCCCCTGCGCCTTCATCATGACCATCGGCATGCCGGCGAGCACCCGGTTCCAGCCGCCGCCGAGCTTGATTGCCTCGAGCCGCACGTTGGTGTCGGTGTGCAGCAGCTGGTGGTGCGAGAAGTAGACCCAGTCCTCGTCGTGCAGGTTCATCTCGGCGACCGGCACGTAGTTGCCGCTGATCTGGCAGGTGGACCGGTTGAAGCGGATCCTGGCCATGTCGCGGATAGGCGGCTGCTCGGCCCAGCCTGAGTTGGACACCCGCAGCCGGATGTCGACCGGCGCTCCGCACCGCGGGCAGGTCACTGATCCGTCGTCGTTGTTCACCATCCGGCAGTACGGGCAGGTGTACGTACTAGAACCAGGTGTCGACATGTCCGTCCCTCTGCTCGCTCCCGCGCTCGGCTCGTCCGTGCTCGTCCTGGAGCGCCGGGCGCAGGCACGATTGTCGCAGGCCGGGCTTTCTATAGCCACCCGGACAGTAAGTTCGCGAACCCCTTGCCTGCCTGGGTTCCCGGGGTCCCCGGCGGCGGGATCGAGCTCCCGCGGGTCCCTGGCCGTGTGATCCAGACCACAGATTCGGAAATCTCGGACTTAACTTAACTCCCGTTGGCGTTCACTCTCCGTAACCGATAGCACCCAGGCGCGTGATGGTTGCCCCCCGCAACATGTCGCCCTGAACCGCGGCACATCCGCGCACCCCCCGCCTGAGCCTGGTGCACCCCCATCGGCAGGCATCCCCCTGGGTGACCGACGAGCGCCCCCCGCGCCCGAGCAAAGGGTCATCGTGTTCCCCCGTATCCCCTCATTTCAGTCTCTGTTCCGCAACACCTACAGCCTTGCCCGCAAGCCATCGCGACAGACGCTCGGCGTCGCCGCCGCGACCGTAGCGGCAGCGGCAGGTGTGGCGGCCGGCATGTCGGCCAGCCACCCGGCCGCAGGCTCGGTCGACGCCGCGGCCGCGCTGAACCGGGCTGCGGTCACCCGCACGGCGGTGCACGCCGGCTCGAAGTCGGCCACGCCAGGTAAGGCGGCCCCGCATGTGGTGGCCGCGCACCAGGTCGGCCTGCCGGCCGCGCACACGACGGCTAGCCAGCACTCGGCCGCGCCCGCGCACAACGCCAAGCCGCAGCACCCGGCCAAGCCGCAGCACCCGGCCAGGCCGCAGCACCCGGCTAAGCCGCAGCACCCGGCAGGCCCGACTAAGCCGTACCGGGTCTACGACTCGGTGACGCCGTCGGCGATCTCGGGCAAGGCCGTGGTCGCCACCTACTCGAACGGCTCCTACGCGGCCTCACGCTCGCAGGTTCACGCGGGCAAGGTGCTGTGGATCGACACCAACGGGTCCAACCCGTCGGCGAACGTCCTGGACGTCGAGCCCGGTGACGCCACGCCGCCGCAGGCGGCGACCTGGGCACGGGCGCGGCTGACCGCCAGCCCGCATGCCCTGGCCGTCATCTACACCATGCGCTCGGAGTGGCCGGCGGTGAAGGCGGCCATCGCGACGCTGCCGGGCCACATGCAGTCGCACGTCCGCTACTGGATCGCCGACCCCACCGGCGTCCCGCACATCGTGCCAGGCGCGGCCGCCACGCAGTGGTACTGGGGCTCGAGCTACGACATCTCGACAGCTCTCCCCCGCTTCTGAGGAGGCGGCACCCGAAGGGGTGACGCGGGCCTCCGGCCCGGCCGGCCGCGCAAGCGGCCGGCCGTAAGCCGGGGGCCTTCGGCCTGCTAGGGCACGATCAGCACGGTCTGTGACTCGGTGTAGAACGCGCGCGCCGCCTGACCCTGCTCCCGCGGGCCGTAGCTCGATTCCTTCGAGCCGCCGAACGGCGCATTGAAGTCGACGCCGGAGGTCGGCGCGTTCACCCTGATCATCCCGGCCTCGATCCGCCGGGTGACCCGCAGCGCGCGGGCCAGGTCGCTGGTGAAGACCGAGGCGACCAGCCCGTACCGAACCGCGTTGGCGATCGTGATCGCCTCGTCCGCCGAGCCTGCCCTGATCATCGCGGCCACCGGGGCGAACACTTCCTCGGTGGCCAGCCGCCCGGCCGGCTCGTCGAGTTCGACCAGAGTCGGCGCCAGGTAGTACCCGGGAGCGTCAAGTGCCCGGCCGCCGGTCAGCACCCGGCCGCCCGACTCGGCCACCGCCGCCAGCGCCGACGCCCGCGAGCCGTCGTCGATCACCGGGCCGACCAGCGTCCCGGCATCGGCCGGGTCGATGACCCGCAGAGCTTCGACGGCTCCGGTGAGGGCCTCACGGAACTGCGGGTAGACCTCGTCAGCGACGATGACCCGGCTGGTCGCCGTGCACTTCTGCCCGGCGTAGCCCATCATGGCGTAGGCGATCATGGTGGCGGCCCGATCCAGATCGGCGTCGGCCAGGACGACCGACGGGTTCTGCCCGCCCATCTCGGCCTGCACCCGGCAGCCCCTGGCGGCCGCGCGGGCGCTGATGTCGCGCCCCACTGCCGACGACCCGGTGAACGAGACGGCAGCCACGCCCGGATGGTCGATCAGCGGCCGCGCCGTCTCCGCTCCGCCGAGCACGACCTGGAACACGTCGGCGGGCAGGAACGGCGTGAGGATCTCGCCGAGCAGCAGCGCCGTCGCCGCGGCCGCGCTCGACGGCTTGAGCACGGTGGCGTTGCCGTAGGCCAGGCTCGGCGCGGCCTTCCACCGCGGGATCGCGACCGGGAAGTTCCACGGAGTGAGCAGGGCCGCGACGCCCACCGGCCGATGGCGCGCCATGAGCAACTGGTCCGGGTCGGCCGCCGGCAGCGTCTCGCCGTCCGGTGCTAGCGCCTGCTGCGCGTAGTAGCGCAGGATCGCCACGCCCCTGGCCACCTCGCCGCGGGCCTCAGACAGCGGCTTGCCCACCTCGCGAATCACCAGGTCGGTCACCTGGCCAGCGCGCTGCTCCAGCGCGGTCGCGGCATCACCGAGCGCTTTCGCCCTGGCCGCGCCCGGCGTGTCACGCCAGACCGGCGCCGCCTTCATGGCGCGGCTCACCGCGGCATCGGCTCCGGCACTGCCCGCGCTCTCCCACTCGCCGAGTACGTCGGCCGGGTCATGCGGGCTCACGCTGGTGAAGGTCATCGTCGTGCCTCCCTGCTGCGGTCGGTGCCGCTGCCGTCGATCTGGATCAGTACCTTGCCGCGCGGGCCGGACTGGCCCGGCGAGCCGCGCAGGGTGGTGATCGCCTGCTCCCACTCGGCCAGCCGGTAGCGGTGCGTGACCAGGATCCCCGGCCTGAGCTGCCCGGAGTCGAGCAGGCTCACCACGGCGCGCCAGGCCACGGACGTGTAGCTGAAGCTGCCCAGGATCGTCAGGTCGTTGTTGACCGTGTCGTCAGCTGCCATCGCGACGGTCTGGCCGTGCGGCGGCAGCCCGAGCAGCAGCACGGTGCCGCCCCGGCGCACCTTCGCCAGGGCCGTCTCGACTGCCGCCGTGGCGCCGGCCGCCTCCACCACCAGGTCATAGCCGTTCGGAGCGTCGGTGACGCCGAAGCTAGTCGCGCCGGCCGCGGTGGCAAGCTCTGCCTGATCTCCGCGCCGCCCGACCACCGCGATCTCGGCTGGTGACCACAGCCGCAGCAGCATAACGGCGAGCAGCGCGATCGTCCCGTCACCGATGACCAGCGCCCGGCAGCCCGGCGCCACCCCCGCCTTGGCCAGGCCACGGTAGACGACGGCGGCGGGCTCGGTCAGCACCGCGTCTTCGGCCGCGACGGACGGGCCAACCGGGTGCGCCAGGTACGCGGGCACCGCGATCTGGCTGGCAGCGGCGCCGTCCCTGGTGAAGCCGATCTCGTCGTAGGTCTCGCAGAGGTTGGTCTCCCCGGCCGCGCACCGTGCGCAGTGCCCGCAGCCGATCACCCCCTCGACCACCACCCGCCGCCCGGCCAGCGGCGAGTGGCCGGCCACGACTCCGGTCCACTCGTGCCCGAGCGCGACCGGGTACCTGATGTAGGCCGGGTCGATCGAGCCGTCGATGATCTCCAGGTCCGTGCCGCAGAGCCCGACCAGGTCGGGCTCGACCAGGATCTGGCCAGCCGCCGCGGCGACAGGCGGGCGCCGGATCAGCCGGACCTCGCCGGGCTTCATCACGACCAGGGCAGCGCCTGCCTGCGGGCCATCTCCGGGCACGGGTCTCTCGGTCGCCTGCGCGGTCATCCCAGCGCCCCGGCGGCCACCCCGGTCCGATCGGCGTACCTGCCGCCGCCTAGCTGCTCGGAGATCTGGTCGGCATAGCGCCGGACCGTGCGGCCTAGCTCGTTGACCCGCCAGGCCGGCAGGTCGCCCTTGATCCCGGTGACGCTGATCGCTCCCGCGCAGGCGCCGTCATATCCGAAGAACACCGCGCCGACGCAGAAGATCCCCTCCGCGTCTTCCTCGTCGTCGACCGCGAACCCGTCGGCGCGGGCGCGGGCAAGGTTATCGAGCAGCGAGTCGACGTCGGTGATGGTGTGCGCCGTGCGTGCCTGCAGCGCGGTGCTGCCGCAGATCGCCCTGACCTCGTCCTCGGTCATGGTGGCCAGCATCGCCTTGCCCGCCGCCGACGCGTGCGGAACCTCGCGCTGGCCGAGCGGCGTGTGGAACCTGATGCTGCCTGGCCCGTCCACGCGCTCGATGAAGACCGGGTAGCCCTCGTCGCAGACGGCCACCCGCGCCGTCATCTTGGTGAGATCAGCGAGCGCGGACAGCACCGGCCGGCAGATCTCGCCGAGCGGCAGCTGGCTGCGGGTGATGTCACCGAGCCTGATGAGCGCGGTGCCCAGGTTGTACCTGGGCCCGGGCCGGGAGTCCCGCAGCATGCCGGCGGACGTCAGGGTCCTCGCGAGCGCGAGCGTCGTGCTCTTCGAGGTACCGAGCGCCCGGGCGAGGTCGCTGAGAGACATGCCCTCCTGCGGTCCGCTTGCCACGATGTTGATCAGCCGGATAGCCCGGGCGACGCTGCGGACCGTATAGCGGTCAGCCACATCTTCGTCGCCAGGCGCTTCCCGTCCGGACGGCTCCGGACTGGCTTGCACCAGCGCTGGCCGTCCTCCGGCTCGCTCGCTGCCTGGGATTGCTCTCATCGGACCACGCACCTCCGCGGCGCCTCCTGTTCGGCATGACCGAACACAATATATGAAAGCGATAACAATGCTTGACATACTTCTGAATCACGAGTTTCGTTGCCTGCGTGATTCTACATCACACAACAGCGTTCGGTAGTACAGAACGCCAGCGTCGCAGCGTCGCTCGGGCAGCGGAGTCCAGGCGGCGCCTGGTGGGCTTGCTGCGTTCCGGCGCTCCGGCAGGGTTCGTGCTGACCGGGCCTGCCGCCGTGGCGTGGGCGTGCGGCGGAGTCGCGCCTCCGGTCGACCGGACCGCCGCTGTCGACCTGGTCTGGGCGGTCATCACGACCGAGGGCGCGTGGCTGATCACGACGAACGTCGAGGCGGACCGGATCAGGCAGGAGTACGACCCGGCCGCGCACGGCTTCTCCGACCTGGCAGAAGTCCCCTGGTACACGCCGGGTGACTTCGCCGCGGTGGCGGTCGACCTGGCTGGCGCGCCGGCCGCCCGGCTGGCCAGCGACGGGCACCCGGCCTTCGGCCTGGACTACTCCGACGAGCTGATCAGCCTGCGCCTGGCACTGTCCCCGGCAGAGGCAGACGATCTGTCAGACCTCGGCGCGGACGCCGCCGCAGCGCTGCAGGACAGCCTGGCGCAGTGGCAGCCGGGCGAGCGCGACCTCGACATCCAGGCCCGGTGCGCCGCCGCGATCGAAGCGCGTGGTGCCGATGCTCCGGTCCTGATCGTCGGCGGGGACGACAGGCTCGTGCGGTACCGGCACCCGATGGCGATCGGAGCACCGGTGCGGCGCCTGGCGATGGCCGTCGTCGTCGCCAGGCGTGGCGGGCTGCACGTGGCACTGACCAGGTTCGCCACCTCGGCTCCGCTGGATCCCGGGTACGCGGCCCTGCGCGCCCGGGTGCTCGCGATCGAGGACGCCGTGCTCGGCGCCTGCGTGCCCGGTGCCAGCTACGGCTCCGCACTTGACGCTCTGGCCAGCGGATACGCGACCGCCGGTGCTATAAAAGGCTGGACTGGTCATTATCAGGGCGGACCCGTCGGATTCGCTCAGCGAGAGTTTGAGATCGCGCCTGGGCAGACGGCGTCGCGGTGGTACCGCGAGCCGGTCATGGCCGGCCACGCCGTGGCCTGGAACCCGAGCCTGCCGGGCGGCGCGAAGGCCGAGGACACCTATCTGATAACCGCCAGCGGGCAGCTCAGCCGGGTTACCGGCGCACCCGGCTGGCCAGTCGATGACCGCGATGACAGGGACACGCCGCGCCCTGCAGTTCTGGAGGTTGGCACGTGATCCATCGCAGCGATGGCCAGACCGTAACTGGCGCTGCCGCCCTGGCGCAGGCTGGCCTCATCGCAGAGCCGACCGGGCCACCCAGCCAGGCCAGGTTCCCCGATGGCGCGCACTTCCGGATCGAGATCCCGAGCGTCGAGGGCCCCGCGGTGCTGCGGGCAGTCATCGCCGAGGCGGCCGCCCGCGGCGTCACGGTCAACCGGGTCTCGCAGGGCAGCGGCGCGATGCTGCTGTCATCGGCCGAGCTGACCGAGATGGCGCAGGTCGCCGCCGACGCCGGGATCGAGGTGTCGCTGTTCACGGGCCCGCGCGAGGAATGGGACATCGGCCGGGCGGCATCCAGCGCCGACGGACAGGTCCTCGCCGGCCGCCTGCGCGGCACGCGCCAGCTGCGGTACGCGGTCGACGACATCGTCCGGGCGGCCGAGCTGGGGATCAGGGGCTTCCTGATCGCCGACCCCGGACTGCTCAAGCTCGTCGCCGGGCTGCAGGCGGCGGGTCAGCTGCCGGCGTCGATCGTCTGGAAGGTGTCGGCGGTGCTCGCGCCGTCGAACCCGCTGAGCTTCCGGACGCTCGAGGAGCTTGGCGGGTCCACCATCAACGTGCCGTCTGACCTCACGCTCGGGCAGATCGCCGAGATGCGGGCGGTCAGCGGCCTGCCGATCGACCTGTACGTCGAGACGCCGGACGCGATGGGCGGCGTCGTCCGCGGGCACGAGGCAGCCGAGCTGATCTCCGCGGCCGCTCCCATGTACGTCAAGTTCGGGCTGCGCAACTCCCGGCCGCTGTACCCGAGCGGCGCGCACCTGGTCGACGAGGCCGTGGCGATCGCGCGGGAGAAGGTCCACCGGGCCGCGGTCGCACTCGAGTGGATCGCCCGCAGCGGCATCTCGCTGATCCAGTCTCAGCCCGGCGCCAAGGGGCTCGGCGTACCGGAGCCACCGCGATGACCGCACCAGGGACCGGCTCGCAGCAGGCCGTGACGCCCGCCGGAATCACAGGCCGGGGCCGGCTGCGCAGCCGTGCCTGGCTGGCCGGCGACGACGAGGTCGCCGTGCTGCACCGGGTCGCGCTGGCCAGCGCGGGCGTTCGGGTCGGCCCGGACGCCGACCGCCCGGTAATCGGGATCGCGAACTCGGCCAGCGAGCTGAATCCGTGCAACCTGCCGCTGCGCGACCTGGTCGGCCCCGTCAGGGAGGGCATCGAGGCGGCCGGCGGCGCTGGCGTGGAATTCCCGGTGATCTCGCTCGGCGAGGACCTG
>DASWAA010000364.1:0-18139 GCA_036391385.1 Streptosporangiaceae bacterium
GCTGCCCGCACGATTGGTGCCCTGCGCGCGACGGGCGCCCAGGTGCTGACGATGCGGCTGCCCGACGCCGGCCGGATGCTCGGCCTGCCTGGTGCGCTGGCCCGGCCACTCAGCCGCCGCACGCGGCAGGTCAACGTGGTCCTGGACGCGGTCGCCCGGGAGTTCGGGACGCTGCACTTCGACGCGGCCGGCCTGCCGCAGACCTATGAGCGCCGGATGTGGGCCGCTGACCGGCTGCACCCCAACGAGCGGGGACACCGCCTGCTCGCGCGCTCCTTCCACGGCCTGCTTGAGCGGGCAGGATGTCCGGTGGGACCCGCGCCGGACCCGGAGCCCGCCAGCGTGCCTCCGACGCGGCTGGCGGAATTCGCCTGGCTGGCGACCAAGGGCACCGGCTGGGTGCTGCGCCGCTCGACCGACCTGGTGCCTTACCTGCTCGCGATGTCGGTCAGGGAAGCGCTTGACGGCCGCGCTGAGCCGCGCGCGGAAAATGACGGCGACGAGACTACCGCCGGCGCTCTGGCGCGGGTCTAGAGCGCACCACCACCGCCCGCGCGCGTGCGCGGTCCTATCCGCCCGTCGGCGAAGGCGCGGGCGGGCCGCTGGACATCGGGCTCAGCCCAGAGCTTCGGCGCAATCTCCCCACAGTCGGCATCAGTTTGGAGTCGTGCCGCCTACCGTTTCTTTCCCGAGATCTCGCCGTGGAACGCCCTACGAGAACCTTGCAGGTTCTTGGGCATTTGAGACAAGCCGATTTCCGTCAGAATTTGGTGATGTACTTGCTACGTGGCGAAAGGCATCAATGAGTTAACGCAGACCGGGAGGGCCGACGTTGACGGTCGTCCGGCCAAGCCTGATGCCGTTGACGGCGCGGGGTCGAAGTCGCAACTGGGGTTGCGGCTGGAAAAGCTCCCGGCCGGGCATCCGAGCTCGCCGAAGTATTCGGAACGCGCGAGCGACGGCAACGGCGCGCGCGGTGAACCCGCCGCTGAGACCAGGGCGGTCGGGGTGACCGAAGAGACGGCCGAGCCGCCGTCGTCGGATGAACCGGCACCTCCGGAGGAGCCGCCGTTGCCTGGTTCGCCACCGATCCCGAGTGGCCCGTCGCCGGATGCCCTGCGAGTCGGCTACTCGGAGCGGATACCGCAGTTCGATTTGATGTGGTCCTGGCATGAGGTGCGCTGGCCTGGGCGGCTCGAAGCAAGCGAGGGGGTGAAGTCTGGCGATCCGCCGGGGTCGTGGCGGGGCGACGGTCACCGGACCCTCGGCCCGGAGCGTAACGCCGAAGCAGACTGGGAGATCGCAGCCTTGCACTCGCACGAGAAAGGGATCACTGAGACGCTGAAGCGGATCGAGCAAGGAAACACCTACGGTGGCACCCTGGCTGGCCTGGAGTACCGCTTGAAAGGGGAGAACCGCATCAAGGAGAAGATTTACGACGGCGTGAGCAAGGAAGCAGGAGCCACTGTCGCCGACGCTGCTGGCGAGGTCTGGGACGCCGTGCGCTACACGTTCGAGCTCGACGCGAACAGCTACGTGCGCGGCCACGATGACCTCACGCTGCGTCTGGAGTCGGCTGGGTACAAGCTGGTGCAACGCGAGAACAACTGGCCGAAGAACTCGGAGTACAAAGGCATCAATACCCGCTGGCTAACGCCGGACGGGGGACGTTTCGAGCTGCAGTTCCATACGCCGGAGAGTCTGGACGCCAAGGAGAACCGCACGCACCGGGCGTACGATCGGCTTCGGTCGGGTGAAGTCAGTCGTCCCGAGGAACGCGACCTCCACGGCTACCAGGCATATGTCAGCGCGGCCATCCCGTGGCCGCCCGGGGTTGAGGTGGTCCCGGACTACAAGGAGCGGACCTGATGGCCAACAAGATCACCTACTGGGCGATACTCGGCCGCGGCTCGACGATCGATCGCCCCCTCGGGTTACTGCGCCGACTGGAGCACGACGACGGACCCGACGACGAGGGCCTGAACGTGAACACAGACCTCAGCTGGAATCACACCAGCATGCTCGTCGAACGGGAGCGCGGCGACCTCGGGCGCGAACTGGTCGAAGTCAGCCACGAGCAGGCCAGCAAGATCATGCATTACTTCCGGGAGCGGCTGGCTGAGCAGCAGGGCTAGCCAACGGTCCAGGTATTGACGCCGAGACTCCGGCGATTAGATCGCCTTCACCTTGCCTGGCGCGCCGCCGAGTCGACCCGCACGTCATCGTGTCGTCATAGGCCGGGCGGGTGACTTGGTGGAAGATGCCGATCGGGGCGTACACGAAGTCGGCGCTGCGTAGCCGGTTGCCTGAATGAGTTGCAGCCACGTGCCAGTCGGTCCTGCCTGACTTCGGCCACGCTAGTGCGCAGCGAGGCGCCGTTGATCGCTTTGAAGGCTTCGCGGAGATTCCCGGCTGCCGAGTTCCGCATCCTGAGAGGCTTCACCCTCTACCCCAATACGCCGATCAGATTAGCGGTGACGAAGCGGGCATCATGTGACAATGGCCCGATGCAGTCACGGGCAGCCCCTGCGAGTTCGAGCTACCGGTCGGCGGGCACCGCTGGGCGCCGGTGGGCGTGCGTTGCGCTCTCCTCATGCTGGGCTCTTACCGGGGCAGCGCTCGCCCTCTGGGTGTTCTGGGCATGGATGCATCCGGTGCCGGCAGTCACTCCGAACGACGGTCCGATCGGCACGGATTCGAACCTGTCCTTCTGGGTGGGGGGATTCCTGATGGGGTTGCCGCTGGCAGGCTTCTCTGCGGCACTGGCCGCAATCGGTTCAGGTTATCTGTCCAGCGTCCGCTCTACTCGGCGGATCCGAGCCGCATGGGCGTCGGCGGTGACTGCAGCGGTCGCGGTCCAGCTGGTGTTCATCGGCACCTTCGTGGTTCCCGGGTCGCTGCTGGGGATGGGTCCTGACCACGTGAACTGGGGCTTGCTGGCACTGTCGGCCTTGTTCACGGCTGTTGGCGGCGCGATGCTCACCATCATCACGGCCGCCGCGCGCCAGGCGCGCGGGCGAGCGCCGCAAGGCTAACCGACAACGCAGCAGACCGGCATCACCTCGTCAGCGCAGGTATGGGACACCGGGGCATCAGAGCGCCTAGGACTAGTGCGCACGTTCAGCGATAGCGACCATCGAACCGGCAGGTCAGCGCCCTTCGCGGGCGATCAAGGCCAAGGCGTGGCCGAGGTCAGGTTATAGGCCGGGCGGGTGACTTGGCGGAAGATGCCGATCGGGGTGTACACGAAGTCGGCGCAGCGGAGCCGGTTGCCTGAATGAGTTGCAGCTACGTGCCAGTCGGTCCTGGCTTGCAAAGAAGTTCGGTCCGCCATTTGGCGAACCGCTCTCGCAATTGCTGGATCTGCTCAGCTCGCAGGCCATAGGCCGAAAACTCGGCGTCCGGATAGATGTCGAGGACCGCGAGCATGTCGGCGAGAACCAAAAGTTCGAAGCCAGCGTCTCTAGCAGCGGCGAGTTCCTGGAGCCTGCGTCGGGTGAATCGACCGCTGGTGACCATCGCGTCGATGTCGATGAAATCCCGCGCTTCGGCGCGGGTGAACAGTGCCTCCATCTTGCCGCCTGCGACATCATCCACGTGCACGACCGGTCCGATGCGCATGGCGACCGGCGCCTTGCTGCGGATATCGGCGGCGAGCTCAACCTTGCTTGACTGGCCGGATTCTGTGTCGGTCACCCACAGCCGGGCGAAATGACCGCTGCAGATGTCGACGCGGACCGCGATGCCATCTTTCTCATACGCGGATTTGATTGCAGCGACTCCGTCACGGAAGTCTGTGCGCTCCGCTGACGTGAACAGGTCCACGTCCTCGCTCGGGCGGATGAGAAAGCCATGTGCCTGAACGGCATAGCCACCGGCGAGCGCGAATCCGCGGTCTGAACCAGCACGCAGCGCGACTTGCGCGAGCCGCTCGTGGAATGCGTCCACTTACGCCGCGCGCCCGAGGCTAGGGAACTGGTTCTCCCACAGCGCGCGAACGCGCGGCGGCAGAACGAGTTCTGGCCACAGCCGCTTCAGGACCTGTACGTTGAGGAATCGACGCAGATCCTCCACGTGCGTGCTCTCCCTGATGACCCGCATGTAAAGCAGCCGTGAGTCGCTGAAATCGTCCAGGTTGTAAACTCGGCGCGGCCCCCAGTCCAGGTGACCGGGCAGCTCGATGGCACCTCTCGTCGGCCCAGTTAGCTCATCGAGGGTCTCCGGGACCGTGTAAGGCCGTGCCGCCGCGTATCCCATCGCGCTCATGTATCCAGTGTCCCTTAGTCGGCTCTGAACCGACGATACCCGGCCCTGAATGGTCTCGGTCGGCCGAACGCCGTGGCGAGCGCAGCGATGGCCTCCCTGGCATGTCTGGCCGCGACCGGACACTGAGCCCCGCCACTGACACTGGCACGAGTCCGCCGGCCGCAAAGCGCTAGGACTGCTCCGGATGCCAGCGGACGATCACGAAGCCGTACCCGACGGCGCGGGCGACCTCGGCCTGGTCGAGCTCACCCGTGCGATCCCGTCCGATTCCGATGAACCTGGTCATCGCCGGGTTTGCCGCCACCATGATGGTCAGCAGCCTGGCGACCTCGCCGGGATCGGTCACGAGTTCTGGCCGGGCCGCCAGGTCCTTGCCGCGCAGGCGCAGCCGGACGGGCTTGCCATCGGCCAGGTTGGCAGTCCAGCGGCCGCCGCCCGGCGTGAGCAGCGCGCCGTCGTGGCTGACCTGGCTGAGCGGAACCCGGTAAGTCCTGCCGCTGGTGCGGCCGGTGATGTAGGCCAGCATGAGACGGCTGCTCAGTGGCGTGGCGAACGGCAGGCCGAGTGCCACTCGCATGGGCACGTTGGCGATCCGCATGACGCGGGCCTGGACCCGGCGGCTGACTGGCCGGCCGCCGGCCCGCTCGCGGATCGGCGCCTTGTCGGTTGTGCTGCCTTCTCGGACATCGGGGCTCCCTTCGTGCGTGCCGTTCGCGTGCGGCGTCGTCAGGTACCGGCCAGCCCCGCCCACGGCGGGGAGCCGCCTGCGGCCACGCCGACACTGCCCGTAGCGACATTGGCGGCGAGCCTGGCGAGACCGTCCCGCAGCGCGTCGATCTCCGCTTCGCCGAGGCCGGTGCGCAGCCGGGTGTCGAATGCGATGGCTGTGTCGCGCAGCCGCAGGAAGGCTGACTCGCCCTGCTCGGTCAGCTCGATCACGTGGACGCGCCGGTTGGCGGGGTCGCGACGGCGGGTGAGCAGGCCGGACCTTTCCATGGCGTTCAGGTGGTGGGTCAGCGTGGCATCGCGCACGCCGACGGCCCTGGCCAGCTCCCGCTGGCTCGCGACGTTCTGGGTCTTCATGCACAGCAGTACCAGCCAGGCCGGCAGCGACCCGCCGGCCTGCGCCAGCGCGTCGTCGAAGGCACGGCTCACCGTCCGGGATACCTGGGTCAGGTACAGCCCGATCGGCAGCTGTGCTGGTCCCCGTCGCATGCTGAGCAGCGTAGCACGATCATTCGATATCTAAAAGTTAGAGATCGAACTTCCACGGGCTACACGATTAGCCCACGCGGTCGAGATCGCGTCCTGGCCGCTCGCCGCTGGCGGCGAGTTCGTGCGTGATGTCGCCGAGCAGTTCAAGGAGCCTGGGGTGCTGTTCGGGATGCCAGCCGTCGAGCAGCGCGGAGATCCGGTCCTGCCGCGCGGCGAAGAGGCTGGTATAGGCGGACTGGCCTGCCGCCGTGAGCTCGGCGAGCTGGCTGCCGTCGGCCTGGCCGACCGGGGTGACGTAGCCGGCCTGGGTGAGCTCGGCTAGCCGGCCGTTCAGGTCGGCGACGCTGATCGACAGCCGCCGGGCCAGGGTGGCACGCGTGTCGCCCTGATGCTCGCCGACCCGCAGTAGCAGCCACCCCGCCCGTGGCGACAGCGGCAGCCCGGCCGAGGCGGCCATGTGCCGGTAGACCTCAGGCCGGCGCTCCCGGCTCAGCAGCGCGCACAGAGCGCGGCGCATCTCCTCGTCGGAGGTCGTGATGCTCGGCCGTGCGGTTGGCGCTAGCCGGTCGGCCTGGTCGACGGCCCGCGTCGTCGTCCGCAGCGGAAGCTCCTTGAGGGTCCAGCTCAGCGCGAACGCCAGCGCCCCGACCGGGACCGCGGAGAGGAAGACGGTCCGGATCGAGGCGGAGTAGCCGGACACCAGCGCGGCATGCAGGGCCGGTGGCAGCGTGGCAAGCCTTGCCGGGCTCGCGCCGCTGGTGATGCCGACCCCCGGCGGAAGCGGCAGTCCGTGCAGGGCGGACCTGATATTGCCGGGCAGGACATGGTCGAAGATCGCGCCGAAGACCGCGGTGCCGAACGAGCCGCCGATCGACCGGAAGAAGGTCGTGCCCGAGGTGGCGGCTCCCAGGTCGCTGTAGTCGACCGCGTTCTGCACGGCGATCACGAGCACCTGCATGGTCGCGCCGATCCCGACTCCGAGCAAGAACATTCCCGCGGCGGCGAACAGCTCGCTGCTGGCCGGGGCCAGCCGCGAGAGCAGGAACAGGCCGACGGTCATGGTCGCCGTGCCCGCGATCGGGAACACCTTGTAGCGGCCCCAGCGGGTGATGATCTGGCCGGTCGTTATCGAGGTCGCCAGCAGTCCAGCCATCATCGGCAGCAGCCGCAGGCCCGACCCGGTCGGGCTCACTCCCTTGACGATCTGCATGTACTGCGGGAGGTAGGTGAGCGCGCCGAACATGGCGAAGCCGACCACGAACCCGACTCCCCCGGCCGCCGAGAACACCCGCTCGCGGAACAGGTGCAGTGGCAGCACCGGATGGGCGGCCCGTCGCTCGACCAGCACGAACGCGATCGCGAACAGCACGGCGAGCACGCCGAGGGTGATGATCGGCCCCGATCCCCACGGGTAGGTCACGCCGCCGAGGGAGGTCAGCAGCACCAGGCTGGTCGCGGCGCCGCCGATCGTCACCGTGCCCAGGTAGTCGACAGCCTGCTGCGCACGCCCGCGCTGGCCAGGCAGCACCGCCGCGACGACGACTAGGGCCACGATGCCAATGGGGATGTTGACGTAGAAGACCCAGCGCCAGCTCAGGGCGTCGACGAAGAAGCCGCCGATCAGCGGTCCGATCACGCTGGTCACGCCGAAGACGGCACCGAAGAAGCCCTGGTAGCGGCCCCGCTCTCGGGGCGGGACCACGTCCCCGACGATGGTCTGGGCGCCGACCATCAGCCCGCCGCCGCCGATGCCCTGCAGAGCGCGGAAGATGATCAGCTCGGTCATCGTCTGGGACAGTCCGGCGAGCGCCGAGCCGACCAGGAAGATCACGATCGCGGCCTGGAAGAAGACCTTCCGGCCGTACATGTCGCCGAGCTTGCCCCACAGCGGCGTGGACACCGTCGAGGCCAGCAGGTACGCGGTGACCACCCAGGACAGCCGCGACAGGCTGTGCAGGTCACCGGCGATGGTGGGCAGCGCCGTCGCGACGATCGTCTGGTCGAGCGCGGCGAGCAGCATCCCGAGCAGCAGCCCGGTCATGATGATCAGGATCTGGCGGTGGCTGAGCTGGGGGCCGGCAGCAGCGGCGGGCCCGCGCCGCCCGGTGGTTTGGGTCACGTTAGCTTGTTCCCGCCGGACGCCTGCGCTACCCCGCCGGCGCTTCCTCGATGGCCGGGATGTCGCCGGCGGAATGGTCGAGCCAGTCGCGCAGGGCGAGCGTCGCCTGGGTGTCGTTGCGGTTGTAGGCGAGCAGCCATTCCCTGGCAGCGGCATCGCCACCGACGGCCTCGTCGTACCTGACCATCGCCTCATCGCCGCCAGGGTCGGCGACCTCCCAGGTGAATCCGCTCAGTGCGGAGACGTTCTTCAGCCCGGACGAGCCGCCCGTGAGCAGCTGCTGGTCGAAGACCCTGCGCAGGTCAACCCACTCGTCGCAGGCCAGGAACGCCGCGACCTCGGTGCTCGTCCCGGTAATCCTGGCGAGCCTGACCATCTGGGTGTTCTCGGCGCCTGCGCTGTAGCAGTAGGCGCGCAAGGTCAGCCCTGCGGCCCGCACCTGGTCACGCAGGCCCGCCAGCCAGCTCCAGAAGTCGGCGAACAGGCGTGCCTCGAGCGCACCGCTCATCGGCTCCCAGCTGCCGAACGCCCGGTACCCGGCGGGCAGCTCGAGCGCTCCCGACCGGATCGTGACCAGCGCTCCCCACAGGTAGACGCCGTCCTGCGTGTTCTCCATATCGACATCCACCTCGACGTCGCCGCGCGGCACCGCGACGCTACCGACACCGCGGCGGCGGTAGACCGGGGCCGGCCCGAGCGCGGCACGGGCACGGTCGATCTGCTGGTCGAGATCTCCCATCGGCTGGTCGCAGTACGAGGCCGTCCGCGGGCAGAGCGCCCTCGCATCACCCAGCGTGGCGACGCCAGCCGCCGCGAGCCGGCCAAGCTGCGCGCGCTTGCTCGCCCCGATCACCTCGGCCACGGGCGTGCGGTCGGGTCGCTCGTCCAGCGCTGCCAGCAGCGGCCGCAGGTCTACACCGGCGGCCACGAGCTTCGCGGTCCGGTAGTCCAGCGCGGCGAGCGCCGCCCGGTCGGCGACGCCGTGCCTGCGGTGCACGCTCCACTCCCGCCAGCCGATCCGCGGCAGCAGGCTCACGTCGCCAGAGCCCGCCATCAGAACCGGGCCGCACCAGGACCACCACGGGCACTCCGCGCATTCCCCGACCCGCACCGGCACGACCAGCGGCGCGATCGCCGGGTCCGTCTTGTACGCGGTCGCTACGGCGATGATGTCCAGCCGGAAGTCGAACTCGAAGTCGTAGACGTCCATGGTCGAACGGCGCCTGGGATGGCCGGATGCCGACGGCGTCAGCCAGATCGGCGCGTCCAGGTCGTGCCAGACGACAACGCCCTCTACGCCGATGATGCCGCCGTGCCTGCCGTCCGGAGCCGCCAGGCCAGCCGCTTCCAGCATCCGCTGGTAATGGGCGAGCTGCAGCAGATCGTCCCGGCGCTTGCGGGGTGCGGCCGGGTCGTCCCTTGCCGCCTCCCTGGCCAGCAGCTCAAGGCCCGAGCACAGCGCGGAGCCTGGCTGCCCGCCGACGGCAGGATCCAGGGTGCGATGGTGCTTGATGTCCACTGGCCGGTAGCCAGCACCGGCGGCGGCCACCAGCAGGTCGGGCTCTCCGACGCGGCGGGCGGCGAGGTCGGCAGGCAGACGCCCGCCGATGATGACGTCCGCGCCCGACGTCATCTCCGCCAGCGTCGTCGCCTCGCGCGCGGCCCGCTGCTCCCGGTCCTCGCCCGCCAGGACGCTGGCGCCGGGATGAGATTCCAGGATCCGGGCGACGACGCTGGCCTCGAAGTCCTTGCCGCGCGCGAACCGGCGCTCAAGCGCCGGGGACGGCGGCAGCGGCTCGCACGGGACGATCGCGTCCCACTGGGCGCGCACCGGGCACTGCTTGGCCACGTATCCGCCCTGCGGCGGTACCTCCGATACGTCGTAGCGGGTGCTCATCCACCCGATCCAATCACGGCTCGTCGGCTGCCGCGGCTGGCTGCGGTCCGGGCGGCGCGGGGGGCACGGGCAGCGCGGGCGGCGCGGGCAGCATGACCGGGGTCGGCTCGGCGGCTAGATCGTCCATTGCCAGGACACCGACGACGGGCACGGCCGGCCCGTCCGTGGTCAGGACTTCGACGATGGGCTCGGCCTCGGCCGTCGAGCGCGCGAGCCGTCCGATCCCCCAGGTCGCGGCCAGGACGGCGAGGATCTCGGCGGTGATCCGGCCGGGACCGCCGCCGAGCCGCTCGTGGTAGAGGACCAGGCCGAGCAGGGAGCCGACAGCCGGGTCAAGCACGGAGAAGACCGGCAGGAACGCGGCGAGCCCGGCGGCACGGTAACCGTTCTGCTGCATGGTGTAGGTCAGCAGGCCGATGACGACCAGCAGGTAGAGCCTGGGGTCGGTGAAGATCCCCAGGTGGTTCGTGCCCGTCAGCGTGGCGACGGTCTTGGTCAGAGCGTCGGTCACGCCGGCCGCGGCTCCCCCGCCGACGCCGAGGATGAGCGCCCGGCGCAGCGGGCCTCTGCGGACGGCCACTACTCCCGCGGCGACGGCGATCACGGCCGCGGCGACCGCCGCGACGCCGAGCTCGCGCAGGCTCGCGGTCGGACTGCCGCCGGACGGGCTGGCCACGGACAGGAAGACGACGAGCCCGGCGAAGGTCGCCAGGGCGGCGAGCCATTCGACTGGTTTCATCAGGCGGTGATCGGCCCAGGCGGCCAGCGCCAGTGCGAACAGCAGGCTGCTGGCCAGGACTGGCTCGACGATGACCAGCCGGCCGAGGCTGAGCGCGGTCGCCTGCAGCCCCAGGCTGACGATGACTGCGGCCAGGCCGAGCAGCCACAGCGGCTGCCGGACCAGCCGGACCAGCACGACGGTGTCGAACGCCGCGTTCGTGCGGAGCTTCGCCGCCACTCGCTGCTGCAGCACGTTGGCGCAGGCGAACGTTATGGCGGCAGTGACCGCGAGCCCGATCGCGACCGGCTGCTCGGTGAGCGCGGTCACGATGCGACTGCGCCAGAACTCAAGGCCATGTCCGACATCATGACGTTCAGACAGCCTGTCCGGCTAGCGCCAAGACAATTACATCCTGGCAATTACCACGGTAGCTGCCCGTATGACTCACCGTTACCGGAGCCCCATAGGTAACCCCATAGGATGCCGCTCGGCCCGTCCGCCGGCAAGGTCGCGAGGTGCACGCTGACCTCGGCACCCTCTTCGGGCGAACGGAAGCCGCTATGACCGTTGAGGTCAGTAGCGCAATAGCCTGGATTCGCAGCATTGACCTTTATCGGAGTATTACGCAATTCTTTCGCGTACATCGCCGTGACCATATTCAGTGCCGCCTTGGACGACGGATAAGGCACCGACGCCATCGGCCAGAGCGGGCTGTCAGGATCGGTCATGGAGCCGATCGAGCCGACCTCACTCGACACGTTAACGATCCGCCCGGCCGGAGCGTTCCGCAGCAGCGGCAGCATCGCGTTGGTCACGGTGACCACGCCGAAGACGTTGGTCTCGTACACGGCGCGGAGCGTGGCGAGCGTGGTCTGGCTGGGCCGGCCCTGGCCGTCACCGCGCGCGATGCCCGCGTTGTTGATGAGGATGTCGAGCCGGCCGTGTTCGGCGGCGATCTGGTCGGCGGCCTGGCGCACCGAATCCTCGTCGGTGACGTCGATCCTGATGGACCTCGCGTCATGCCCTGCGGCGGCGAGGTCCGCGGCGGCGCGCTGGCCGAGATCGGTGTCGCGTGCGCCCACCAGCACGGTGCAGCCGCGCTCGGCGAGCCTCCACGCGGTGGCCAGGCCGATTCCCTTGTTGGCCCCCGTGATGAGGGCGATAGTCGTCATGGCCGTGAGCATGGCCGGCCATCGCTGCAGGCGGCAGAGCCCGGCTCAGGCTAGGACTGGCAGTACCACCCTGACCGGCAAGCGATGCGGCAAGCTAGAGACCATGAGCATCGGGCGTCAGGAGCTAGCCGCCTTTCTGCGCAGCCGCAGGGAGCGGCTG
Organism: Streptosporangiaceae bacterium; assembly: GCA_036391385.1. Classification (GTDB taxonomy): domain Bacteria; phylum Actinomycetota; class Actinomycetes; order Streptosporangiales; family Streptosporangiaceae; genus Chersky-822. The sequence continues at coordinate 11,551 of DASWAA010000364.1, forward strand.
CAGCCCTCCTCAGCCGGACTGCCGGCGGTAGGCCGCCGTCGCACGCCGGGCCTGCGCCGGCAGGAAGTGGCACAGCTAGCAGGCATGTCGGTCGACTACTACATCCGGCTCGAGCAGGGCCGCGGCCCGGTGCCGTCCCGGCAGGTGCTGTCCGCGCTTGCGCGGGCGCTCATGCTCAGCAGGGACGAGCGGGAGTACCTCTTCCGTGTCGCCGGGCAGAGCCCGCCACCTGCTGCCAGCCCGAGCCGGGAGCTGACCCCGGCGGTGAGGTACCTGCTCGACAGCCTGCCCGAGACGCCGGCCTATGTGGTGGACGCCAAGTACGACGTGCTCGCGTGGAACCAGCTTGCGACGCACTTCGTCGGCGAGCTGTCCGCGGTTCCTGAGACCGACCGGAACATGCTCCGCTGGATGTTCCGCCGGTCCGACACTGACCTGCACTGGGAGGCCGAGCACGGCGAGCGTTTCGCCCGCAGCACGGTCGCCGATCTGCGGGCCTCCTACGCCAGGTACCCGGCCGACCCAGGTATCGGCGAACTGGTGACCGAGCTTCTCGGGCTATCAGGGCGCTTCGCCCAGATGTGGGCCGAACATGACGTGGAAGTCCGCCGGCGGGTGGTCAAGCAGGTCACCCATCCCCTGGTCGGGCCGCTGGAGTTCGAGTGCCAGGTCCTGCACGTGTCGGACGCCGACCAGCGGATGATCGTCTACTGCGCCGAGCCGGGCTCGCCGACCCAGCGTGCCTTCCGCCAGCTCGCCGGAGTTCCCGCTCCTTCGCTCGCCGTGACGCAGAACGCCGCACCGGGCTGACCCGGTGCGGTGCCTGGCTCAGACTCGGGCAGGTCAGGTCGAGATGTCGGGATAGGGCATCGTGAAGTGGCTGAGCTTGCGCGCATACTCGAGCTGGAAGCCGAGCGGCTCGTCGTAGTCGCGCTCGAACATGGCGATGAACAGCGTCAGGGTCAGGAAGTGATGCGCCCCGAGTTCGAACAGCCTGGGATAGTCGTGCGTAGCGAGCGCCTCGCGCTCCTCGTCGGTGAACTTCAGCCAGGTGCTGCGCTCGATATCGGGCAGGTTGAGTATGACGTTCGCGCGCTCGGCCTCCCACCACTGCACCGTGCCGCGCGGGTCCTCGCGGTAACGCTCCACCAGGTCGGGATCGCGGTCGACGGTGAACAGGAACTTGTCGAGCAGGTACTTGCTCATGCGATCTCCTCCCGCCCCGCCCCGCCCCGCGGGTACCAGGTGAAGTAGGCCTCCATCGTGTGGAACAGGTCGAGCGAGTCGGTGTAGTCGGCCTTCGCGTTCTCGCCGGCCACGCCCATCATCAGCATGAAGTCCATGAAGCCGTGCGTGGCATTGCCCGGCAGCCACAGGCTCTCCAGGCTGACCTCGGCCAGCGCCCGCTCCAGGTCGCCCGTCGCGATCCACTCGACCGCCTTGCGGTCGAACTCCGGGTCGGGGCCGTGCGGCCCGAACTGCCGCGGCCCGCCCAGCTCGAGCGAGAGGTGCCCGGTGCCGATGATCGCGACCCGCTGGTCGCTCGGCCAGGACTCGACCAGCTGCCTGATCATCGTGCCCAGCTGCACGAAGCGCTTGGGCTGCGGCAGCGGCGGCGCGAAGATGTTGGTGTAGACCGGCACGATCGGCAGGTCCGCCTGCGGCCGCAGCGTGATCAGCGGGCAGGTGATCGAATGGTCGATCCGCAGTTCGTTGCTGAAGGCCAGGTCGAATCCGGCGTCCAGGCCCTCGCGCAGCAGGTAGGCGGACAGGTCCTCCTGCCCCTTGAGGAACATCCTCGGCAGGCCGAACTCGCGCTCCTCGTTGTAGTAGTTGGCGTCGTAGAACGGCGCCTTGCCGATCGAGAACTGCGGCATGTTGTCCAGCCAGAACTGGTGGAAGTGGTCGCTGCCCACCATGACCAGCACGTCGGGGCGAGCCTTGGTGAGGGTCTCGCGGAACTTCTCGATCTTGGCGACCCACTCATCGGCGAACGGCGGCCGGTCCTCGCCGGTCGACGTGCTCGCCCGGTAGTAGAACGGATGATGGGTGGATGCGATGACCGCGACAACTTCTGCCATGGCGGCTCCCTCAGGGTTGCGGATTCGGGGGCAGGTAATCGGTGTTGTGCTCGACCGTCAGGTACACGTCCATGCCGATCGGCCGGCGCTTCTCCTCGGCGATGTGGCCGAGCAGGCCGGCGGTCCTGGCAAGCAGGGCGAACCCGCGCAGCAGATCGGCCGGCAGGCCGATGTCGGCCAGGGCGGCGCCGCAGGCGCCCGCGCCGTTCAGCGGGAGCGTCCTGCCGAGCACGGCCGGGTGCACCCGGCCGATCGCCTCGAACAGGCTCAGGTGCGGCCCGTACAGGCCCTCGGCCCGAGCGATCTCGAACAGGACCGGCGTGCGGGGGTCGGTGATCTTGTGCACGGGGTGCCCGATGCCGGGAACGAACTTTCCCTCGGCGCGGGTCCGCTGCACCGCGGCGAGTGCCAGCGAGTCCCAGCCCGCGTCGCCGGATGGCAGCGGCTCGCCCGCCTGCGCCAGCACCTCGGCCAGGTACCGGCCGGTGTCCTCGGTGACGCCGAGGAAGCGCGAGCCGCCGCCGAGCAGGCCTGCGGCGATCGCGCCCTGCACCGAGTCCGGCGCGCTCAGGAACGTCAGTCTGGCGGCGATGGCCGTCGGGGTGAAGCCGTGATCGGCCAGCGCGACGAGCACCGCCTCGAAGACCCGGACCTGCGACGGCGTCGGCCGCTGCTGCGTGACCAGCCACAGGGCCAGCTCGCCGAAACCGACCTTGCCCATCAGGTCCGCCGCCAGGTCCTGGCCGAGCAGGGTGATGGTGTCGGGGTCGGAGGCGCCGATCGAGGTCGGGAAGCGAGGCACGTCGGTCATGAGTCAGTTCCTGTCTGGGTGCTGGTGGCGAGCCAGGCCCTGATCTCGGGCCCGTGCTCGTCGAGGCTGGGCGGCGGCAGGTCGTACCGCGGCGGCGTTACCGAGAAGGTCAGCGGATGCCGGATGGTCGGCCGGCCGTTCTGCCCGTCTCCCGCGATCACTACCGGGTCAAGTCCGATCTCGCTGGCGAACGCGATGCCCTGGTCGACGGTGTTGATCGGGCCGCAGGGTACCCCGGCGGCGATCAGCTCGGTGAACCACTCGGCGGCAGGGCGCCGGGCGAGCTGCTCGACGAGCAGCGGCCTGAGCTGGTCACGGTTCGCTGTGCGCCCTTCGTTGCGGGCGAATCTCGGGTCGTCGGCAAGCTCCGGCACCCCGAGCACCTCGCAGACCTTGCGGAACTGCACGTCGTTGCCGGCCGTGACGACCAGGTCGCCTGCAGCGGTCGGCATCGGCTCGTACGGGAAGAGGCTCGGGTGCGAGTTGCCCATCCGGAACGGCACCACTCCCCCGGCGGCGTAGGCGCTGGTCTGGTTCACCATCCCGGACAGCGCCGAGGCCATCAGGCTGGCCTCGACGTGCTGGCCCTCGCCGGTGGCGGCACGGTGGTTCAGCGCGGCCAGGATGCCGATGGTCGTGTGCAGGCCGGCGATGACGTCGAACACCGAGATGCCGGCCCGGAAGGGCGGGCCGTCCGGGCTGCCGGTCAGGCTCATCAGGCCAGACATCGCCTGCACCATCAGATCGTAACCGGGCAGGTCGGCGCCGCCTCCGGCGCCGAAACCGCTGATCGAGGCATAGATGACGCCCGGGTTCGCCGCGCGCACCGATCCGTAGTCAAGGCCGAACTTGGCCAGCCCGCCGGGCTTGAAGTTCTGCACCAGGACATCGGCCCGCGTGGCGAGCTCGCGGGCCGCGGCCAGGTCGCCGTCGTCAGCGAGATCGAGCGCCACCGAGCGCTTGTTCCGGTTGACCGCCAGGTAGTACGTGGAGACGTCGTCGCTGGTGACGGGTGGCATCCAGTGCCTCGTATCGTCGCCGCCCGGGCTCTCCACCTTGATCACGTCCGCGCCGAGGTCGGCGAGCAGCATGGTGGCGTACGGGCCGGCCAGCACCCGGGAGAAATCGGCGACCAGCAACCCGGACAGGGGTCCCTGGCTGGACGGTCGTTGGCTCATATGCGGTGCTTCATCCTTCAGCTTGGTGCAGCGTTGTCCGCTTGGCGGACACTAGTCCGGATCGGCGTGTCAGTGTGGGTGCCTGACCGGCCGGCTGTCAAGATACGGGCTGCATCGCTGGCACGGTGATGGCCGGCGCCGACTGGTAGGCGGCCCAGTCGGCGCTGATCGCGCCGGCGGTATGCAGCAGCATCGGCAGGTACTCGCCGGTGAGCACCTCGACCGGGGTCTCGGCCGCGTGCACGGTCACGTTCATGGCCGCGATGACCTGGCCGTCACCGTCGCGCAGCGGTGCGGCGACCGACCTGATCCCCAGGGCGAGCTGCTCGTCGGTAAGCGACCAGCCGCGTGCGCGCACCTCGCGCAGTGCCGTCTCGCGCTCTGCCACATCTGGCTGCCACCGCGGCGTGATCCCTGACCTGCTTGGCTCGGCGAGCACCCGCTCGACCTGCTCGGGCGGCAGGCCGGCCAGGAGCACCTTGCCCAGCGAGGTCTGCAGCGCGGGAAACCTGGTGCCGATCGTCACTGCGAGCGCGATGATCTTCGGCACGGCGACCCTGGCCACGTACACGATGTCCGAGCCGTCTAGCTGCGCGATCGAGCTCGACTCGTGCGTACGGGCGACCAGGGCCTGCATGTGCGGCCTGGCGACCTCCCACAGGTTGCGGGAGAGCACGTAGGACATCCCGAGCTCGAGCACCCGCGGCGTGAGCTCGAAGCCGCCGTCGGCGGCCCGCACGTAGCCGAGCTCTTCCAGGGTGAGCAGGATCCGGCGGGCGGTGGGCCTGGCCAGGCCGGTCGCGCTCGCTACGGCCGCCAGGGACATGACCGACTGGCGCGGCTGGAAGGCCCGGATCACGTCGAGGCCGCGTGCGAGCGCCTCGATAAAGTCCGGACTCGTGTCAGGGCGTGCCATGTGCTGTCTCCCGTACGCGGTAACGAATGCCTGTCACTGCCGGCTGGCCGGCGTGGCGCCCCCGCTGGCATGGCGCAGCGCCCTGCACCGACTGTAGCGTGAGAGTGGATGTCTTGTCCGCATGCCGGACGGCCGGTTTAGGCGCAGTCGCCCAAGACGGCAGATTTTGCCTCTTGACACGAGCGCTTAAACCGGTCACGCTTCCGGACAAGTTCCTCGCTGCCGTGATACGGACACGTGTCCGCCTGGCCAGGCCGCTGGCCGTCCGAGAAGGAGGCTTGCTATGACAGCCGCATCGAGTCCGGAGCCGCATGGTGCAGACCTGACGGCCGGGCGCCCTCTGGTATTCCGCAACGCGACCGTGCTCACCATGGACGACGGGCACCGCGTCGAGCACGGCGCGGACCTGCTGGTGCAGGGTGAGCGGATCAGCGCGATCGGCAGGCAGCTGCAGGTTCCCGACGGCACCGTGGAGATCGACGCCACCGGCGGGATCCTGATGCCGGGCATGATCGACACGCACCGGCACATGTGGCAGACGGCGATGCGCGGCTACGGGGCTGACTGGACGCTGACCCAGTACTTCGTCTGGAACTACCTGCAGTGGGGCAAGTCGTTCCGGCCGCAGGACATCTACGCCGGCAACCTGCTGAGCGCGATCGAGGCGATCGACGCGGGCGTGACCACCACGGTCGACTGGTCGCACAACCTGCACACGCTCGACCACGCCGAGGCGGCGGTGGACGCGCTGACCGAGGTTCCCGGCCGGTTCGTCCTCGCCTACGGCAACATCCAGGCGGCCCCGTGGGAGTGGTCGGCGGCACCGGAGTTCCGCGACTTCGTTTCCCGGAAGTTCGCCGGCGGCGGCACCGACATGCTCGGCTTTCAGATGGCCTTCGACGTGCCGCCGGCCAGCCCGGACTTCCCGGAGAAGGCAGCGTTCGAGGTGGCGCGCGAGCTCGACGTGCCGGTCACCACGCACGCGGGCGTCTGGAAGGTGACCACCGACGAGGGCATCCGGCTGATGCACGAGCACGGCTTCATGAACGAGCGCACCATCTACGTGCACGCGGCCAGCCTGTCGGCCGACTCCTACCACCGGATCGCGGCGACCGGCGGCTCAGCGTCGCTGTCCACGGAAAGCGAGTGCAGCGCTGGGCAGGGCTACCCGCCCACCTGGAAGCTTCGTGAGCACGGTATCCCGGTGTCGCTGTCCATGGACACCAGCGTGTGGTGGAGCGCCGACCTGTTCTCGGCCATGCGGTCCACCCTGAGCGCCGACCGCGCGCGCGAGAACCTGGAGGCGCACAGCCGGGACGAGACGGTGACGCACCACAAGCTCCGCGCCGAGCAGGTCGTCGACTGGGCGACCCGCGGCGGCGCGAAGGCGCTCGGCCTTGACGCGCTGGTCGGCAGCCTGGAGCCGGGTAAGAAGGCCGACGTGGTGCTGATCAAGAACGATAGCTCGCCGGTCATGTTCCCGGTACTGAACCCGTACGGGCACGTGGCGTTCCAGGCCCAGCGCGGCGACGTGCACACCGTCGTGGTCAACGGCCGGGTGGTCAAGCACGAGCACAAGCTGGTCGGAGCCGACCTGGCCAGG
>DASWAA010000365.1:0-37261 GCA_036391385.1 Streptosporangiaceae bacterium
CGATTCGGCTCATAACTAATGTTATGAGCGCCGTTGCCGAAGATTCTTTCAGCCCGCTGGCCAGCCACCGGTTGTTTTAAGGCGGACTAAGCGAAGCCAATTCGCGCCGGCAGTTCACTTCCACCAGCGGTAGCGTGGCCAAACGGCAGGCCGGGAGTGTTTCCTGACGACCACCCGGTTCCTCGACGAGATCGCGCGGGTCCTGGGCAGGATTGCCCGTTGACGTTGAATCAGCGCTGCTGGCCCATCAGGGCCAGGGCGGCGTCGGCGGCCGCCAGTACGGTGGCCGCCGACGCGCCGGCCGAGTCGGACAGGTCGGCTGCCAGCCTGACGTCCTTCGCCAGCACGGTTCCGGCATGAGCTGCGATGCGGTCGAGGGTGCCTCCGGCCGAGGCGATCCTGCCGAGCGCGAAGCTTGCCCCGCTGCCGTGGGCGATGACGTCCGCGAGCCGGCCAGGGTCCACCTCGAGCGCCGATCCGAGAGCGAGCGCGCTGGCAGCCGTCGCGAGGTTGGCCGTGAACAGCACGTTGTTGAGCAGCTTGGTGACCTGCCCGGAACCGAGCGGGCCAAGGTGCACGATCGGGTCGCCGTAAGACTCGAACACGGGTCGGCAGAACTCGACCGCGCCGGCCTCGCCGCCGGCCATCACCAGGAGGCGGCCTTCGGCGGCCGCCGGCCCGCCGCCGCTCACCGGAGCGTCGACTACGCGGACTCCCTGTGCGCTGGCCCGGCCGGCCAGGCGGCGGCACGTGTCGGGGTGGACGGTGCTGTGCACGGCGATCACTCCGCCGCCGGACAGCCCGGCCAGCACGCCCTCCTCGCCGCCCGCTACCTCCTCGACGTCGTCGTCGCCGACCACGCAGAGGCAGACCAGGTCACTTGCCTTGGCTAGCTCGGCGGGGGAGGCGGCAACCTGCGCGGCGGTGCCGGCGAACGGCTCGAGCGAGGCCGGGCGCCTGGCCCACAGCGTGGTCGGGAAGCCGGCCTCGATGATCCGGCGCGCCATCGGCGCACCCTGGCTGCCGAGACCGATGAACCCGACGCGCATCAGCGAGTCTCCTGCCTGGCGAGGCGATCCTTCATGTCGGCCAGGCGGGTGAGGATCGGGTAGCCGTTGTGGCTGATCGCGTTGCCGTGTCCGGTCTGGTGGATGTCGAACACCGACTGGATCGCCGCGTAGAAGCCCTGCACGTCGAGGGTCTGGTTGACGGCCCGCTTGGCCTGCCGCAGCGCGAACGGGTGCATCTGGGCGATCTGGGCGGCCAGTTCCATCGTCGCCGTGTCGAGGTCATCTAGCGGCACGACCCGGTTGACCATGCCGACCTGCTCGGCCTCCTGGGCGGTGACGGCGCGGCCGGTGAACAGGATCTCCTTAGCCTTGCGCGGGCCGAGTTCCCAGGTGTGGCCGTGGTACTCCACCCCGCCGATCCCCATGTACACCACCGGGTCGGAGAATTCCGCGTTGTCAGCGGCGACGATCAGGTCGCACGGCCAGCACAGCAGCAGTCCGCCGGCGATGCACTTGCCCTGCACCGAGGCAATCGACGGCTTCGGGACGTTGCGCCAGCGCAGGCAGTACTCCAGGTACTTGCGCGTCTCGACGTCATAGATCCAGTCCAGGGTGATCTTGTCCGGGATCGGCATGCCGCTGTTGAGGTCGTGCCCGGACGAGAAGTGCTTGCCGTTGCCCCGCAGCACGATGACGCGTACCTCGTCGTCAGTCGCGGCCCGGGTCCAGGCCGCGTCGAGGTCGTCGAGCAGTGACATGGTCTGGGCGTTGGCCTTCTCGGGACGGTTGAGCGTGATGATCGCCACCCGGTCCCTGACCTCGTACAGAATCTGGTCCATCTCGCGGTTCCTCTCGGGGGTTGAAGAGCGTTACCTGGGGAGGCCGAGAAGGCGCTCGGCGATGATGTTGCGCTGGATCTCCGAGGTGCCGCCCGCGATCGTGCCGGCGAAGCTGCGGACGTACCGTTCGAACCAGCTGGCGATGAAATTCTCGTTGCTCATATGGCTGTACGGACCGGTCGTCGCGGGATGGAGCAGGCCTTCCGCGCCGCGCTCTTCCAGCGCGTGCAGGGAGGCGGCCTGGACCGCCTCGGAGCCGAGCAGCTTGAGCACCGAAAGCTCGGCCGGATCCCGGTCGCCACTGAGCTGGCGATAGCCGAGCAGCCTGAGCGCCTGGACATCCATGAGCAGGGTCGCGTACCAGTCCTGGTCGCTGCGCGCGTCCCTGACCAGGTCGTCCAGCCGCTCGGCGAAGCTCAGCCAGAGCAGCGTCCGCTCGTGCCCGAGCGAGCCGTGCGCCACCTTCCACCCGCCGTTGAGCTCGCCGATCAGGTTCTCCCGCGGCACCCGGACGTCGGTGAAGAACACCTCGTTGAAGTCCAGGTCGTCGGGGGATGCGATGGAACCGAACGGCCGCCTGACCACTCCCTCGGTACCGGTCGGGATGAGCAGCACGCTGATGCCCTTGTGCTTGGGCGCGTCCGGGTCGGTGCGGACGAAGGTCAGCAGCACATCCGCGTCGTGTGCTCCCGAGGTCCAGACCTTCTGCCCGTTCACCACGAAATGATCTCCGTCGAGGGTGGCGCGGGTCCGCAGGCCGGCCAGGTCGGACCCGGCACCCGGCTCGCTCATGCCGAGTGAGGCGGTGATCTCCGCCCGCAGGATGGGCACCGCCCAGCGCTGCTTCTGCTCCGGCGTCCCGAACGTCAGGATCGAGGCCGCGATGATGCCGAGACCCTGCGGGTTGAAGCTGTGGTAGATCCGGCGCTTGCCGAGCTCCTCCAGGTAGGCGAGCTGCTGCGGCAGGGTGGCGTTCCGCCCGCCGAACTCCGGCGAATTACCGGGCAGGAGCCAGCCCGCATCGAACAGCGTCCGCTGCCACTTCCTCGCCCAGGGCGGCACGTCCGAGCTGGAACGCGGGCGCGGCAGGGCGTCTGCCTCGCCGGGCAGGTGGGAGTCGAGGAAGGCGGAGAGCTCGGCGCGGAAGTCCTCGATCTCGGGATCGGAGGCCAGCTTCACGAGTGGTCTCCTCTCGCTGCCGCGAGCACGGCCGTCCTGTGCTCGGCCGCCGGGCCTAGCAGCAGGTCGCAGGCCTTGGCCCGCTTGAGATGGATCTGAAGCTCGTTCTCCCAGGTGAACCCCATTCCGCCGAAGAGCTGCAGGCCGTTACGGAAGACCACTCGCTGGCACTCGCCGGCAGCCGCCTTCGCCATGTGGGCCGCCATGCCGCGGCGATGGTCGTCCTCGGCGATGGTGAGCGCGGAGAAGTAGGCAAGCACCCGGGCTCGCTCGATCGCGACGAGCATGTCCGCTGCCTTGTGCTTGACGGCCTGGAAGGAGCCGATCGGCACGCCGAACTGGTGGCGCTGCTTCACGTGGGCTATGACCAGGTCCAGGATGCGGCGGCAGCTCCCGACCGTGGTGATCGCCAGGCCCATCAGGGCCAGGTCCGGAACCGCGGGGACCAGGTCGGGGGCGCTCACGTGCGCCACGTGCATGGTCAGGTCGAAGATCTCGGCTCGTTCGGCTGCCAGGTCGGTGCCGTCCACCACCACCACGCCGTCCCGGGTCACCAGCGCGATCTCGTCGGCGCGGTCTGCGTCGAGCACGAACCGGCCGGTACCGTCGCACACGCCCGTGCCGGAGCCGCGCGGCAGCCGCCCGGCCAGCGGCGCGAACCAGGTGGCTGTGGCCAGGAAAGGCGTAGGGTCGGCGGCGTAGCCGAGTTCTTCCAGCACGATGGCCAGCTCTACCGGCGGTGCTTCCAGCCAGCCCAGCTGCAGGTACGTCGCCCAGAGCTCGTCGGCGGGCAGCGACCTGGACCTGGCGACCGTCTCGCGGACCAGTTTCTGCAGCAGTCGCTGGTCATCGTCGAATTCAAACTCCATGGGCGACCTCCAGAAGGACCTTGCCGATCGTGTCGCGGCCCAGGTTCATGGCCGCCCCCACCTCGTCGAGGGGGTAGACGGCGTGGATGTGCGGATGGATCTTCCCGTCGGCGAACATCGCGTGCAGGTCGGCCCGGGCATCGATCAGCTGCTGGCGGGCATGGCGCGCCCAGCCGCCCAGGTCGAAGCCGTGGATCGTGACGCCCTTGAGCATGGCCAGGTTGAGCGGAAGGCGCGGGATCTCACCGCTCGCGAATCCCAGGCTGACGAACCTGCCGCCCCAGCGCATGGCACGCAGCGCCTGCTCGGAATGCGGCCCGCCGACTGGATCGATCACGACGTCGGCCCCGCCCGATTCCTGCAGCCGACGCTTGAGGTCGTCATAGGACAGCACCTCGCCAGCCCCCTGCTTGGCGCAGGCAGCCCGTTTCTCCGGCGTGGAAGCGATGCCGATGACCTCCGCCCCGAGCAGCGCCGCTAGCTCCACGGCTGCCAGGCCGACGCCGCCCGCCGCGCCGAGGACGGCGATCCGCTCACCTGGACGCACGTCGGCGACCAGGCGCAGCGCGCAGTACGCGGTGGCGTGCGAGACCCCGAAGGCTGCCGCGTGATCCATCGGGATCGTCTCGGGCACCCGGCTCAGGCTGGCAGCCGCCACGGCCACCCGCTCGGCGAAGGCGCCGGTGAAGACTGAGCCGAAGACCGGCTCGCCCCTGGTGAAACCGTGCGCCGACTTCGCTACCACTCCGGCGAACTCACTACCCGGAATGAACGGCGGCTCGGCCCTGATCTGATACGCCCCGCTCGCGATCAGCACGTCGGTGAAGTTCACCGCGGCGAAGCTCACGTCGACGAGTACCTCGCCGTCCGGCTCGCCGACGTCCTCGACAGCCACCGGCCCGCCGATCGCGTGGCATCGAGCCGCCCTCACGGTCGGCCTGTCGCGGCCGGCCCGGCGTGACGCGGCTTCGCCGGCCGTTCAGGGTGGTGCACGTGCATGATTGGAGAATAGCATTCTCAGTCATAGCGAGTAAGAGTCTCATCTGATGGCTGACGTGGTCGCTGCGGAGGCTGGAACGGAGCGGAGATGGCACCGATCGATCGACGGGTGCGGCTGTGGGCGTGGGTAGTGCGGCACCAGGCTTCCGTTGCCTCGCGGAGCGAGGCCGAGGTCATCGCGCTCCAGTCCAGGCACACCCCGAGCAACGCCGTCACTAACCGGCTGTTCGGCTCCGTCGCGCCCGGAACGCTGGTAACCGACCGGAGGATCCCTGGGCCTGGCGGGGACCTTCCGGTGCGGGTTTACGAGCCAGCCGGTGCCGCCTGCGATGCCCGGCCGCTGATCGTCTACTTCCATGGCGGCGGTTTCGTCTTCGGTGACCTGCGCCTAGGCGACTGGCTGTGCAGCCAGGTGGCGGTCACGGTCGGCGCCGTGGTGGTGTCGGTGGAGTACCGGCTGGCGCCCGTGCACCGGTTTCCCGCTGCCGTCGACGACTGCTATGCGGGGCTCGCGTGGGCCGCCGAGAACGCCGCGAGCCTGCACGCCGGCGGCCCTCTCGGCGTGATGGGGGAGAGCGCCGGCGGCACTCTGTCCGCGGTCATCTGCCTGCTAGCCCGTGACCGCGGCGGCCCCGCGATCAGCCACCAGGCTCTGCTCTACCCGGCGACCGACCTGACTGATGCGTCGGCATCCGCTGCCGCTGCGGATGAGCGCACGCCGTTCCTGACTCCGGCTGAGATGGCCGCCTACCGCCTGCACTACCTGGCCGGGGCGGATCCGCGCGACAGCAGGGTGTCACCCCTGCTAGCCGATGACCACCGCCGGCTGCCACCGGCCCTGATCCAGATCGCCGAGCATGACCCGCTGCACGACGACGGGGCCAGGTACGCCGCGGCCCTGCGGCATGCGGGAGTTCCCGTCCGGCTCACCGAGTACGTCGGCATGCCGCACGGTTACCTGAACTTCCCCGGGCTGTGCCGGAGCGCGCCGCAGGCCCTGGCCGAGCTGTGCTCGGAGCAGGCGGCCGCTCTTGCCCCGCCCGTAGCAGCGGCCTCCGGCGGGCCCGGCTGAGCGGGCCGCCGGAGGGCCGGGACGCTCGCGTACCGTGCGGGTTGCTTACGCGCGGCTGCCGAAGAGCCTGGCGGTAGCGATAAGCTCGTCGCCGACCCGGGCGGCGGCGAGCCCGAGTTCGGTGAGCATGTGCCGCCGGACCCCGGCGCTGCCGCTGACGCTCAACTGCCCGCGGGCGCGGTGGCTGCCTCGGCCTTCTCGGGCTGGGGTCGCCAGAAGGTGGCGAGCAGGCCGGCGGTGGCGACGACGGCGACGCCGATGGCGATTCCGCCGCCGGCCCAGCCGGTGACGGTGATGCCCGCGGCGGAGTCGGCCGAGAGCTTGCCGGGTCCCAGGATTGCCAGTGCGACGCAGGTCACCGCGAGGACGAGGACATACTCGTAGCCGTCCTTGAAGACGAAGAACCCGTTCGGCCGGTGGGCGAGCAGGCCGGCGACGAGCATGACGGAGATAACGGCGGCGCAGGCCAGCGGGGTGAGCAGGCCGACGATGAGCAGCGCTCCCGCCCCAAGCTCGGCGACCACGCTCATCCAGGCCTGCAGCACGCCCTGCCTGAGCCCCAGGCCGGAGAACCAGCGGGCGGTGCCCGCGATCCGGCCGCCGCCGCGCCAGTGATTGTAACCATGCGCGATCATGGTGACGCCGATCACCACGCGCATCAGCAGCAGCGCCACGACCTGCGCGTTTCCCATCTCAGCCTCCCGCCATCAAGGCCGGCGCCAGGTCGGCGTCGGCGTGTGTGCTGCCAGTCAAGCTTGCGGGCGCCCGCGGTCACGTATCTGACCGCAGCAGGATGGCACCGCTGGTGGCGAGGCCGCCAGTGCTGACCGCGGCGACCCGGGCACCGGGCACCTGCCGCTCCTCGCCTTCTCCGCGCAGCTGGACGACCGCCTCGTGGATCAGCCCCATGCCGTGAGTGCGCCCGTGCGACAGCTGGCCGCCATGGGTGTTCAGCGGCAGCAGGCCGTCCCTGGCGATGTTCTTCCCTCCGTGCAGGAAGTCCTTGGCCTCACCGATCTTGCAGAAGCCCAGCGCCTCGATCCAGGACAGGCAGTTGAAGGTGAAGCCGTCATAGAGTTCGGCGACGTCGACGTCAGCCGGGCGCAGCGACGTGCGCGACCAGAGGTGGGCGGCCTGGCCGAGTACCTGTGGCTCGTGGGTCAGCGTGCTCTGGTCCCACTCCAGCCGCTCGAGTACCTGGGTACCGACGGCCTCCACCAGGACGGGCGGCCTGGCCAGGTCCCGGGCGGCGTCCACGGCGGAAACGACCACGGCGACAGATCCGTCGCAGGGCACGTCGCAGTCGTAGAGCCCGAACGGCGTGGTGATCGTCCGCGCTTCCAGGTAGGCGTCCATGGTGAGCGGATCGCGATAGATCGCCGTCGGGTTGATGGCGGCGTTTGCCCGCTGATTGAGTGCGATCCAGCCCAGCGTCTCGCGCGTGGTCCCGTAGAGATGGAAGTGCCGCTGCGCGTTCATCGCGAGAGTGTGCGCGGCGGAAGTCGCGCCGAACGGCTTCATCCAGCCGTCGACCTGGCGCAGGTCCGTCCTGATCTTGCCCTGGCGGACCAGCTCGCCGTAGGTCGCTTCCCAGAGGGTACGGAAGCAGAGCACGTGCCTGGCCAGGCCGCCGGCGACCGCCAGCATGGCCGCGATCACCGAGCCGGTCGGCCCGAAGGTCTCGCCGCCGCCGTTGTACCAGGTGGGCCGTAGTCCCAGGGCGTTGGTGAGGGCTGTGATCCCGCCCTCGCCGAACGGGCCAACCTGCCCGGCACCCGGATATGTCGCCAGGCCGTCGATGTCCTCCATCGACAGCCCGGCGTCCGCGACCGCGCGCTCGCAAGCCTGGACGGCCAGCGAGATCGGCGAGACCATCAGCCGCCGGCCAAGCCGAGAGCTCCCGATGCCGGTGATCGCGACCTTGTCCTCGAACTTCTCCGGCGTGAGCATCGGGCGCACGTGCCGCCAGAACTGGTCGGGCTGAATCTCGTCGGACGGCAGCGCTGCGGGCTCGCCCTGCCCGGCCGCAGGGCGGAAGAGCGGCAGCCATACGTCGCCGGCCTGCTCGAACGCGACCTCCATCCGCATGCCGAGCTTGAGCTGATCGGGGTCGCATCCGACCGCGTTCGTCGTGAGCCGTACCCTGGGGTCCTCCTCGATCGCGACCTGGGCCACGACGTACGGCGCGGGCAGCCCGGGCAGGCTGAACCGGTGGTTGACGGTGAACCCGATGAGGGTCGCGAACCCGGAGACCGCGCGGACCCGGAGCTGATGCCCGCGGCAGTACCGGCAGACCGGCTGCGGCGGGTGGATCAGCGCCGTGCAGGACTCGCACTCCTGAAAGCGCAGCTTGCCATCCGCGCCGGAGGTCCAGAAGAACTCGTTCTCCTGCGTGATCAACGGCAGGGAACGCTCCGAGGACTCGGCCACGTGCTCTCCTCAACTGCTCAGTCTGCTAGGTCAGGCGCGGGCAGGGGACGTCGTGGCCGCCGCTGCGGGGCGGCGACCACGACCTGCGACTCGCGTGCTCTGGCGACCGGGGACTAGTGCGAGATCTCCGCCGTCGCCTTCCGGACGGTGACCGGTTCGGCGAGCCGTTGCTCGTCGCAGATCTCCTGCAGGCTCGCGATGGTCTCGTCGAGGCCGGCCCCGAGCTTCGTGCCCGGCGTGAACGTCGCCGGGAGGTGCTGCATGCCGTTGATGATGCCGATGGTCTCGTAGTGGACAGCCCCGGCCGGGTCGCACTGGAAGTCCGGCATGCGGTCAAGCACCTGCGTGATCATCTGCTTGAACACCATGCGGGCCACGTTGGAGCCGATGCAGCGGTGGATGCCCAGGCCGAAGCTGTGGTGCCGGTTGCCGCTCCGGGCCAGGTCGATCTCGTTGGGGTTGGGGAATACCTTCGGGTCGCGGTTGGACATCGCCCACGACACCCAGACCCGCTCGCCCTCCCTGAACTGTGTCCCGGCGATCTCGCAGTCAGCGGAGAACGTACGAGCGTCACCGGGCGCCGGCGTGTAATACCGCAGGAACTCCTCGGTTGCCGAGTTCAGCAGCACGGCCCGGTCCCGGCTGAGGCGCTCGCGCTCGGCCGGGTTCTCCGACAGCCACTCCAGGGCATGCGCGGTGAGCGCGGTCGTGGTGTCGAAGCCGCCGCCGATGATCAGGCCCATCACCCCGAGCAGTTCCATGTCGTCGGGGGTCTTGCCGTTGATCGTCGCCCGGACGAGCGCGTCCACCAGCCCCGGTCGCGGGTTTTCGCGGATCTGGGTGAACTGGCCGTACATGTCCCGGTACATCTCCAGCTGACGTGCCCGGACGCGGGCGTGATCAGGTGAGTTCGGCGAGGTGTAGACCCCGGCGTGCACCGGCTCGCAGTAGATCGTCCAGTTCGCCAGCGGGATGCCCATCATGGCCAGGGTGAGCACCGCGGGCACGACATTGGCCAGGTCGTCGACGAAATCGATCTGGCCGCTCTCGATCTTCTCGTCCAGGCAGGCGCGGGTCAGCTCCGCCACGACCGGCTGCCACCGGGCCACGGCGGCCGGCGACAGATAGGGGTTGAGCACCTGACGGTAATGCCGCTGCTCGGGCGGGTCCATCTCCAGGAACCCGCCCCTGGTCTTCATTTCCTTGGGCGTGGGGATGGTGATGCCCTTGTATCCCCGCCGCTCGTTGTTGACGTCGTGGTCGTTGGAGATGTACTCGGCGGCGCGCGCGATCTCGAAGACCTCCCGGTTGCCGGAGGCGACCCAGTGCCCCTCGTAAGTGTCCGACCAGGCGATAGGGCACCTGGACTGCAGCTCGGCGGTGATGGCTTCGAACTGATGGCGGTATTCCGGCGTGTGCCGGTCGAAGTTATACGTGTTCTTCTTGCGTTCGTCGTCGCTAAGGACGTCCTCCGCGGTCACGGCGTTGTCCTCCCTTGCTGTCGAGGTGGAGAGTGCGAACCAGGCGTCAGCCAGGAGTTCAGGAAACGGAAATCGCTTGTTCCGGGCATGAGCGGACGGCCTCGGCTACTCGCGCCTCAAGATTGGCGGGGACGTCCTCGCTGATCGGCGACGAGTGGCCGTCGATCTCGTCGAGCTGGAATACATCCGGAGCGATCATGGCGCAGAGCGTGTGGCCCTGGCAGCGCTCCGGGTCGACCTTTACCTTCACGGATAATTCCCTCCTGGGTAGCGGCGGCCCTGCTCTAGGGGTGGTAGTCGTACCACTTGAGGTAGCCGCCCGCGTCGACGCGCAGCTGCATGCCGGTGATGTAGCGGGCCTCGTCGGAGGCCAGGAAGAGGACAGCGTTGCTGATGTCCACGGGCTCGACCCAGGGAATCGGCATGGCCTGCTGCACGTGGAAGGCGGGCTCGGCGTCGGCGCGGGTCGGGTGCTCCAGGTCCGGGCGGAACGACCGGTACATGGGCTCGCTCTGCAGCATGTCCGTGTTCACGTTGGTGGGATGGACCACGTTGGCCCGGATCTTCCGCGGCGCCAGGTTGCGCGCCAGCTCGTGCATGTACTGTGCCAGCATCCGCTTGGCGACCATGTACCCGATGCCGCCAGGATCTGTCCCCACCTGCTGCATGGGCAGCGGGCTCAGGAATGCCGCCGTCGAGCCGGTCGCGATCACCGAGGCGCCTTCGGACAGATGAGGCAGCGCGACCTGGATCGCGTTGATCGACCCGACCAGGTTCGTGTCGATCACGTCGGACCAGGCCTGCATCGGCGGCTGGCCCTTCATCGCCGCGATCCCGGCCTGGGCGACCACGATGTCCAGCCGGCCAAGCTCGGTGATCCCCCGCTCAAGCGCGGCGGCGAGCAGGGAGCGCTCGCGCACGTCGGCCTCGATTGCCACGATCCGGCGCCCGAGATCCTCCACCAGCCGGACCGTCTCCTTCAGGTCGTCCGGACCTGCCAGGGAGTACCCGATCGACTCGACATCACGGCACATGTCGACCGCGATGATGTCGGCGCCTTCTTCGGCCAGCCTTGCCGCATGGCTGCGGCCCTGGCCACGGGCCGCGCCGGTGATGAATGCGACCTTTCCTGCAACACGTCCCATGGAGGTGTCCTTTCCGCCTTGCGAGTGGGGGGTGTTATTCCTTGCTTTCGAGCGATCAGACTCGGGGTTCGACGACGAGCTCGAGGTATGCGGCGCCGCTGTCCGGTACCCGTGGCTGCTTCCACACCTCGACCGGGAACGACACCATGACCAGGGAGAACATCAGCAGCATCAGGTGCCGCTCGGCCTCGGGCAGTTCGTCGAGGTCAAACTTGTCCAGGTGGGCGATGGCCGGCTCGAGCAGCGGAAACGCGGCGTCGTAGAAGGCCTGCATCTGCGGCATCGTCGAGGCCAGGCGCTTGGCGTAGCGCTCGGACTCGGTCGTCAGGATCCAGTCGCTGAACGGCTCGAGCGCCGCGAAGTCAGCGGGCAGCATGGGCGCGCTCCTTGACGTAGTCGGCGACCACCTTGTGCAGGTGGCGCAGCAGGATCTCCTGGTCGCACAGCGGGAAGTCGGTCACGGCACGGCTCTTGAGCATCGTCTGGGTGGCTTCCAGGGTGTTGCCGTCCTGGAGCGCGTACTCCTTGAAGGTGACTCCGGCGAGCTCTCGGGCCAGGCGCTCGCCGGCGGTCCTGGCGGGGACGAAGT
Organism: Streptosporangiaceae bacterium; assembly: GCA_036391385.1. Classification (GTDB taxonomy): domain Bacteria; phylum Actinomycetota; class Actinomycetes; order Streptosporangiales; family Streptosporangiaceae; genus Chersky-822. The sequence continues at coordinate 11,614 of DASWAA010000365.1, forward strand.
AGAGGCTGGCCTCGAACACGTGACGGTCGACCGCCGTGGGCCAGTAGTGGTAGGTCAGGTACCAGCCCGGCGCCCAGATCAGCAGCATGAAGTTGGGGAAGAAGTGGAAGGAGTCGATCCCCCAGGACTTGTGGCGGGCCGGGTTGATGCCGGACGGCAGCGGGTCAAGGCCCGCGATGTCCGGCCGGTCCCAGGGGCCGAACAGGCCGCTGCGCAGCACTCGCTCGATCGGCTTGACCATGTTCAGGTCCTTGGGCGGTGACATGCCGCCCCAGGTGGAGATCATCGAATGCGGGCTGTGCAGGTCGTAGTGCAGCGCCTCGAACCCGACGGACATCAGCTTGTCGGCCTCGTCCTTGACGGCCTGCTTCTGGTGCAGGACCGGGGCGTGGTAGAACTCGGCGAACGCGTCGATGAACAGTTTCCAGTTGCTGCCGACCTCGGCCTTGTAGGTGAAGACCTCGGTCATCTCGCCGAAGGGGTAGCCTTCCAGGCCCTTGGCCAGGTCGCCGAGGTAGTCCGCCAGCGGCTCGGCGTCCGGGTCCAGGTTGACGAAGATGAACCCTTCCCAGACCTCGCAGCGCACAGCCTTCAGGCCGTAGTCGGCCTTGTCGATCCCGAAGAACTCCTGCTCCTGCTGTATAAACGTCAGCGCACCGTCCAGGCTGTAGCGCCAGGCGTGGTATTTGCAGGTGAACTGGCGGCAGGTGCCCTTGACCTCGTCGCCGGGGTAGTCGTTCCACACCAGCTTGTTGCCGCGATGCCGGCACATGTTGTGGAAGGCGCGGATCTGGCCGTCCTTGCCCCGCACGATGACCAGCGACGTGTCAGCGACGGCCAGTTCCCTGGTGAAGTAGCTGCCTGTCTTCGGTACCAGTTCCACCCGGCCCACGTTCAGCCACGTGCGCTTGAAGATCGCCACTCGCTCGGCCTCGTAGTAAGCAGGGTCGATGGAGTCGGTGTAGTCCACGGGACTGGTACCGAGCTCGGGATAGTGCTCGGTCCAGCTCCCCTCCGCCGGCTTGGCGAAATGCGGCATGTCAGGCCCCCTTCTGAGGTGAAAATAGCATTCTTAATCCACGATATCGATATTCTCGTCAGCGAAGTTCTCGGCGGACAGACCAGGTTCCAGCTCCACCCCGAAGCTGTTGAAGGCCATCGCGAGCAGGCCGTAGGCACCGACCGTGAAGACGAGGTCCATCAGCTGGCGGTCGTCAAGCTGGCCAGCCAGCGCCTGATAGGTCTGCTCCGACAGGCAGGAGCGCTCCTCGAGTTCGTCCACAGCCGCGCTGATGACGGTCGCGGCACCGGAGCGGATCCGGGCGATCTCCTCGTCCGTCACGCCGGCCCGCCTGGCGATCCGCACGTGCTGTGCCCACTCGTACTGGCAGCGCCGCCGCCAGGCGACCCGCAAGATGGCCAGCTCACGCGTGTGCGCCGGCAGCGTCGAGGTGCTGAGCAAGTGGACGTTGAAGGTGAGGAAAGCCCTGGCCAGGTCAGGGTGGCGGGCGAGCAGGCCAAGCACGTTGTTGGGCGGCAGCGTGCGGCCAGGTGCCATCACCGACAGCGCCTCGGTGTCCCACTGCTCGTACGGGAGCGGCGAAATACGGGGCACGTTCATGTGTTGCGGCCGCCGTTCACGCCCAGGATCTGTCCCGTGATGTAGCCGGCTTCCTCCGAGATCAGGAACGCGCATGCCGCCGCGATGTCCTCGGGCCGGCCCACGCGCCGGACGGGAGTCCGCTGGATGTGGTCCTGCACCGTCCCGCCGAGCAGGTTCCGTGCCTCTGCCTTGCGCAGCATCGGGGTGTCGATGAAACCGGGCGGTACCGCGTTGACGGTGACGCCGGACGGGCCGAGTTCGAGTGCCAGCGCCTTGGTCAGCCCGTTGACGGCCGACTTGGCCGCTACGTAGTGCGCCATGAACTGCTGGCCCGAGTGCGCGCTCGACGAGGAGATGTTCACGATCCGGCCCCAGCCCGCCTCGAGCATGTCGGGCAGCACGGCCTGGGCGCAGTGGAAGACGCCGTTCAGGTTGACGTCGATCACCCGCTGCCAGGTCTCGAAGGTGAGGTCGGTGAACCGCTTGAAGCCGTCCAGGCCGGCCGCGTTGACCAGGATCGTGACGGGACCGAGCCGCTCCCTGACTGCGGCGAGCGCCGCGTCTACCTGTGCCCGATCCGTGACGTCGGCCGCCTGGGCGAAGCCGGTGTCAGACAGGTTGAGATCGAGGGTGGCGACCTGGTAGCCGTCCGCGCTCAGTCGCTCGGCGATCGCCCGGCCGATGCCGGAGGCGCCGCCCGTGACGACGGCGGTCCTCACGTGAGGGCCTCGACGGCACTGACCGCCGCGCCCGTGACCGCCGCGCCCGTGACCGCCGCGCCCGTGACCGGCACGCCCTTGACCGGCACGCCGAGGTGCGGACGCAGCGCCATCGTCTCGATCATGCGAAAATCTCCCTTCCGAATATGAGAACCATACTCTCATCGCCCGAAACTCGGGAAGCCCCCGACGGGATCCCGCGCCGATCGGGCGCGGCGTGCCCGGCGCCAGCACGGACCGGATGGTTGATTTACGTGTGATGAGAATGTAGTTTCCACATCATCAAGGAGGAGGCGGGATGGCAGTTCAGGACCGTGCGGTGACCGGCGCTGGCGCCGGACAGGGATCCGGCGGGGGTGAGGCACGGCCGCAGGCCGCAGCGAGGCGCCTGCTCATCGACGGGGCACTGGTCGAGGCGGAGCGGACGTTCCCCTCAGTCAACCCGGCGACGGGCGAGGTGTTCGCCTGGGCGCCGGACGCGACCGCGGCCGATGCGCGGGCCTGCGTCGCAGCCGCCCGCCGTGCCTTCGACACCACAAGCTGGCCGACCGACGTGGCCTTCCGGGTCAGGTGCCTGAACCAGCTGTACCAGGCGCTGACCGAGCACAAGGAGGAGCTGCGCGAGCTGACGATCACCGAGGCCGGCGCGCCCCGCCAGCTGACGCACGCGAACCAGCTTGACGTGCCGATCGAGATCGTCCGCTACTACGCCGACTTGCTGCCGGCGTATCCGCTGAGCGAGGAGCTCCCCGAGACGCAGGTGCGCGGGCAGACGCACAGGCGCTGGGTGGAGAAGGAGGCCGCGGGCGTCGTCGCGGCGATCATCCCGTACAACTACCCCAACCAGATCGGACTGGCCAAGCTCGCCCCCTCGCTCGCGGCCGGGTGCACGGTGGTGCTCAAGGGCGCACCTGACACGCCGCTGATCACGCTGGCGCTCGGCGAGCTGATCGCCAGCCACACCGACATCCCGCCGGGCGTGGTTAACGTGCTGTCGTCCTCCGACGCTGCGGTCGGTGAGGTGCTCACCACGCATCCCGACGTGGACCTGGTGACCTTCACCGGTTCGACCGCCACCGGCCGCCGCATCATGGAAGCGGCGAGCAGGACCGTCAAGCGGGTCTTCCTCGAACTCGGCGGCAAGTCCGCCATGGTCGTGCTTGATGACGCCGACTTCGGCGTCACCGCGATGATGGCGGCGTTCATGATCTGCTCGCACGCCGGCCAGGGCTGCGCGATCACGACCAGGCTGGTCGTGCCGCGGGAGCATCACGACGCGATCGTCGAGCAGGTCGCGGCCATGATGGGCCACGTCAAGTACGGCGATCCCAGCGACCCTCAGACGTACATGGGCCCGCTCATCAGCGAGCGGCAGCGCGACAAGGTACACGGCATGGTCGAGCGCGCCGTCGCCGCAGGCGCGACCCTGGTGACCGGCGGCCAGAAGGTCGACCCTGGCTACTTCTATACGCCGACCCTGCTGGCCGGTGTCGATCCCGACAGCGAGATCGCGCAGGACGAGGTCTTCGGCCCGGTCCTCGCGGTCATCCCGCACGACGGCGACGACGACGCGGTGCGGATCGCGAACAACTCCATTTTCGGCCTGTCCGGCGGAGTGTTCAGCGCGAACGAGGAGCGGGCCATCGCGGTGGCACGCCGGATCCGCAGCGGCACTTTCAGCATCAACGGCGGCAACTACTTCGGCCCCGACGCGCCCTTCGGCGGGTACAAGCAGTCCGGCATCGGCCGGGAAATGGGCGTCCCTGGCCTGGAGGAATTCACCGAGCGCAAGACCTTCGCGGCGGTGGTGTCGTCGTGAGGACCGTCGCTGCGGATCGAGCGGGAGACTGCGCATGAGGCCGCTGGAAGGCATCCGCGTCCTTGAGGTCGCGATGTACGGCTTCGTCCCGTCGGCGGGCGCGGTCCTCGCGGACTGGGGCGCGGAAGTGATCAAGGTCGAGCACGCCGTCACCGGCGACCCGCAGCGCGGGCTCCGGCAGACCGGCGCCTACAAGATCGAGGGCGACCCTAACCCCAACGTGGAGCACGCGAACCGCGGCAAGCGCAGCATCGGCCTGCACATGGGGCGGCCCGAGGGCAAGGAGGTGCTGTACGAGCTCGCCCGCCGGTCGGACGTGTTCCTGACCAGCTTCCTGCCGTCAGCCCGGCGGAGGTTCGGTATCGACGTCGATGACGTCCGCGCCGTGAACCCGATGATCATCTACGCCCGGGGAAGCGCGCTCGGCCCGCGCGGAGCCGAAGCCGACCGGGGCGGCTACGACATGACCGCCTTCTGGGCCCGCGGGACAAGTGCCGCCAGCCTGACCCCGCCCAACGTGGAGGGGCTGATCAGCCCGCCGCCTGCCTACGGTGACACCATCTCGGGCACGAACCTGGCTGGCGGTATCGCGGCCGCGCTGTTCCGGCGCGAGCGGACGGGCGAGCCGTCGATCGTGGACGTATCCCTGCTCGGCAGCGGCCTGTGGGCGATGGGCCACGCGCTCGCGGTCTCGCTGCATCTCGGCAGGCCATGGGTGGCGCCGCCGCAAGGCTCGCGGGGCGCGCTGAGCAACCCGCTGTCCGGTCTGTACCGGACCGCCGACGACCGCTATCTGTCCTTCGTCATGCTGCAGCCCACCAAGTTCTGGGCCGACGTCTGCCGTCACATCGACCGTCCCGACCTGGCCGGCGACCCCCGCTTCGCGTCAGCGGAGCAGATCGCCGCCCATGCCGAGGAAGGCAGCAAGATCCTGCAGGAGGTGATCGGCGCTCGCACTCTGGCGGAGTGGGCGCAGCGATTCACCACCCTGGCGGGGCCGTGGGCGCCAGTGCAGGACACCCTGCAGGCAGGCAAGGACGCGCAGGTACGGGCGAACGAGTACATCCTGCCCGCGGGAGAGCTCGAGCTGGTGTCGAGCCCGGTGCAGTTCGACGTCAGCCCGCCAGAGCTGCGCCCGGCACCTGAGTTCGCGGCGCAGACCGAGGAGATCCTCGCCGAGCTCGGCATGGACTGGGATCGCATCATCGCGCTGAAGGCCGCCGGAGCGGTCACGTGATCAGCCCTCGCAACGAGTAACTGGAGAAGACCACCGTGCGCAAAGACGACCTCATCCTGATCAGCGTCGATGACCATGTCATTGAGCCGCCAGACATGTTCGCCAACCACATTCCGGCCAGGTACAAGGACGACACTCCCCGGCTCGAGCATCGTGACGACGGCACCGATGTGTGGGTCTTCCGGGGGATCACCATCACCAACTCGGCGCTGAACGCTGTGGCGGGCAGGCCCAAGGAGGAGTACGGCCTGGAGCCGCAGGGGCTGGACGAGATCCGGCCCGGCTGCTACGACGTGCACGAGCGGGTCAAGGACATGAACGCGGGCGGGATCCTGGCGTCGATGAACTTCCCGTCCTTCCCCGGGTTCGCCGGACGGCTGTTCGCGACCGACGACCCGGACTTCTCGCTGGCCCTGGTGCGGGCGTACAACGACTGGCACATCGACGAGTGGTGCGGTGCCTATCCCGGACGGTTCATCCCGATGGCGCTCCCGGCGATCTGGGACCCGGAGGCAAGCGCGGCCGAGGTGCGCCGGGTGGCGGCGAAGGGCTGTCATTCCCTGACCTTTACCGAGAACCCGGCCGCGATGGGCTATCCGAGCTTCCACAGCGACCACTGGGACCCGCTGTGGCGGGCGCTGTGCGACACCGGCACGATCCTGAACGTGCACATCGGCTCGTCGGGCCGGCTGGCCATCCCCGCCGTGGACTCCCCGCCCGACGTGATGATCACCCTGCAGCCCATGAACATCGTCTCGGCCGCCGCCGACCTGCTGTGGTCGCGGGTGCTGAAGGAGTTCCCCGACATCAGGATCGCGCTGTCCGAGGGCGGCACCGGCTGGATTCCGTACTTCATGGAGCGGGTGGACCGCACCTACGAGATGCACTCGACCTGGACCATGCAGGACTTCGGCGGCAAGCTGCCCTCGGAAGTGTTCCGTGAGCACTTCCTGACCTGCTTCATCAGCGACCCGCTTGGCGTCAGGCTGCGCCACGACATCGGCATCGACAACATCTGCTGGGAGGCCGACTACCCGCACAGCGACTCGATGTGGCCGGGTGCGCCCGAGGAGCTATGGGACGTCCTTGAGAGCAACGAGGTGCCCGACGACGACACGAACAAGATGACCCACGAGAACGCGATGCGCTGGTACTCCTTCGACCCGTTCGCGCACGTGCCCAGGGAGCAGGCCACGGTCGGCGCCCTGCGCGCGGCTTCCGCCGACCACGACATCTCGGTCCAGTCCCGCAGCCACCGGATCATCGATCCCTCGGAGAAACTGGAGGCCTTCCGCATGCGGGCCAGGGCAGCCCAGTCCTCGGCTCCGTCGGTCCGCTGAACGATGTCATCCTGACCCGCCGGCCCTGGCCGTCAGTCTTCGTAGACGACCGTGACGTGCGGGGTCACTGGCTGGCCCTGGCAGGTGAGGACCCAGCCGTCGGCGATCTCGTCCTCGTCGAGAGCGTTGTTCACCCGCATCTGGGCCCTGCCGTCGGTGACCTGGGCGATGCAGGTAGCGCAGTTCCCGGCCTCGCAGGAGAAAGGCGGGGCGAGGCCGGCCCGGCGCGCGCTCTCCAGGAGAGTCTCGCCCGAGTGCTGCGGCACCGTGTGCAGCTTGCCGGCCAGGACGATGCTGACCGTGCCCTCAGTCTGCTCGCCAGCGGGCTCGTCGCTGGCATGCTCGAAGCGCTCGACGAAGATCTGACCGGGATCGGCTCCGTGCGCAAGCAGCGCACGCTCGACGAGGTCCATGAACGGCGCCGGCCCGCAGAGGTAGAAGTCGGCGGCCCGGTCGGCGCCGGCGAAGTCACGTACGCCGGCGTCGGTCAGGAATCCGTTGCCGGCGTCCAGGTGATGGCTGACCTGGAATCGGTCCGGGTGGCGCCTGGCCAGTTCGGCCAGGGTCGACTCGAAGATGATCGAGCGCGCGTCCCGGTTGGCGGCAAGCACCCGGACCCGGCGGTCCGTCGTGGCCAGTGCGCTCTTCGCCAGCGAGAGGATCGGCGTGACGCCGCTGCCTCCGCAGAAGGCGACCAGCGGCGCGTCGGTGTCGCGCAGGCAGAAGACCCCGGCGGGGAGCGTTGCCTCGACGACGTCGCCAGGGGAGAGGTTCGCGTGCATCCAGTTCGATACCAGCCCGCCAGGGACCCGCTTCACCGTCGTCATCAGCTCGCTGTCGGTATCCGGGCAGCTCGACATCGAGTAGCTGCGGAGCGTCCCGCACACCCTGAAGGTCAGGAACTGCCCGGCCCGGTAGGTGAAGAGAGACGGCGAGGCGGGCGTCGCATCGAGCACGTAGGTACGGGTGTCGGCTGTCTCCTCGATGATCCGGGTAATCCGCACCGGATGGAAGCCGTGGTCTCGCACCATGCATGGAATCTAACTTCTCTACATGCGAGAATGCAATTTCCACCCAGGAACGGAGCTCAGCATGCGCACCATCCCCGCCGAACTGGTCACGCGATACGAGGCAGAGGGCTGGTGGACGCGAGACACCATGGGGGACTTGCTCGCACGCGGACTGGCCGCCGTGCCCGGCGCGGACTTCCGGGTGCACTCGGCGGTGCGGCCATGGGCAGGGACGATCGGCGAGGTCGAGCTTGTCGCGCGCAGGCTGGCCGGGGGACTGCGCGAGCGTGGCGTCGGCCCCGGTGACGTGGTCGCGTTCCAGCTGCCCAACTGGATGGAGGCCGCGGCGGTCTTCTGGGCGTCGGCGTTCCTCGGTGCCGTGGTGGTGCCGATCGTGCACTTCTACGGACGCAAGGAAGTCGGGTTCATCCTGGACACGATCAGGCCCAGGGTCTTCGTTACCGCTGAGCGGTTCGGGCACCTGGACTACCAGCCTGACCTGTCCGCGGCCGTGCCCATCGTGGGCGTGGTGAGCGTCGCGGGCCAGGGGGAGGCCAGCCGGCTTTCATCCGGAACGGCCAGCTTCGACGACCTGCTGAGCGCGGAGCCGATGCCTGGCGTCGTCGCCACGGACCCGGCGGGCCCCGCGGTGATCGCTTTCACCTCCGGCACCACGCGTGACCCGAAGGGCGTCGTCCACAGCCATCAGACGCTCGGGTTCGAGACGCGGCAACTCGGCGGGCGCTACCCGGCGGACTGGGGCCCGCAGCTGATCTCGGCGCCGGTCGGGCACTTCATCGGGATGCTCGGCGCGTTCCTGATCCCGGTGCTGTCCGGCCTTCCGATCAACATCGCCGACGCCTGGGACCCGGCGAGGGTCCTTGCCCTGATGGCCAGCGACGGGCTCGCGGTAGGGGGCGGAGCCGCCTACTACATGACGAGCCTGCTCGACCATCCCGACTTCACGCCCGGCCACCTGCGCTACCTGCGGTACGCGGGCCTGGGCGGGTCGTCGATCCCGGCGGTGGTGACCACCAGGCTGGCGAGCCTCGGGATCACGGTGTGGCGCTCTTACGGCAGTACCGAGCACCCGTCGATCACCGGCTCGCAGCACACCGCGCCGCAGGACAAGCGGCTGTTCACCGACGGGAACGCCATGCCAGGCGTGGAGTTCCGGCTGGCCGAGGACGGTGAGGTCATCAGCCGCGGGCCGGATCTGTGCCTTGGCTACACGGACCCGGAGCTGACCAGGGCGGCCTTCGACGACGAGGGCTGGTACCGCACGGGTGACCTCGGTGAGCTCGACGACGACGGCTACCTCACGATCACCGGCCGCAAGTCCGACGTCATCATCCGCGGCGGCGAGAACATCAGCGCGATGGAGGTCGAGGAAGTCCTGCTTGACATGCCAGGCGTTGCCGAGGCCGCTGTCGTGGCAGCCCCGGACCTGCGGCTTGGCGAGCACGTGGCCGCCTTCGTGCGGGTGCTGCCCGGGCGGCCCGCGCCGACGATGGAGCACCTGCGCGCCCACTTCGAGCAGGCTGGCCTGGCGCGGCCGAAGTGGCCGGAGGAGCTGCACGTGCTTGACGACTTCCCGCGTACCGCGAGCGGCAAGGTGCAGAAGTACATCCTGCGGGCAGACATTGCGGCGCCCAAAGACTGAGAATATGATTCTCACTACTAGCGAGGAAGGATCTCAATGTCGTCACGCGAGCTGCCGTATCCGCTGTTCGACGCGGACAACCACCTGTACGAGCCTCAGGAGGCGATGACTAAGTACCTGCCGAAGGCGTACGAGAAGGCGATCCAGTACGTGCAGATCAACGGCCGTACGAAGATCGCCGTCCGCGGGCAGATCAGCGACTACATCCCCAACCCGACGTTCGAGGTGGTCGCGCGCCCGGGTGCGATGGAGGAGTACTTCGCGAACGGCAACCCGGAGGGCAAGTCCCGCCGGGAGATCTTCGGCGAGCCGATGAAGTCGATCCCCGCCTTCCGCGAGCCGGGGCCGCGCCTTGCGCTGATGGACGAACTGTCGATCCAGCGGACGCTGATGTTCCCCACCCTGGCCAGCCTCATCGAGGAGCGGATGCGGGACGACCCTGAGCTCATCATGACCGTCGTGCACGCGCTGAACCAGTGGATGGACGAGGTCTGGTCGTTCGACTACAAGGGCCGGATCTTCACCACGCCGGTGATCAGCCTGTGCATCGTCGACCAGGCGATCGCCGAGCTCAACTGGGCTGTCGAGCGCGGCGCGCGGGCGATCCTGGTCCGTCCCGCCCCGGTGCCAGGGTTCCGCGGCACGCGCTCCTTCGCGCTGCCGGAGTTCGACCCGTTCTGGAAGCGCTGCGTGGAGCTCGGCGTGCTGGTGGCGATGCACTCGTCCGACAGCGGTTACGCCCGGTACGCCCAGGAATGGGAGGGCAACCACAACGAGATGCTGCCCTTCGTGGCGAACGCCTTCCGGATGCTGGCCGAGTGGCGGCCGGTCACCGACGCGGTGGCCTCCTGGGTCTGCCACGGCGCACTCTTCCGGCACCCCGAGCTCAAGGTGTCGGTCATCGAGAACGGCTCGGCCTGGCTGGTGCCGCTGCTCAACCAGCTGGGAGATGTCTACAAGAAGACGCCGGAGAGCTTCCTCGGCGACCCGGTCGAGGAGGTCCGCACCAGGATCCACATCAGCCCGTTCTGGGAGGATGACCTGTCCGAGCTGGCGAGCATCGTCGGCGTCGACCGGGTGCTGTTCGGCTCCGATTATCCGCACCCCGAGGGCCTCGCGGAGCCGGCCAGGTACATCGACGTCCTCAACGAGCGGACCAAGCTGAGCGAGGACGACAAGGCCAAGATCATGGGCGGCAACCTGGCCCGGCTCATGGCCGCCTAGTCACCAGGGAGACGCTCATGGGCTGGGAGAGCATCCCTGAGATGGTGCTGAGCGCCGCCGACCGCTTCGGCGGTGCCGAGGCGGTCGTGGACGGGCCGGTACGGCTCAGCTTCGCTGAGCTGGCCGACCGGGTCGCAGCGGCGGCGGGAGCCTTCGCCGCGGCGGGGATCGAGAAGGGCGACCGTGCGGCGATCTGGGCGCCCAACTCCGCCGAGTGGATCATCGCAGCGTTCGGCCTGCTGACCGCCGGCGGAATTCTGGTCCCCATCAACACCCGGTTCAAGGCTGAGGAGGCGAGCGACATCCTGCGCCGCAGCGGCGCGAAGGCCGTGCTCGTGCAGCAGGGCTTCCTCAGCCTGGACGGCGAGGCGCAGAAGGCAGCGGGGGCAGCCGGCGGCCTGCCGGTCATCGACCTGAAGTCGGACTTCCTGGCCAGCGGCTCGCCGCTGCGGCGCGCGGTCAGCGGCGACGACGTGGGCGACATCATCTTCACCTCGGGCACGACGGGGCGGCCTAAGGGCGTGATGATGACGCACGCGCAGAACCTGGAGTGGACAGTCAACTGGTGCGACACCGTCGGCCTGCGGGAAGGCGACCGCTATCTGATCGTCAACCCGTTCTTCCACATGTTCGGCTACAAGGCGGGCTGCATCACCTCCCTGATCCGCGGTGCGACCATCTTGCCGGTGCCGGTCTTCGACGTCGAGCAGGTGCTTGAGCTGGTGGAACGCGAGAAGGTGACGGTCCTGCCCGGGCCGCCTACGCTCTACCACTCGCTGCTGTCGGCCGAGACTGACCGGGACCTGTCGACCCTGCGGGTGGCGGTGACCGGTTCCGCTGACATCCCGGTCGAGCTGATCCGCCGGGTCAGCACCGAGCTGCCGTTCCAGTCGATCTTCACCGGGTACGGCCTGACCGAGGCCGGCACGGTCACCCTGTCCCGGACCGGTGACTCCTTCGAGGACATCGCGACGACCGTCGGAACTCCGTGCCCCGGTTACGAGGTGCGGATCGCTGACGATGGCGAGGTGCTGGTCAGCGGGCTCGGCGTGATGAAGGGCTACCTCGACGACCCGGCGGCGACCGTGCAGGCGATCGACGCGCAGGGGTGGCTGCATACCGGGGACCTGGGGTCGCTGGACGACAACGGGCGCCTGCGCATACTCGGCCGGAAGAAGGACATGTTCATCGTGGGCGGCTTCAACGCCTATCCGGCCGAGATCGAGGGCTTCCTGCTCGAGCACCCGGCCGTCGCGCAGGTGGCGGTGGTCGGCGTACCGGACGAGCGGCTCGGCCAGGTGGGAAAGGCTTTCGTGGTCGCGCACGGCCCGGTGACGGAAGATGAGCTCATCGCCTGGAGCCGCGACCGGATGGCCGGGTTCAAGGCTCCCAGGTACGTTCAGTTCCTGGCGGAACTGCCCCTGAGCGCCACCGGCAAGGTGCTGAAGGACCAGCTACGCTGACGCTCGGAGGTGCGGATATGGGCTCGGCGCCGGTGCGGTCGATGTACGGCGAACGGCCGGATTATCGCGTCGACGTGCTTGCCCGTACCAACCTGATGAGCGCCTGGCTGGGCGAGGTCTGCCTGGCCCGCAGCAGCGGCTGCCTGGTCGTCGACGAGCAGGATCACGGGCTGGTCGTGTACTTCCCGCCGGAGGCGATTGATTTCTCGCAGCTGGAGCCGACCGACCAGCACACGGTCTGCCCGTTCAAGGGGCAAGCGTCGTACTGGCGGGCGGCAGGCACCGCCGGGCCTGGCATCGCGTGGAGCTACCCGGATCCGTTCCCGCAGGTCGCCCGCCTGGCTGGATATGTCGCCTTCGACCAGGACGAGGTCCGCGTGAGCATCGGCAAGGGCAGCTACACCGGGGGATCCCGGGGCGCGGTACCCCCGGGCCAGCAGGGCACCGGGATGCGGCCGTGAGCGAGTCCTCGCTGGAGCAGATGATCGCCATCTTCGACGTCCGGCCGCTCGACCCCGCCCTGACCCGCTTCGCGGGTGACAGCGACGGCGGTGGCAGGCAGGTCGTCGACGGCAGCCAGATCCTGGCCCAGTCGATCGTCGCCGCCAGCAAGGCCCTGCCGGGCCGGGCCGTGCGCTCCGCGCACGCGCTGTTCGTGGCGGTCGCGAACCCGGCGAGGCAGCTGGAGTTCGCCGTCACGCCGGTGCGGGCAGGGCGATCGTTCGCCAGTGCCATCGTCACCGTCACCCAAGGCGACCGGACCTGCGCGACAAGCACGGTGCTGCTTGACTACCCGCAGCCCGACGTGATCAGGCACGACCAGTGGACCGGCCCGCCGGCCGCCGGACCGGACGCCGCGTACCCCGCCGACATGCCGCTGCCAGGCAGGCAGCTGCGCATCGAGGGCGTCCGCCAGCACAGCAGTCCGGATGAGGTCGGGCCGCCGGTCATGGAAGCGTGGCTGCGCTACGACGCCGTGCCCGCGCGTGACGACCTGCGCCGCGGGCTGCTCGCCCACTTCACCGGCCACCTGTCCATCTCCACCACCATGCGGGCGCACCCCGGGATCGGCACGTCCCAGTCGCATCACACGATCTCGACCGCGGTCATGGGCATCGGGGTGACGTTCCACGATCCGGTCGAGTGGGACGGCTGGATCCGCTACCACCACGAGAGCACCTACGCGGGGGCTGGCATGAGCTACGTCCGTGGTCAGGTGCTCACCGCCGACGGCCGGCTGATGGCGTCGTTCACCCAGGACGGCATGATCCGGGCCTTCGGAGTCGACGGAGCGGCGACGTCCGTTCCCGCCGCCGCTCGGCTGTGAGCCTTCCGGCCGTCTGTGAGAGCTCCGGCCGGCGGTGAGATCGCCGGCCGCACCCCTGCTACGAGCTGAGCCTGTCCACGGCGGCCCAGTGGGCGTCGGCGACCCACAAGGTGGCGAAGGCGTCGGTCGCTGAGCGCTCGTGCGCCGGATGGTGGTGCGGGGCGGCATTGGCGATCACCGGCTTGATAGCGCGGCCTGGCGATGCGGCGATGCGCTGCGCCAGTGCGCGCCACGACGCGTCGAACTCGGCGCGCGGGTAAACGCGGTCGATCAGGCCGATGCGGTGCGCTTCGGCGGTGTGCAGCCGCTCGCCGGTGGTGGTGAGGAGCAGCGCCTGCGACCGGCCGACCAGGGCGGCGAGGCGCTCGGCGCCGCCCCAGGCCGGCATGATCGCCAGGCTGGCCTGGTTGAAGCCGATGGAGACGTCGTCGGCGGCGACGCGGATGTCGGCGGCGACCGCGACCTCGGCGCCGCCGCCGAGGGCGTGGCCGTTGAGCGCGGCGACGACCGGAGCCGGGAAGGTGGCGATCCGGTCGCAGAGGCGGCGCATCCGGACGGCCATGGCGACGGCGTCGTCATAACTGCGGATCTTCGCCAGCTCCTTGAGGTCACCGCCAGAGACGAAGGCTCGCTCGCCGCTGCCGCGGACGACCAGCACGTCCGCGTCGGCCGCGGCGTTCAGGGCGGCCTCGAGGGCATCCATGGTCGCGAGGCTGATCGCGTTGCGCACGCTGGGGCGGTCGATGGTGAGGATCGCGACGCCCTCATGCCGGTCGAGCAGGACCTCGGTCATCCGGTTCTCCAAGGTGGTAGTGACATTCTCGTTTTTGGCAAGTACCGTATCTGACGATGAACGACTTCGCCCAGACCTCCTCCGGCATCCCGCTCGAGCCGGTCTACGGACCGGCGGACCGGCATGCCGAGCCCCCTGCGCCTGGCTCCTTTCCCTTCACCCGGGGGAACTTCGCCGCTGGCTACCGTGGGCGGCTGTGGACGATCAGGCAGTACTCCGGCTTCGGCACGGCCGAGGAGTCCAACCGCCGCTACCGGTACCTGCTCGACCAGGGTGGCACCGGGCTGTCGGTAGCTCTCGACCTGCCCACCCAGTGCGGCTACGACTCCGATGATCCCGAGGTGTGCGAGGAGGTCGGCCGGGTCGGCGTCGCGATCGACACGCTGGCCGACGCGGAGATCTTGTTCGACGGCATCCCGCTTGACCGGATCAGCACGAGCTTCACCATCAACGGGACCGCTGCGATCCTGCTGGCGTTCTACGTGGCCGCCGCCGAGCGCACGGGAGTACCAAGGGCCAGGCTGACCGGGACGATCCAGAACGACATTCTCAAGGAGTACGCGTCGCGGGGCACCTGGATCTGGCCGCCCGGGCCGTCGCTTCGGCTGATCGCCGACACCATCGAGTTCTGCGCGCAGGAGGTTCCGAAGTTCAACGCGATCTCGGTGGCGGGGGCGCATTTCCGCGACGCGGGGGCCAGCGCGGTGCAGGAGATGGCTTTCACCCTCGCGGACGGCGTCACCTACTGCGACACCGTTATCTCCCGGGGCCGGATGAGCATCGAGGAGTTCGCGCCGCAGATCTCTTTCTTCTTCTACACCCACGGCGACTTCTTCGAGGAGATCGCCAAGTACCGGGCCGGCCGCCGCCGCTGGGCGACGATCGTCAGGGAACGCTACGGCGCGACCTCAGACAGGGCCTCGATGTTCCGATTCGGGTGCGTCGCAGGTGGTGCCTCGCTGTACGCGCCGCAGGCGCAGAACAACATCGTCCGGGTGGCCTACGAGGCCATGGCCTCGGTGCTCGGCGGCGTCCAGTCGATGTTCACCGCGGCCTGGGACGAGCCGTTCGCGCTGCCCAGCGAGGAGTCGGCGACGCTTGCCCTGCGCACCCAGCAGATCCTCGCCTACGAGACCGGCGTTGCCAGGGTCGCCGATCCGCTGGGCGGCTCCTACTTCGTCGAGGCGCTGACCGACGCGACCGAGGCCGCCATCGTGGAGATCATGGCGGACCTGGACCGGCACGGCGGCATGGTGCGGGCGATCGAGGACGGCTACCTGCAGGGCCTCATCGCCGACGAGGCGTACCGGCTGCACCAGGAGGTCGAGGGCGGCACCCGGCCGGTCGTCGGGGTCAACCGGTTCGTCTCCGACGAGCCTGCCCCCGACCTCGCCACCTACGAGCTTGACGCCGACGGCCGCGACCGGCAGCTCAAGCGCCTGGCCAGGGTCAAGGCGGAGCGTGACCCGGCGGCCGTCCGCGCGCGCCTCGCCGGGCTGGCCAGAGCCGCCGAGGGCACCGGCAACCTCATGGGCCCCCTGATCGACTGCGCCAGTGCCTACTGCACCGTCGGCGAGATGGTCGCCGCCCTCACGGCGGTCTGGGGCGAGTTCGCCCAGCCGGTGGTCTTCTGATGCCGGCCAGGGTCCTGATCGCCAAGCCCGGCCTGGACGGCCACGACCGGGGCGCCAAGATCGTCGCCCGCACCCTTCGCGACGCTGGCTTCGAGATCATCTTCACCGGTATCCGCCAGAAGATCGAGGTCATCGTCGCCACCGCCGTCCAGGAGGACGTGGCCGTCGTCGGCCTGTCCATCCTGTCGGGCGCCCACCTGGCCCTGACCACCCGCACCATCGAGGGTCTGCGGGCCGCGGGCGCGGGCGACATCGCCGTCGTCGTCGGCGGCACGATCCCCCCGGCCGACATCCCCCGCCTGCAAGCCGCTGGCGCTGCCGCAGTGTTCCCCACCGGTACTCCGCTCGGCGCTCTGGTCGCCGAGATTCGCGCGCTGACAGACGCTCGAGCCATGACTGACTGAAGCCGGCGGACGGCGAGGAGGTGCACCGCAGTGCGCCGCACCCGCCGGGCCGCCGCAGAGACCGGATGCTGGAAACCTGGAGGGAGTGAGCGTGCGGATCGGCGTGATGATCGGGCCGGAGCGGGGGGACTCCGCGCGGAAGGCCGCCCGGATGGTCAAGGACGTCACGTGGGCGGAGACGGCCGGGCTGGAGACGGCGTGGATACCGCAGATCCCGACTGACTTCGACGCGCTCACCGCCGTGGCGCTGCTGGGAGCCCAGACCTCGCGGATCGAGCTCGGCACGGCGGTCGTGCCGCTGCAGACCCAGCATCCGCTCGCGCTCGCCAGGCAAGCGCTGTCGGTGCAGGGCATTATGGGCGGCCGGCTGACGCTGGGCCTGGGGCCCTCACATCA
Source organism: Streptosporangiaceae bacterium (assembly GCA_036391385.1). Classification (GTDB taxonomy): domain Bacteria; phylum Actinomycetota; class Actinomycetes; order Streptosporangiales; family Streptosporangiaceae; genus Chersky-822. Next base: position 28,246 of record DASWAA010000365.1, read on the forward strand.
CTGGATCGTGCGGGACATGCTGGGGCTGCCCTACGAGCGGCCGGCCGCGTTCACCCGCGACTATCTCGACGTCCTGGACGCGGCGATGCGCGGGCCCGGCCCGGTGGACGTCGAGAACGCGACGTTTACCGTGCACAACCCGCTCGACCTCGGCCCTGTGGCCGCACTGCCGGTGCTGCTTGCCGCACTCGGCCCGGTCATGCTCGCCCTCGCCGGCGAGCGCGCTGACGGGACCGTGCTGTGGATGGCCGACGAGCGGGCCATCGCCGACCACGTCGTGCCGCGCATCACCAAGGCCGCCGAGACGGCGGGACGGCCCGCGCCCCGGGTCGTCGCGGGCATCCCGGTCTGCCTGTGCCGGCCGTCCGAAGTGGACGCGGCGCGCGAGCGCGCGAACCGGATACTCGGGGAGGCGGAGATCTCCCCGAACTACCAGCGGCTCCTCGACTACGGCGATGCCAGGGACGTCGGCGACCTGTGCGCCGCCGGGGATGAGGCGGCGATCGCGGCCCGGCTGCGCCGGTTCGCCGACGCCGGGGTCACCGACCTGTCGGTGCGGCTGCTGCCAGTCGGCGAAGGCCGGGACGAGCTTGTCGCGTCCAAGTACCGGACCAGGGACCTGATCGCCGGCCTCGCGGCAGAGTTCCGATGACTGCCGAGCCGCAGGCGCGCCGATGAGCACCGGAGTGCCGGAGGCGAGCACCGGCGTGCCGGAGGCCAGCAACGGGCCGCTGGCAGGCATCCGCATCCTCGAGGTCGGCCACATGCTGGCCGGCCCCTACGCCACCATGATGCTCGCCGATCTCGGGGCCGAGGTGGTCAAGATCGAGCCACCTGGCGGCGACATCTCCCGGCAGGTGGGCGACACCTACTTCGCGAGCCTGAACCGTGGCAAGCGCAGCGTCTGCCTCGACCTGACCGCGGGGGCGGGCCAGGCCCGGCTCGGGGAGCTTGCGGCCGGCGCGCACGCGCTGCTGGTCAACCTGAAGCCGTCGGCGATCCGCCGGCTGGGGCTGACCTACGAGGCCCTGCGGCGCTGGAACGAGCGGATCGTCTGCGTCGCGCTGACCGGCTACGGCCTGGCCGCCGGGGACGATCCGGCGTTCGACTACGTGATCCAGGCGGCCACCGGCGTCGCGGCGCTTACCGGCGACCCTGCCGGTCCGCCAACGCTGCCCGGATACTCCTCGGCCGACAACTCCGCTGGCCTGACTGCCGCGCTCGGCCTGCTCGCCCAGATCGTCTCGGGACGCGGCGGCCAGGTCGAGGTCTGCATGCGAGACGTGATGCTGTCGCAGCTCAACTACCACGCCTCGGCCTACCTGAACAAGGGAGTCGAGCCGCAGCGGCAGGCCTTCGGCGCGCACTCCTACTACGTTCCGGCTCAGCTCTTCCCGACCGCACAGGGATACCTGGCTCTTTTCATAACGCACGACGGCTTCTGGACGTCGTTCGCGCAGGAGGCGGGCATCACTGGCTTCCCGACGATGTCCGAGCGGGTGGCTCGCCGTGCGGAGGTGCTTAGCGTCGTAACGCGGGCGCTGGCCGCGGACACGGCGCTGGCCTGGGAGTCACGGCTGCGGCCGCTTGGCGTCCCGGTCGCGGCCGTCAGGACGCTGCCGCAGGCCCTGGCAGCCGCGCCGGACCTGATCGTCACCGTGTCGGCGGACGCCTCCGGGTCGGGGGACGTCACCGTGTCGGCGGACCGAGCGGCAGGCGGGGGACTCCGCCTGGTCGGCAGCCCGGTCCGGGTCGGCGGATACCAGCCCGACTACCGGCCGCCGCCGCGCCTGGGTGAGCACGGCGGTCAGTCGGAGTACAGGTGAGACGGGTGCCACCAGTGCAGCCCGTGCGCTGCGTCACGCCAGCCGTCCCCGGCGTCGGCGGCAAGGAGGAAAAGTCGTGAGCGATCCGATCGCGCTCGCCTTCGAGGAGCAGGAATACAGCGCGGCGCGGCTCGACGCGCTGGCCGGCGGACTGGCACGCAAGCTCGCCGGCCGGGGAGTGGCGCCGGGGGATCGGGTCGCGCTGATGTCGTCGAACCGACCCGAGTTCGTCATGGCGGTGCAGGCCATCTGGCGGCTGGGCGCGGCGGTCGTGCTGTTCAGCCCGGCATGGAAGCGGGGCGAGGTCGAGCACGCCCTGGCGATCACGGAGCCGGCGCACGCTGTGGGCGACCATCCGGTGCTGGCGGAGCTGACGCAGATGCTGCACCTGGACGAGCCGGTCACGCCGGCGACCGGGTCGTTCCCCGCGCCCGATCCGCAGGCCGACGCCGTGCTGGTGTTCAGCTCCGGCACGACAGGCTTGCCGAAGGCCGTCAGGCACACGCACGCGTCGCTGCGCGCCGCGGTCAGGCACTGGCAGGACGCGCTGGAGCTGACCGACCGGGACCGGATGCAGATCGCCACGCCGCCCTCGCACATCCTCGGCCTGCTCAACATCGTCACCGTGCTCGAAGCGGGCGCCTGGATGCGGCTGCACCGACGGTTCGACCTAGAGCGGGTGCTGCAGACCATCGAGTCCGATCGGATCACGGTCGAGATGGCCGTTGCCCCGATCGCGCTGGCGCTTGCGTCGCACCCGGATCTCGAGTCGTACGACCTGTCGTCGCTGCGCTACATCATGTGGGGCGCGACTCCCGTGACGCCCAGCGTCGCCGAGACGGTCACCAGGCGGACCGGGGTGGGCTGGGTGCCCGCCTACGGGGCCAGTGAGGTGCCCGTCATCACGTGCAACCCGATCAGGGGAGCCCGGCTCGACAGCGCGGGCCGGGCCGTACCCGGGGTGAGCCTGCGAGTGGTGTCCCTGGAGACGGGGAAACCCGTGGGGCCGGGGGAGACTGGCGAGATCCAGGTGCGGTCCAGTTCGCTGATGGCGGGCTACCTGCCGGCCGAGGCGACCGCGGAGGCGCTGGACGAGGGCTGGTACCGCACCGGCGACGTCGGCAACGTCGACTCCGACGGCTGGCTGCGGCTCACCGACCGGTCCAAGGAAATGATCAAGGTGCGGGGCTTCCAGGTCGCGCCTGCCGAGGTCGAAGCCGTTCTGCACGGTCATCCGGCGGTCGCCGACTGCGCGGTGTTCGGGATCCCGGACCCGGCCAGCGGCGAGGCCATCATCGCCGCCGTCACCGCGTCGGGCCCGGTCGATCCCGCTGAGCTCATCAGGCTGGTCGGCGACCGGCTGGCCTCGTACAAGCGGCCGAGCCAGGTGGTGGTCGTGGACGAGATCCCGCGCCTGCCGTCAGGCAAGGTGCTCCGCCGAGTCCTCAAGGAGCACTATGGACGCGCGTCTGACCGCTGAGCAGCAGGAACTGCGCGCCGCGGCCGCCCGGCTGGCGGACGGGCTCGGACCGGGCTCGGTGCACGATCTGGCCGACGCCGACCGGGTCTCCCGGCTCGAGAAGGCGGTCGGCACCGCGGGCTGGCGATCGCTGCGGTCTGACGGGGCCTCGGCGGTGGAGATCGCCATCGTCGCGGAGGAGTTCGGGCGCGGCCTGGTCGACGTCCCGTTTCTCGGGCCCGTGCTCGCCGACGACCTGCGGCGCGCCGCTGACGGCGGCACGCGGTCGTGGACGGTCGCGGCTGGTGAGCTGGCCGCCGACGCCCGGGGAATCGAGCGTGTCCTCGTGGTCAGGGATCGCCTGGTTCTGGCTGGCCGGGTCGGGGCCGAGGTGCCCGGAGCCGACCTGACCAGGCTGAGCGCCGAGGTGCTCGGCCCGCTGCAGCTGACCGACCGGCTATCCGGTGAGCGGGCCGACCGGTGGCGGGCCCTGGCGCTGGTGATCACCGCGGCGGACCTGCTCGGGACGGCCAGGGGAGCGCACGCGCTCGCCTGCGCCTACGCGAAGGTCCGCGCGCAGTACGGCAAGACGATCGGGTCCTACCAGGCGGTCGCGCACCCGCTCGCCGAAGGCCTGGCGCTGATCGAGGGCTCGGTGAGCGTCCTGCGGCACGCGGCCTGGGCCGTGGACGAGCTGACCTCACCGGATGCTCTGCAGGCAGCCAGGATCGCGAAGATCTACTGCGCGCGGGCCGCGCGGACCATCTGCGAGACGGCTGTGCAGGTCCACGGCGGCATCGGCAACACCTGGGAGTGCCTCGTCCACGTGTACCTGCGCCGGGCGCTGACGTCCGCGGAGCTGTTCCCCGTCGATCCGTCGTCCGTTCACCTCCAGGGTCCCGCCCACCTCCAGGGCCCGGCTCACCCGCAGGGCCCGGCTCACCCGCAGGGCCCGGCCGGCCTCCCCCTCTCCCCTCACGGCAGCACCTCGCCGCCAGCCCCTCGCTCCCGCGTCCAGGCGGCTCCGTACCCTGCCGCAGGCTCGCTGGTGCTTGACTATCGCGACTCGGCCGAAGAGGCGGCCTTCCGTGACCGCCTGCGGACCTGGCTCGCGGGACGGGCCGGGACTTTCCCCACGTCGGGAGACGACTACTGGCGTCGGCAGGGTGAGTGGCACCAGGCGCTGCACGCGGCCGGCTTCTTCGGCCTGTCGTGGCCGCGCACGTACGGGGGGCATGAGCTGTCCCCGGTCTACGACGTGATCCTGGACGAGGAGCTGGCGCTTGCCGGGGCGCCGCCGCGGCCCAGCCTGGGCTACCTGGTCCAGGGCCTGGGCAGGCACGGCAGCGAGGAGCTGCGGCGGCGGTTCCTGCCCGGCATGATCGACGGAACGCAGCGCTGGTGCCAGGGGTTCAGCGAGCCTGGCGCCGGGTCGGACCTGGCGGCGCTGACGACCAGCGCGACCCGTGACGGCGACGACTACGTCTTCCACGGCCACAAGATCTGGACCAGCTACTCCGACGTCGCCGACTGGTGCCTGCTGCTGGCCAGGACGGACCCGGACGTGCCACGCCACAAGGGCCTGTCGGCGTTCGTGGTGCCGATGAACCAGCCGGGGGTCGAGCAGCGGCCACTGCGGATGATGAACGGCGTGACCACCGAGTTCGGCCAGGTCCTTTTCGACGGAGCGCGGACGTCGGCCGACTGCATGGTTGGCGCGCCGGGCGAGGGCTGGGCGCTGGCGATGACGGTCGTCAGCCACGAGCGCGAGCCGGCCGAGCTTGGTTACTCGGCCCGGTACGGCAAGCTCGTCCGCGACCTTGCCGCCAGGACGGAGGGGGCCGGGCTGGCCGCCGCCGCGAGCCCAGGGGGCCGGCCTTCCGTTCCCCCCGAGCTTGCCTGGGCGGCTGTGCAGACGGAGATGCTCCGCCTGCACGTCCGGCGGCGGCTCGCCGAACGCCTCGACGGCGTCAGGCACGGGCCGGACGGCTCGCTGGACAAGCTGCTGATGACCTGGGTCGAGCAATCCGTCGGCCACGCCGCACTTGCCGTTGGCGGGACGCGCGACCCCGAGCTACTGAGTGCCTACCTGTACAGCCGGGCACAGAGCGTCATGGGCGGTACCTCGCAGATCCAGAAGAACATCATCGCCTCGCGCATACTCGGATTGGACGCCTGACATGTACGACCTCCCGGACGAGATCGACGTCCGCGCTGACGGCCCGCTGCGGATCATTACCCTGAACCGCCCGGACGCGCTCAATGCCGTCAACGACGCACTGCATACTGGGCTGGCCCGGCTGTGGCCCCGGCTGAGCGAGGACACCGGCGCCCGGGCCGCCGTGCTCACCGGCAGCGGCAAGGCGTTCTCGGCCGGCGGCGACTTCGCCTACCTCGACGAGCTCGGGCGCGATCCCGAGCTGCGCGCCAGGACCATCGCGCACGGCCGGGACCTGGTACTCGGCATGGCGCGCTGCCGCGTCCCCGTCGTCGCCGCCGTCAACGGCCCAGCGGTCGGGCTCGGCTGCAGCCTGGTCGCGCTGAGCGACGTCGTCTACATGTCTCCGGCCGCCTACCTGGCGGACCCGCACGTCCAGGTCGGCCTGGTGGCAGCCGACGGCGGGCCGCTGACCTGGCCGCTGCACACCAGCCTGCTGGTGGCCAAGGAGTACGCGCTCACCGGAGCCCGTATCCCCGCCGAGCGCGCGGTAGAGCTCGGGCTGGCCAACCACGTCGTCGCCGACCCGGTAAGCGAGGCGACCGAGTGCGCGAAGCGGATCGCCGGGCTGCCGAGGCAGGCGGTCGAGAGCACCAAGCGGCTGCTCAACCTTCAGCTTGAACGGGCCGTCCTCGCCACCCTTGATTTCGCGACGACCGCCGAAGAGCAGTCGTTCCAGACCGACGACTTCCGCGCCATCATCGCCAGGCTGACCGCAGGAAAGGGCTGAGACCCGACCGGCGGTCGACCTGACGCAGATCGTCGCGACGCCCCGCTAGCCGCAGAGCCCGGCTAGCTGTAGAGCTCGGCAATGCGCCGGATCTGGGTGACCGCGCGGTTGACCGGCACGCCGTGCCTTTGCAGCACGGGCAGGATCGCGGAGCTGTAGTCGGAGAGGAACGCGATCACGTTGGGATCGCCGCCGCGGAGCCGGAAGCAGACCGCGATCCTGCTGGCCGGCAGGGCGACCAGCTCGGCGATCGCGAGCTCGTCGTAGCGGGCCTCCCAGGTCGGGACGATCCAGCGGGAGATCACCGTTCCCCGCAACCGGACGCCCCAGTCGAACAGCTCCAGCTTGACGAGCTTGCCGCTGGTCATGACGTGTCTGGACATGACTCCGCCCCAGAAGAGCTCTTCCAGCTTGCCTTCTGGGGCATCGATGGCCCGTGCGCTGGAGGCGGCCAGCCTCGTCCACCTGAACAGGCCGAGGGCACAGACCACGGCGAGAAGCAGGACCACAACAACTCCGGGATTCACTGGTCCTCCTCTGCGCGCTCGCAGCCATCTGCCAGCGCTTGCAGCGCAAGTGTTCCCGAGCCGGCGCCGCCTGGCAACCCTCGCTCCGTCGCGCCGGGCCAGTGGCCGGCTGACTGCCCCTGGTGGCCAGCCGGAGGCGGTGCTCGCCGGCCGAGGCCATGCGGGCGCGCGAAAGGACTGAGAACTGGCGGCGCAGGTCGTGTCAGGATGCGGGCATGGGTAGTCGCGCACTGAGCTTCGGTGTGATGGCGCAAGCATACGAACGATTCCGGCCGGGGTATCCCGGTGAGCTCTTCGACTTGGTGATGACGTACGCGGGTCAGCCGGTTCGAACTGCCCTGGAGATTGGTGCCGGGACAGGAAAGGCAACCCGCCTGTTCGCCGAGCGGGGGGTCACGGTGACTGCGACCGAACCCGACGGGGCCATGCTCGCGGAGCTGCTCAAGCACGTGCCAGCAAACGTCAAGGTCGTGCAGGCCGCGTTCGAGGACTTGCGAACGGGCGAGAGCTACGGGCTGGTTTATGCGGCAGCGGCACTGCATTGGACGAACCCGCAGGGCCGGTGGCCGCGCATGGCTGCGCTGCTGGAGCCGGGTGGCGTGTTTGCCTCATTCGGCGGACCAGTCCGGCTGGCTGACCCGGCTGTGGAGGACGCTGTCCGCGCGGCCCGGGCGCCGTTCCTGGAGAGCGACGAGGTGCCGTCTCCGGACGGGACGCCACCGGGAAATGACATGCAGTGGCCGGGTACTGAACTCCGGCGATCTGAGTGGTTCGCCGATATTCGGCAGTTCGTGATCGAGCGACACCTGACGATGACTGCCCGCGACTACGTTGGCCTCCTCTCGACCATCTCGGCTTACCTCGAATTGCCGACCTCGGAGCAAGCGCAGGTATTTAGCCAGATCATGCAGGTGCTGCCTGGGACGGTCGAGGTAGCCGGCGACATCACCGTCCATCTCGCGCGCCGGCGCCGCGCGCAGTAGTGCTTCGACAGCGTGGTCGTGCGAAACTGACGGGCTGCCCACGGCGCAGCCCTGCTCAGGCTGGAAATGCCGTTGGCGGGCGCCAGCGGGTCAGCGAGAATCGGGCTATGGAGCACTTGTCGCGTGAGCGGCTGGAAGCGGGGCTTGACCACATCCGTGACTCCCCTCGCGATGATGGCCGGGTCGTACTCGTAGTTCGCCGCCCGGCAACGGGAAAGCGGGACCTGCCGGGCGAGGCGATGTTCGACGTGGTGACGGGACTGGCCGGAGACAACTGGCTCGTCCGCGGCAGCTCGCGCACCCCAGACGGGCAGGCCGACCCGCAGCGGCAGGTGACGGTGATGAACGCCCGGGCGGCTGAGCTGGTCGCAGGCGGGACGGACCGGATGCCGCTAGCCGGGGATCAGCTCTACGTCGACCTGGATATCAGCGTCGACAATCTCCCGGCGGGCAGCCTGCTGGCTGTCGGTCGGGCGGTGCTTGAAGTCAGCGCGGTCCCGCATCTGGGCTGCGCGAAGTTCGTCGAGCGGTTCGGTGCCGAAGCGATGCGCTTCGTCAACTCCCGAGTCGGCAGGCAGCTCAGGCTGCGCGGGCTCAACGCCCGCGTGGTGCGACCTGGCGTCGTATGCCCCGGTGACCTCGCTACGAGAGCCGGCGTGGCCGCGCGTCAGTCCTGAAGCGCCGGCGCGCAGCGGTGCAGCTACGGCGGCCGGGACCGGCTTCAGGTCAGGCGAAGTCGACTCGCATCACCACGCGCCGCGGGCTCGGCTGGCTTACCTGCGTGAAGCCGGCTTCGGCGAAGACCTGTCGGCTTCCGACGTGCAGTTCGCCCTAGGTGATCTCCTTGCCTGGAGCCGTGATCATCGGGTACGCCTCCAGCGCGCTCGCGCCATGCTCGCGGGCGAAGCTGACCGTCGCAGCTGCGAGCACATAGGTGATCCCGCGCTTGCGGTACCCCTTGCGGGTCACGAAGCAGGTGACGGCCCACACGTTGTCATCCGCCTTGTCCTCCTGGCGGCCGCCCCAGACTGTCCGGATCCGCAGCAGGCGCGGGTAGGCGGTGCGCGGCTCTACCGCCACCCAGCCGACCGGCTCTTTGCCGAGATAGGCCACCAGCCCGGTGGTCGTACGGGCGTGAGGTTCGTCGCAGCGGGTCTGCTGGCGGAGGCGGTCCTGCCGTTCCCGGTCGGTCAGGGAGTTCCACTGGCTGTCCCGGGTCTTGAAGTGCTGGCAGTAGCACTTGCCCGGGTAGTCGGCGGTGCCGAAGATCGCC
>DASWAA010000366.1:0-1654 GCA_036391385.1 Streptosporangiaceae bacterium
CTGATCTGGGTGACCGGGACCGCTGCCAGCGTCACCGTCATGGCCGTGCTCTACCTCGCCGGGCGTGCGCAGCCCCTCGGCGCCCCGCGCGCCGCGCTGCTCGGGATCGCCAGCGGCTGCGGCTACGGCCTGACGGCGGCCTTCACCAAGGGCATGTCCGAGGAGTACATCGCCGGCGGGGTGTCCGCAGTGCTGGCGTCGTGGCAGATCTATGCGTGCGGTGCAGCAGGGATCACTTCCACCTGGCTGCTGCAGAACGCCTACCACGCGGGGACGCTGGCCGCGGCACAGCCAGGAATCACCCTGACCGATCCCCTCGTCTCGAACATCTGGGGCATAGCGGCGTTCGGCGAGCAGGTACGCGACGGCTGGATACTGCTGCTCGGCGTCTTCCCGCTTGCCGCCATCGTCGGCGGCGTGCTTGCGCTCAGCCGGTCGCGCGCGCTGCGGCTGAACCAGGAGGATCCGCGCCAGCGCGGCACACGATCTCCCCGTGCGGGATGAGGAACCATCCGTCCGGCATGGCCGCCCAGCGACGCCATGCCCGCGCCAGCCGCGCGAGATCCGCCCTCGTGGCCAGGGAATGCTCCACGGCCCGGTCGCCGAATGGTGACTCGGTCAGGCGCTGAGCCCACGACTCACCCCACCAGGCCCGGTCCTGCGGCGTCGCGTAGCACCAGGCGCTGGCGGTCGGCTCGATCTCGGTGAACCCGGCCGCCCTCGCCCAGGACAGCAGCCGCCTGCCAGCGTCCGGCTCGCCGTGCAGGGCCCGCGCGACCTGCTGGTACAGCGAGCGCCACTCGGCCAGTTCCTCGTCCTGCGGAAACCACGTCATCCCGCCGTAGTCCGCGTCGCGGGCCGCCACCAGGCCGCCGTCCCGGCACACTCGCCGCATCTCCGTCAGCGCTGCGACCGGATCATGCAGATGCTGAAGCACCTGATGCGCGTGCACCACGTCGAACTCGCCGTCGCCGAACGACAGGTCGTACACGTCGCCGACCTCGAAGGCAGCGTTGTCCAGCCCCCGGCTGCTCGCTTCTTCGCGCGCGGTGACAAGCACGTCTGCTGCGGCATCGAGCCCTACCACCTGGCCTGCGGGCACGAGGGCAGCGAGGCCCGCGGTGATCGTGCCAGGACCGCAGCCGACGTCGAGCACTCGCGCCGACGCGGACAGATACGGAAGCAGGTAGCCCGCCGAATTCTCGGCCGTACGCCACCGGTGCGAGCGCAGCACGCTGTCGTGATGCCCGTGCAGGTAGGGATCGTCGGCGCTCGGCATCGCCCTATCATGCCGGTCCGCCCGGAACGCGACTCATGCAGGTCCAGGTCCCGCGTGCCGCCGGGGATCAGACCGGTCGGTCCGCACGGGCGGTGCGGGGAACGCGAATCCCTGCGCCTGGGCCAGCAGGTCGTCGCGCTGCGCGGGGAGCAGGAAGCCCGCGGCTATGGCCGCGTCCAGCGACCGGCCGAAGGAGGCGACGTAGCCGGCCTTGTCGCCGTGCAGGCGCGCCAGCACCTCGGCGTCGAGCGGCGTGGTGCAGCCGACCAGCCAGCCCGGCCCGGTCACCCCTGGCGGTCCCTCGCCACTCAGCACGCAGGCCGGCACGTCCACCACCGGGGTGCGGACGCCGCCGACCGCGATGCCCAGGCTGTC
>DASWAA010000367.1:0-1567 GCA_036391385.1 Streptosporangiaceae bacterium
CCCTTCGAGGACGTCCACCTCTGGCCGCGCCAGCGTCGGCATGAAGCCCTGCACGAAGGTGCTGTAGGTCTCGTTGATCAGCCGCTGCGACTCCGCCGCGATCGTGTCGAATACCAGGGAGCTCTTGCCCGATCCGGAGACACCGGTGAAGACCGTCAGCCGGCGCTTCGGGATCTCGACGCTGACGTCCTTGAGGTTGTTCTCGCGCGCGCCGTGCACGCGGATCAGATCGTGGCTGCCGGCCCCGTGCGGCGCAGGCGACTGGCCGTCCGTCCTCGTGGCCATGCTCCGCTCACCGGTCCTGAAGCAGTCCGAGGACGTTGCCATCGGGATCGGTGACTGTCGCCACCAGGCGACCGCCGCCGACATCGCGGACGGGCTCCTTCACGGTGGCACCGGCGGCGGCCACCTCGGCCAGCTTCGCCTCGATGTCCGGCACGTGCCAGTAGGCCACCGGCGAGGTCATGCCCTGCGGCCCGCCGCCGGGCACCAGCCCGATGTGCTGGCCCTCGGCCTCGAAGCCTACGTAGTAGGACGCGTCGGCCTGCGGCGCGACGCCGAGCAGGGCGGCATACACCGCCTTTGCCGTCGCCAGGTCGGACACGGGATGTAGCACGGTCTTGATTCCCTGCGTGGAAGAGCCTGTCATGGTCACTCCTGAAGTAGTGGGTCGCGTCGACCAGGGAGGTCTTGCCGAGCCCGGCCGACGGATGATCCGGCGCATCCAGCCGCTGTCCGGCGTCGTTTCAGACCTCTCGGCCGATGACGGTCAGGCTAGCCGCGGCTCGGTGACTCGCGCTTCTCGATTCCTGATCGGCCTGGTGACCTGTCTGGCCACGCACGGCGGCATCGCGGCCGCAGCGGCCGACGCCTGGCGCCGGTAGGTGCTTGGCGGCACGCCGACCAGCTCGGTAAAGCGGGTGCTGAAGGTGCCAAGTGACGAGCAGCCGACCGCGAAGCAGACCTCGGTGACGCTGAGGTCACCACGGCGCAGCAGCGCCATCGCGCGCTCGATCCGCCGCGTCATCAGGTAGCTGTACGGCGCTTCGCCGTAGGCGAGCCGGAACTCGCGGCTGAGGTGCCCGGCCGACATGTGCGCGCCGCGGGCGAGCGCCTCCACGTCCAGCGGCTGCGCGTACTCCCGGTCGATCCGGTCGCGGACCCGGCGCAGCCGCGCGAGGTCGCGCAGGTGCTGCACCTCAGCGGGACTGTCGGCCACCTGTGCATGCTACCCGTTCGGCACGCTGTGATCAGTGCTAGGACGTCGCGGAGGTCAGCCGCCGATGCCCACCTGACGCATCGGGCCGACCTGGGCGCCCGGCGAGGATCTCGCGGCGGGTTTGCCTGCGGCACGGGCTGCCTTCATAGTCTCCGTGCCCGAACGCTTAGTCGGCCGGGGCTGGTGGCGGGCCGAGGATCTCTACCGGATACCGGGCGGCGGCGTGGCCGAGGGCGGCAGGGTCGATCGGTGCCGGGTCCGGCAGGCGTCGCTCCAGGGCCGGCTCACCAACCTGCGCCAGGTAGTCCTCGAACCCCCCGGGCGTGGTGAGCTGCAGCACGTGCCAGG
>DASWAA010000368.1:0-29478 GCA_036391385.1 Streptosporangiaceae bacterium
CGCCGAAGTCCCGACCGCGTGGGCGGCGATCCTGCACCCGCCCGGATGGACAAACGCCGAGACCGCGAAGCTCACAGCCAGCGCCGCAGACGGGCAGCTTCCCTGAATGCGGCGTTGCGTCTCACAGCGGACAGCCCAAAGGTCCTCCCCGTACCCGGGCAGCGCCTCTACTCGGTCCTCGTAGTAGCGGGGGCAGGAGGTGGGTTACGGCAGCTACCAGCAACAGTGATCATTCGTTGCCTATTGGTGATCGGCCGGTCCGATTCGTTCACTGGGCTTGCACTATCGGAACGTGCTTAGCAAGCCGTTAACGGCACCTCAACCCAGTCTGGCTACCTTCGCCGCTTATGTCGGCATCCGGATAGTCAGAGATCGACAAGGCATCCAGGGGAGACCCATGAGCAAGGCGGCGCTAGCCGATCCGCCGCTGACAAGATCGCGAACCTTCCCAGCTACGGCGGATCAGGCGCGGGAAGCCCGCCGGTTCGTGGCCGCCGTGCTGGGTGATCATCCTCTGGCAGGGGATGTGACGACGTGCGTCAGCGAGCTGGCCGCGAACGCGATCCAGCCTTCCCGGTCGGCGCTGCCGGGAGGTACGTTCCTGGTCAGAGCATCCTGCTCCGCAGTAGCAGTCCGAGTCGAAGTGACCGATCAGGGAGGCCCCTGGAACCGGGCCCCGGATGACTCGGAGCACGGGCGCAGCTTGCTCATCGTCCGCGCTCTAGCCTCTCGCTGCGGCATGGCCATCCGAGGCCCGGATCGCGATCCTTCCGAGAGGACGATCTGGTTTGAAATCCGCATCTCCCAAGCCGACGCAGCAGTCGCAAGGCGAGGAAGTCCTTGCCTAGCGCCAGGTTCCGGCATCACGATCCATATGTACCGGCCGGCCCGACCGACCCGCAGCTGTCGCCCTGTGCGGTCGCAAACCCCCGCAGCCAGGCTGATCGCAAGGAGTCCTGCTAGGAGAAGCTCATTCATTACCAAAGACCTACGATGGTCGCCAGCCGGATAGGGATCGGAGCCGCTTCGGATGGAACCAGTGAATGCGATTAACCTGAAGCCGGAACCTCTCATTGATGCCGTCCTCTGCGACGTCGGCGACGTCGTCATCATGTTCGACCAAGCTGTCGCCGCAGATATCGAATCGCGTCATCGCCTGGAACCGGGATCGCTCCTACCAGCCATGCTGAAGTCAAGGGAGGGGAAGCTCGCCATGATCGGCCACATAGACCGAGACGACTGGCGACAAGCAATGGTCCGGAAGGTGGGCGAGGGGGCAGTCGCGGAGTGGCTTGATTACCACGGCGACGTGAATCACCGCGTGGTCGCCTTACTCAAAGAGCTCAGGAGCCTGGGCGTCCATGTGGTGCTGCTCTCGAATGCCACCACTCGGTTGTGGGACGACCTGGCCTTCCACGGCCTGGATGCGTTAGCCGATGCTATCTTCTGCTCCGCCGACATCGGCCGAGCGAAGCCGGACCCAGACAGCTACCGCCATGCCGCCCGGCGCGGCGGCTTCCGTCTCGACCAGGCACTGTATGTCGATGACACGCCTTCGTGGGTCGCGGCTGCCGCCCGGCTGGGCATGCACGGCCATGTCTTCGAGTCGGCGCAGGTCCTGCGCCGGGATCTGGTAGCCAGAGGGCTCCTGCCGTGACGCCTCTCTTACCCGACTACATCGATGTCAGCGTCATCGTGGCGACACGAGGGCGCCAGCGAGGCTGTCAGCGCTTGGTACGGGCCATTGCAGATCAGTTCCTCCGGTTCCCGGAGACCTCCTACGAGGTGCTGCTCGTCTTCGACGGCTGCGAAGTGTACGACTGGGTGGATCCAGCCGACGCACACATGCGCGTTCAACAGCTGTACGAGCACGCCGGCATCGCCCGTGCCCGCAACGCTGGCATCGACGCGGCCCGTGGCCAGCTGCTGGCGTTCCTAGACGACGATTGCGTCCCGTCCGCGACCTGGCTGGCCGATCTTCTGCGGATGAGCCACGAGTACCCCGAGTGCGTCGCGTTCGGCGGCAAGGTTATCGGCACCGACACAGCCAACCTGTACGCGCAGCTGCGCGATGCCGTGTACTACCTTGAGACATTCGGAACCTGGTATGTCGACACTGTGGCGGCGGGCGACGTTGTCGGTGCGCCCTATGTCAACGGCGGTAACAGCGCCTACCGGCGCAGGGCGTTGGTGGAGTCTGGCGGCTTCGATGAGATCCTGCCCGCCTACAGCGACGTGGAACTCGGTCGCCGCCTGCGCCTCGAACAGCGCGCCGTGCTCTGCGCCACCATGGCCATTCACCATGATCATCCGGCGGACTTCCGGCAGTACATGCTCCGATGCTGGCGCAGCGGATCAGCGCGGGGCCTGCTGTGGGCATGCCGTGGTTACCCTCAAGACGCCCCAGTAGCAGTCGTGCGGGCGATCGTGGTCAACATCGCGTGGCGCAACGCCGTCCGACGGCGCCGACGGGTTAGCGCATCACCTATCCACGTCATATCAGTTCTGCTCTGCCAGGAGGTCGTCCATGGGCTCGGCTACTTGCACGCGGTCACGAGGCACTACTGCCGTGGGCGTGCTCACCGCAGGACTCCTGCTGCGCCGAGCGTTGGAGGCCGCGCAAGTTCGCCGTAGCAGCCGATGGCGCGCCGAGTCCCTCACGACCGCAGCTGCCTCGGCTACGACCGACACCGGGCGTCATCGGCTGGTCTGCGTGGTGCCGGTGTATCTCGAGCAGGAGATAGCCGAGGAGACCGCGCGGTTCTGGCACGGACTGGCCCTGCAGAACCTGTTCGACCAGGTACTGCTGGTATCGACCGCCAAAGAGCAGGCAGCCAGCGGCCAGACGACCCACGAGCTGATCGAGGCTGAGCTCCAGCGCCTCGGCGCCGACCCGAAACGGATTGCGCTGCTGCGGTGCGAAGAAGTCACCCGGTTCCGCGCTTCCCAGCTCAACCTGGCGGTCGAGTCCGCGCGGGCCCGGCTCGATCCGGCGGACGCCGACCCTTCTGCCCTCTGGGTGGGCATCTACAACGCCGACTCTCGGCCGGAGGCTGGCACCTTCGAGGAACTTCGGGCCAGGGCGCTGGCTGAACCGCGGACGCGCGTGTTCCAGCAGTTGGTCTACTACGTCGTGCCGGAACGCGGGCGCGCAGGCATGGTAGCGATAGGCAACTCTGTCCTGCAGACCTGGTGGACCTTGTCCCACTACGTAGGCCGCAACAGCCGAGGCCTGGCTGGCGACACCGTCTGGTCGCGAACCTCGCCCTATTCGACGTTCGGGCACGGCGAGTTCATCCGCCTTGACCTCCTTGATCACATCGGCGGCTTCCCTGACTTCGCTTACGCTGACGGCCTGCTGCTGGGCTGGATCTGCCGCCTTGCGGGTGAGCCGATCGGTCTTCTCGCGAACATCGATGTCGCCGAGGTTCCGCGCTCTGCGCGGGATCTGGTGACCCAGCAGACCGCGTGGCTAACTGGACTGCTGAACTTCGGCGCCACCGTGCGCTGGTGCCGCGAACGCGGCGTGCTGCGATTGCCTAGCTGGGAGGCACGACTCATGCAGGCCCAGCATCTGACGATCCCGGTGGCCTGGGGACTGAGCACCATTGCGGTCACGTCAGCGATCGGGTCAGCCGTACGGCGAACGCAGCGCGGTGGAAGCGCTGCGCGAAACCTCACGCTGGTGGCAGGGTTGGTGGCCTACCCGGTGATACCAGCCCTAGCGCCTGTCACCCAGCACGGCGCCGGAATCTCCCTGGGCAGGCGGGTGTCGGGAACATTGGCTTCATGGCCGGTGGAAGGGCTGGCTTTCTGGCCGGCGCTACGAGGCCGCATGAGGCGCGGCCAGCTTGCCCCGGCCAAGACACCTCGATAGGAGGCTAGGCGAGTGCCGGATCACCAGGATCAGCTGCTGCGCAAGGCACTGCACTGCGCGCGCGAAGCGGGGTGGCCAGGCGACCGTTACAGGTTCCGGCCAGTCGGCGGCGGAACCCAGGCCAGCGTATGGCAGGGCTATCCAGACGACGCCGGCAGCCCGGAAGTCGCCGTCCGGCTGACCCCCAAGCCCGCGGCGCTGATCCGCCGGATAGCCGCCCTGGTCGACAGCATCGATGCGGTCCTGTGCCCCAGGACACTGGCCGTCAGCCAGCTCGAGGACGACGGCAGGACCTGGACAGTCCACGTGTGCGCCTGGATCGGGCAGGGGTCCGCAGGCAGAGATGACCCGTACAGCCTCGGGCAGCACATCGCCCGCCTGCACCAGCAGCTGGCCGCCGGTGGCGAGGAATTCACCGACAGGTCACTATCGTTCGAGCGCGGACCGGTACCACCGACCGAGCAAGAGCTTCCCGCGTGGTACATCGCCAGGCACCTGTGGCGGGACCGGATCTTCCCACAGTTCGCCAACCTCGACGGGCACCTGCGGCTCCAACCCATCCACGGCGACCTGCACTGGGATAACGTCGTCGCCGCTGGGCCCGGCTTCGGGTTCATCGACTTCGACAAGCTCATGCACGCGCCGCGCGCCTTCGACTTGGCCAAGCTCATCGCCACCGGCTTCTTCACGATCGGCCGCAACGCCTCGCGAGTGCGGTTCAGACAGTCCGCCGCGATGGACCTGCTGTCCGGCTACCGCAGCGTGCAGCCGCTCAGCAGCGCCGAGGTCACCGCGATCGAGGGCTTCGCCGTCATCCTCAACGAGCAGACCGCCTGGCTCGGGCACGCCTTCGGGAACGCCGCCTACCGTGAGCAGGCCGACGCCCTGGGCGGATGGTGGACCCGCCGCCGCCGACGTCACCGCGGCAATCCCCTCGGAATCCGGCCACCCGCGAACGCAGCCACACCAGCACGAAATCTCGGGCAGCAGCTAGCGCTCTTCCCCGACGACGACCTGACCCTTACAACCGGCGGCGGAACGGAATGACATGCGAACCTTATTTGTCGGATGCGGCGACCACGGAAGCAACACCTTGTTACCAGCGGCACTATCCGTCGGCATTGGTGTAAGCGCGCTAGTCGATAGCAACTACGACGAGGCCTGTCGCCTCGCGCGATTGTGGTCGATCCCAGGCGCCTATGCCTCGGTCGACGACATCGATCCGGGCATGTTCGACGCGGCAGTCATCGCGCTGCCGATCTCAGCCCAGTCCGCGCACGCGGCCTGGGCCCTCAGCAACCACCTGCACACCTTCGTGGAGAAGCCGCCCGCTCCCGATTTGGCAGGCCTTCGCGCGCTGGCGGAGCAGGCGGGCCGTTCGGGAGTCATTTGCCGGGTAGGCATGAACTTTCGCTGGGCCGAAGGAGTACTTATGCTCCTGGCCAAGGTTGAATCCGGGCGCTTCGGGCGCGTCAGCTACACGCGAGTGACCCATATCGCCCGCAAGCCCGTCGAGCCCTTCAGTGAGGACTTGTCCTTCGAGGCGAGCCTGTTCCACGCCCAGGGCATCCACGCAATTGACCTTGCTACGGTCTTAATGCCAGGCGCGGTCAGCGTCTCTGGACAGATGCTGGCAGTGCAGCGCGGTCGTCTCTGCGTTCTGGCTGGCGAAAATAGCCAGGACGGCCAGAGGTTCGAGGCGGCCTTCGGAAGCTGCGCGGCCGGCTTCTACCACCAGCTGGAAGTCATCACCGGCACCGGCGACATACTCCAGCTGCGTAACCTCTCTGAACTGGTGCATCTGCCCAACGGCGGTGACATCGACATTGATGAGTACCCCGGTGCGCGGGTGCTTTGGCGCCGCTCTCCGATCGGATGCGGATACGCCACTGCTGGCTACGCGCCCGAGCTCGCGGCCTTCCGGAACCTTGTCGGCGGCCAGCCAGCGCCTCGTCTTGCCACGGTCGGTGACCTGCTGCCGGTCTACGAGGCCTTCGATGAGCTCCTGGCCATGCGGGGGCTGAAGTGGACGGCGTGATGCTTGCGGAACTGAACCGAGCCCTCGCGGAGTCCGGCACCGGCAACGCCGAGGTCGTCCGCGATCTCGAGGCGCGATTCGCGGAGTTCTGTGGGGCGGCTCACGCACTGTGCGTGTCCAGCGGCACCACAGCGCTGATCAGCGCGCTACTGGCCGCTGGCGTGCGGCCGGGCGACCAGGTCGGAGTGTCTGTGCTCGGCCCCAGCATGACTGGCCTTGCCGTGACCGCCGCAGGCGCTCGGCCGCTGTTCCTCGACTGCGCGGCACCGAACTCCTTTGGCGTCAGTGCCGCAGCAGCGGAGCACGCTATCCGAGCTGGGATTACCGCGGCCGTCCTAGTCCCCATGTGGGGGTACTGGGACGAGAACGAGCAGGCTCTGGGAGCATTTCGCGACGCTCAGGTGCCAATCATCGTCGATGCTGCTCAGGCTCCCTTCCTGCGGCTTAGCAAAGGCCTGTTCTCAGTTGCGGACGTCGTCTGCCTGAGCCTGCACGGTCGCAAGCCGTTCAAGGCCGGTGAAGGAGGTGTCTGCCTGACCGAGATCCCTCGGCTCGCCGAGCGGATCTTGGCACTCCGCAACTTCGGTCAGGCCGCCGCGTTCACGGGCAGCCGCCTTGACCCGACTGGCCCGTTCGCCGCCCACTTCGGCGTCAATCTCAAGATCAACGGGCTTGGTGCCGCCTGGTGCTTGAGCCAGCTAGCCGAAGCTGATCGGATCCGGTCCCGGCTCGACGCCCTGCGGCAGGCTGGAATGGCTGTGTTCGGCAACACCACGATTCCCTGGGCCGAAGCCAGTCAATCCCCTGACGTGCGGGAGCACGGCCGCTATGGCTTAGTCGCGCTGTGTCCCGCGGAGAACGAAGCAAAGGAACTCGCCCGAGCCATCGAGGCCAGCGGCGTGGAAGTCGACAGCAGCCGGTACAAGTACCGCCCCATGTACGACGCCCCGTACCTTGCCCGATTCACCACTGAGTGCCCCATCGCTGAGCAGCTCACGGCGACGGTGGTGGCATGTCGGCTGGAAGCCTTCGCCGCCAGGTTAGAGAGCCGGAAGGTGACATCATGAAGATCGGCATCATAGGGATGGGTCACGTCGGATCCACCATGCGCGGGTTGCTTCACGGGCACGCCCAGCTGGTCACTTACGACCAGGCTGCCGATAGCGAGTACCCCCACGGCGAACTCGCTGAGTGCGACTTCGCCATCGTCTGCGTCAGCACGCCGGCGGGCCCTAGCGGTGCGTGCGACGTAACCGCAGTCCACGAGGCTGTCAAGCGATTGCCTGTTACCCGGGTGCTGATCAAGTCGACCGTGGCGCCCGGAACCACGGATCACCTCGTCGACGTGACAGGCAAGCAGATCTGCTTCTCCCCCGAGTACGTCGGCCAGAGCACCTACTTCAATCCCCTGTTCGCCGACGAGGCCGAGATGCCGTTTGTCCTGCTCGGCGGAGCACCGAAGACCCGCAGGTGGTTCATCGACGCTCTCCTGCCGGTACTCGGCCCGACCAAGAGTTACTTCCAGTGCACTGCCGTGGAAGCCGAAGTCATCAAGTACATGGAGAACACGTTCTTCGCGACGAAGATCTGCTTCGTCAACGAGTTCTGGGAGATCTGCCAAGCACTGGGCGCGGACTGGCACACAGTACGGGAAGGCTGGCTGCTCGACCCCCGCGTCGAGCCGTCACACACCGCCGTCTTCGCTGCCGACCGCGGCTTCTCTGGCAAGTGCCTGCCGAAGGACACCAGGGCCATCGTGGCCGCAGCGCGGGAGGTTGGATACGAGCCTTCCCTGCTGATCGAAGTCCTCGCTAGCAACGACCGCTTCCGAACTCGCGCCACCTAAGGGCAGCGTTAGATGCCAGATCCGCGGACGGTGATCGCCGTCAACTACCATCGCATCGGCGCGACAGATCCGGCCAACCCGTTCCACAGGCTGCACGCCGTTACCGAGGACGCCTTCGTCGCCCAGCTTGACCTCATGCAGAGCCTCGGCAAGATCGTCTCGCCCAATCAAGTCCGTCTCTGCCAGGACCTGGCCGGCGTCAACTTCGTCGTCTGCTTCGACGACGTTCCCATCTCGGCGCTGGACGGCATCACTATCGCGCTGGGGCGTGGTCTGCCGGTCACCGTCTCGGTATGCGGGCAACTGGCCAGCGACGGGCTGGGCACCCGTGACCTGGTCTACGCGATCGAGAGATACGTACCGCCCGCGGCGATCCAGGCGCACGTCCGCTCGCGGCTCCCCGGCGCGCTCAGCCACGGCGACCCGCCTTCGTTCTACCAGCTCACCAAGTCCGCTGACCTGCATCCCGCTTTCGTGCGGGCCGAACTGATCGACCCGCTCTTCGAGACGGTGGATGCCCGTGCCCGTGCCCACCTTTCCGAACGCGGCTACCTGTCATGGCAGCAAGTCAGAGCGCTCGCCGCCGATCCCCTGGTGACCGTGGCCAACCACACCCTCGGCCACGACAACCTCGCTGCGCTGCCCGTTCAGGCAGTGCACGACGAGATCCGGGTCTCGCATGATCTGTTCACCCGGGAACTGGGCCCACCTGCTCGCTATTTCACGATCCCGTTCGGCCAGTTCAGGCAGGAACTGGCCTTGGATTGTCTGGACCCTCTCACCCAGCTGGGGTATGCCGGAATCTTGTGGGTGGCCGACGCGGGGATCATTGTGCGTGGCCCTTACCGAAGCCAGGTACTGCACCTGCCCAGACTGCATGCAGCGACGTCCGTCGACGCCTTCGCACGTCAGATCCGGCTGGCCATCCGCGCCAGCCTGGGCACGCTGATCTGGCAGGTTCCGGCGACCGTCCATCGTCGCCCGGTAACCGTCACGGCCACCAGCGACTCACGTCGCTCTTGCCTGCTGGAGATGGTGATGCGGCAGGGCAAGGATTACGCCTCGGATCCTGGTTTCTACAGGTACCAGTTCACCGACAACCCCTACAAGCGTGACCGTCCGGACTATTACGCTGCCGAATGCGACAGCCGGATCGAGGCCACTGCCTACAACTTCCATACCTCCTTCGCTATCGAGGGCACCGTCGTACCAGGGGTCTACCTATCGAGCTGGCGGAAGCTGCCGCACTCCCATCCCGCTTCCGCCGCAAGGCTGGTACGAGCGATGACCGCCCGCGAAGCCGTGGTAGGTGCGTACCGTCCCAATCCCGCCGTTCACCGGGCCTTCGCTGGCTGGCACCAGGCGCGAGTTCACCAGCTCTCCATCCCAGTTCCCGGCTACGAGGAATCTGAGCCGGGGTACCACGCCATTGAGTCGCCCGAATTCCCGCCCGACTTCGATTCGCTGTGCGCTGAATCGCTCGCAGATGCCGGCTTCACCGTCGCCCGTGACAGTGCCTATCAGCGTTGGCGGCACAGCTCGTACCCGCTGGCCGAAACTACCTACCTCGCCGTGTACCACGACAGCGCACCTACGGCAATCGCGGTGGTCATGCACACACGGCATGCGGTCAGCGTCGAGGACTTTCACCTGCGCGCCGCAGCGGAGGCTTCGCGCCTCATCCGGGCAGTCCTCGCCTGGGCGGCCGACCGGGGCGCACTGACGGTCGAGTGGCAGACAAGCGCGCAAGCCGTCGCGCAGATCGCGATCGAGGAATTCTGCGCAGAATCAGCCGAATTCTTTAACTTCTACCATTTCAACGAAACCCTCCTCGCAAGACTCGGGGTCGCCGAGGGACTTGGCCGACGCTGGCCGAGCTTCCGGCTTCACGAGACCGGCACGACCAGCGACGTGCTGCTCAGGTGACGATGGGAGCCGCGATGTTATGTACGGTCTCTGACCTGCTGCTCGATCCTGCCCGCAGGCATCCCGATGCCGTCGCCGTGATTGATGGCCCAACGGCTGTGACCTACCAGGAGCTGGCCGACCAGGCATGGAGTTGCGCCGGGTTCCTGTCGCGCCACGCCGACTCGGGGGACCGGATCGCGCTGCTGCTGCCACGCACTGTCGAAACGCTCGCGGTGTTCTTCGGCGCCCAGCTAGCCGGACTGGTGCCGGTCTTCGTTCATGAGCAACTTCGTCCCCACCAGGTTGCCCACATCGTCGGCGACGCCCAGGCGGCTCTCGCCATCACGACGCCGCGACTCCGGCCGATCTTGCGCGACTGCGCGCTCTCCCCCCGGCAGGTCGTGAACGTTAGCGCCGTCAGCGGTCCGCCTCCACCGTCAGGTCCACGTTCGATCGGCCGCGATCTCGCCGTCCTGGCTTATACATCCGGCTCCACTGGCTCCGCGAAGGGCGTCATGCTCAGCCACGACAACCTCGTGTCCGGAGCCGTCATCGTCGCGGCCTATCTCGGCCTGTCCGCCGCCGACAGGACGCTGGCCCTGCTGCCGTGGAGCTTCGACTACGGCCTCAATCAGGTGCTCGCCACGTTCGCGGCTTCCGGCACGGTCGTCATACAGCGTTCGGCCTTCCCGCCGGACATCTGCCGTACCCTCGCCTGCGCGGAGGTCTCCGGGATGGCTGGCGTCCCTACCTTGTGGGATGCCATGACCGGTCCTCGGTCGCCGTTTCTCCGCCACCAGTACCCCTGCCTGAGGTACGTGACTAACTCCGGCGGCACCATGCCCGTTGCCGTGATCCGAGCCCTGCGGGCGGCGCATCCAGGCACCGCCATCTACGCGATGTACGGGCTCACCGAGGCGTTCAGGTCAACGTTCCTGAACCCCGCGCTGATCGACTCCAAGCCCACCGCGATCGGCCGGCCGATACCCAACTCTGACGTCCTCGTCATCGATGACCAGGGCGCCCTCTGCCCGCCCGGAGCCGAAGGCCAGTTCGTTCACCGCGGGCCAACGGTCGCGATGGGCTACTGGCGCGATCCCGCCGCGACCGCCGTGGTCTTCCGGCCGCTGCCGGCAGGGCTGCGAGGCGGCGGTCAGGAGATGGTCGTCTATACCGGCGACTACGGCTATGCGGACGCCGACGGCGATCTCTACTACCGGGGACGCCGCGACGAGATGTTCAAATCCCGAGGTATCAGGATCACCCCGACGGAAATCGAAGCGGAGATCATGAGATCCGGAATTGTCTCCGACCTCGTGGTCACCGCCATGCCGGGTGCGGACGCCGAGCCTGCCATCCTGCTCGCCGTCCAGCCTCGCGACCGGTCGTTCTCCCTGGACGCGCTCCAGGACTACTGCCGTGCTGAACTGGCCGTCCACATGCGGCCCCACCACATCATCGTCATGGACCCGATCCCTCGCACTCCGCACGGCAAGCCCGACCGGGCACTGGTCCGGCAGGCGCTCGCCGGCTGCCCAGCAGGAGGACACGCATCATGACCTGGAGCCCGCAGGTTCTGGACCTGCTCGCGCCGTTAGAGGACTACACCCGCCTGCATGCCGCGACACTCCGCCGCTTCGGCTCGAGGGCGATCGACCTCGCCTTCCCCAACGCTCGGTTCCTCGGCGATCCCCGCCCCTACCGCGCCCTGGCCGACGTCGCCGCCCGGTCAGGTCCCGTCGAACTGCGCTACAGCCCGTTCGGCGGCTTCACCCCCGTCCGCCGCCGCCTCGCCGCTGACCTGTCACGCCGGCACGACCTTGCCTACGACTGGACCGACATCATCGCGACCCCAGGTGCGGCCGCCGCTCTGTTCGTCGTACTTCAGGCACTCTTCGCGCCGCCCGACCGAGTCATGGTCGTGCGTCCCTGTTGGATGGACTACCCGCTGTACCTGGCTCAGCTTGGCCTCGGATGCGACCTCGTCGCCGCGGCCGACGACAAGCACCTGGACCTCGAAATGATCGAGCAGTCGTGGACACCGCGGACCCGAGGCGTCATCATCAGCCAGCCGGCCAGCCCTACCGGTGTCGTCCATACCGCCGCAGAGCTTACGGCCCTGGCAGCGGTCCTGAGCCGGCTCTCTGGCCGCAGCGGGGAACCTCCGATCCTGATCGCCGACGAGGCCCACCGAGACCAGGTCTGGGCCGATGTCGCGTGCCCGTCGCCCGCGAGTGCTTACCCCTGCACGATCACCGTTCACTCCCTGAGCAAAGGGTGGGACATGCAGGGACAGCGGATCGGATATCTAGCGGTTTCCCCGCACGTCGATCTCAGGCGACAGGTAGCTCGCCAGCTCGAACAGGGCATGCGGATCACCGGGCACTGCGCGCCGACCGCGCTCATGCAGCACGTCGTGGCCGAGCTGGCCGACACGACACCTGACAACAGCGCGCTCGCCGGCTTGCAGCAGCAAGCGCGCCAGGAGCTTCGTGACCTCAGCATCGATGTCGTTGACGCTCAGGCGACAAGATTCCTGTACGCGCGCTGCCCGTCCGCCGACGACCTGTCCTTCGTTGCCGAACTTGCCGAGCGTGGGTTGCTCGCCATGCCGTCCACGCTGTTTCACGAGACGGGGTGGTTCCGGCTCGCCCTCAATGTCCCGCGCCCTCAGCTGGAAGCGGCGATGCGCACCATCGGTGAGGTGGCAGCGACTCATGCTTGAGACCCACCTGCCGATCGCCAACGTCTGCTGGTCGAGTGCCACGGTCACCTGGGCCGACATTGACTTGGAGCTCGCCAGGCAGTTGACGGGCCGGTTCGCTACAGCCAGCAGCGATGGGCGCACCATCGTCCTGGCGCGCGATCCGCTGGGCCTCAACAAGCTCTTCTTCAGCTACCATCCAGCACGCGGAGTGGTCGCAGCCAATTACCTGATGGGCATGGTCCGTGCCGGAGTTCCGTTCCGCGATATGTACTCTGTTCCGGCCGGTTCGGTCGTCACCATCGACCTTCACCGCCGCACCGTCACTACCTCGCGCTACTACGCCCTCCCCGTCACGAGCGGCTCGACGCGCCAGCCCGAGGACCTCCTGGCTGAGATCGCCGAGGAACTAGCTACCGGCTTTCAGCGGCTAGCGACGATGTACCCGGACGCGCCGGTTGCCGTATGCCTGTCGGGCGGAGCCGACAGCGCCCTGATCGCCCTGTACGCCAAACGGCAGTTTCCGAAGGTCGTGGCCTACACCTATTGCTATGAGTCTGACCAGCCCAGCGAGGACGCCGACGCCGCGCGTGAAGTCGCGCGGCACCTCGGTCTTGACCTGAGGCTGGTGCCTGCCGACTCGGGCATGATCTGCCAGTCACTCCAGCGCGCCCTCGTCTTCGGCCAGGACTGGCGGGACTTCAACGTGCACGCGGCCATCGTCAACGACATCCTCGCAGCGGCCATCTCGGCAGACCACCACGCCAGTCACGACCCTCCGCCGATCGTGCTCACCGGTGACCTGATGAACGAGCTGCTTGGTGACTATGCTCCCGTCCGCTTCGGCGGATCGACTTACTACCAGCTGCCGCAAATCAGCCCCAGCAAGCTCCGAATCGCTCTGACGAAGGGCATCCAAGCGGGTGACCGTGAAGTTGGCGTGTTCAAGGCCCGCGGCCTCGACGTCGCTCAGCCCTATGGGTGGGCGTTTGAGAAGCTGCTCCGTCTTCCTGAGCCGGTGATCAAATCCAAGATCATCAAAGGCCTCGCAGGACAGGACCTGCCCGACGAGATGCTCGGCCGGCCGAAGGTTCGCGCCCAGGTCGGCGACCGCGAAGCCCGCAACGGCATCCTGCCTCAGCTTGTCGCCGCAGGGTACGACCACCGCTGGCTCGAAGCAGCCTTCTGCCAGGCTTTTGGCCTTCCCGACGCTCGTGAGCTGCGCCAGTTCGTTCGAGCGGGGATCTACCGCCCATTCCCTCGCGCCGGCAACTGACAGGAGGCCATATGGAAGGCACGGAACCCGCTGAGGAGAGGATCACTGCCCTCATCGAGGACTTCATCCGGATCGCCGGCTCAGTCGCCTCCGACGACAGCGGATTCGATCGCCACGTCGACCTGTTCGACGCCGGGTACCTCGACTCCCTGAGCCTGGTCTCACTCACGACCTACATCGAGGAGACCTTCCTGTTCACTCTCACTGAAGATGATCTTTTCGACCCAGGTTTCACGACCATTGCCGGCATGGCTCACCTGATCATGACCCGTTTGACTCAGGTTCCATAGGCCTGGCCATCGCGTGAAGCTATCGCTCCTTCAGCCTCTTCTTCTGCGGAGCCCTCTTTGCATCGGCGGCCGCACCAAGCGCGGTATTACCAAACCGTGCAAGTCATCTGCATCACCGTATGGTCGAGCGATGCGACACTGAGGAGGTAAGCGGCATGGCCAACAGACCGCTAGCATCGCGCCACTGAGCCATCCCGCTGCGGACCTCCTGGTAGCCGGGAGGACACCATGACGGCCGACTCGCCGGGACCTGCTCGACCTCGATGCCGGAACGCTGGACATCGGTCCGACGCGGGTAGTCGTCAACGGCAAGGTAATCGAGTCGGACGGCAAGACCGAGAACGCACAGCACGTCCTAGCGCTTGACCCGTTTACTCTCGCTGTACTCCTGGCACACGTCGAGAAGCTCGAGCGCCTTGCCAAATCCTCCGGGCTGCCAGAAATCGACCTGCACGACGTCCGACACAGCTATGCCACTGTGGGTCGTGACGCGAAGATCGACTGGAAGGCGCTCAGCGAGCGCATCGGCCACTCCGACGTCGCCTTCACCATGAAGCAATACGTCCAGACCGATCTCGAAGCCGACCGGCAGGTCGCGAACACACTCGTCACACTGATCTTCGGCGGATTGCTCGTAACAGAAGCGAGCGACCCGGGCGGCCAGGTCCCCTGGGCTTAGGTTAGACGCGACTGGCGAGCATTACACATTGGCCGCCGTCGGCATCCATCTGGCTGCTCCATGCGCCGTCACGATTCGTCCGAGCCCAGCCTCAAGCCTGGGAATAGACGAACCCCTGGCAGGAACCCGCGCCAGACATAATCACTCGCGGGCTGTCGCGATGGTTCGCGAACTGGAGAGTGCTGCCGAATTTTTGGAGGGCATAAACGATGACTTGGTGGCGCTATCGCTGGACTTGGTGCAGGCGATGGGGGCCACAGCGGAGCGCCTGACAGAGATCTACGCGACGTTGCCCGAAGGGAACTTCGGCGAGCCGCTGCCCGGCATCTAACCCTAGTGCTCATCCAGGACCGACCGGCAGCAAACCGCCTCACAGTAAGAGAGAGGCGCTGGCATCCCGCCTCCGTGACCGGCCCTCAGAAGCCGAGGCTACGGCAAGGCGGCCGGGCAAGTTATAGCCGGGCGAAGGTAAGAGCTACGGTCGCATGGCGTCTGTCAACTGCGGGGCGCGTGCACAAATCCGTGCACAACAAACAGACAAGAGGCCGATTCCTTGTTCGGAATCGGCCTCTGACCTTAGTAGCGGGGGCAGGATTTGAACCTGCGACCTCTGGGTTATGAGCCCAGCGAGCTACCGAGCTGCTCCACCCCGCGTCGGTTCCTCTACTGTACCGGCGATCGCCGGCCGCAGGCAAATCATTACGCCAGCAGCCTGCCGATCAGGCTACTTACCGGGGCGGGCGGACAGGCCGGCGCAGGCGCGCAGGCTCCGGTAGTGCGCGAGGGCTAGCCGGGCCGCACGACCGGTGTCCACGATGGGCTGGCCGGTGCCAGAGACCGTGGCCGGGACGAACCGCGAAGTCAGCGGCCCGTGCCGGTGCAGGGTCAGGAACAGCACTCCCGTGGCGGTGCTGAACGAGGTCTCCCACCACAGGAAGTTCGCCATCCCGTAGGCAACGAAGGTGTGCCCGAGCCAGCCGGACGCCTGGAGCATGTGGGCGTGCGAGCCGATGATGATGTTCGCGCCCGCCGCGGCCAGCTTCGGCGCGAGCGCGAGCTGGTTGGGATCGGGGCAGGCCGCTCCCTCCGTGCCCCAGTGCATGACCACGACGACCACGTCCGCGATCTTCCTGGCCGCCCTGACCGCCGCCAGCGTCCGCCGCAGGTCGATCGAATTGGCTTCGCCGGAGCGGTGAGCGGTCGCGACCCAGGAAGACGCGAGCTCGGCGACCTGCGATACGCCGAGGAAGGCGAACCGCACGCCCTTGACCGTGACCAGGTACGGCGACCATGCGGCAGCGGCACTGGCGCCGATGCCGAGGACCGGGAAGTGTGCCCGATGAGCGGCCGCGATGGTGTCCGCCAGGCCGACCCGGCCGTAGTCGAGCACATGGTTGTTGGCCATGTTCGCCACGTCGATGCCGGCGTCTGAGAGGGCGGTGAAGGCGACCGGCGTCGTACGGAAGTGGTAGTACTTCGGCTGCGGCTTGCCCCCGGTGGTCACGGCGGTCTCGAGGTTCACCACCGTCAGATCCGCCGAGCGAAGCAAGGGCGCGATCGGGCCGAACGCCGTCGCCGGATTCCTCAGCAGCCTGGCCGTGCGCCCGGTGAAATGCACGTCCCCGGCGAACGCCAGCGTGATGCTGCCGTTGCCGGACCGCTGGCTCCCGGCGCTGGCGGCGGGACTAGCGCTGGCGCGGGAGCCGACCGGGCTCTTAGCGGCGGGCCGCGCCGACGCGCTGGTAGCACAGGCAGCGGCCAGGACGCTGAGCACCGCAGCGCCGGCCACGAGCCCGGTAGCGGTCCGCCGGTTCGGCATCAGCCAAGCGTAGGTGCAACCGGCCACCAGATCCCGCATCTTTGCGCAGGTCCCGGTGTCAGGCCGACTCAGACGCCGGTGGTCGGCGAGCTCGCGACGACCATCCAGATCACGTACTTGGCTGGCCAGGGCGCCCCGGGCTGGGTCAGCGCATGCGGGTACTGCGTAGTCGCGAGGTGCAAGACGAGCTGCGGCGACCCGCCGAACGCGCCGACCTGGGACGGAGTCGCTCCCAGCACTACCGGGCTGCGCCCCGCGCGTGCGATCCCGCCGAGCACCGCGTCGATCTGCGGGACCGATGCGCCGTGTCCGATCCTCGCGACCGGTACGCCGCACATTCCCCTGATCACCTGGGTGAAGCCGTCGGCCACTGCCTGGTCCACGATCACCACCGATGACGACCGCCCGATGGCCGAGCACAGACCCCGCACCGCGTTGTCCTGGCCCGTTCCGACCCGGTGCTGCGCCAGGCCGCCAGAGATCGGGGCCAGGCCCCTGCCCGTGCCGGAGTGGCTCAGGCCGAGCGCGAAGGACGTGGTCACAGCCGGGACCACCATCGCCCCCACGCAGAACACGCCCACCGTGGCTGCCGTCACCGGGCCGGCACCGCGCTCCCTGGCCCGGCGCATGAGCCAGCCTGCCGCCCAGGTCGCCAGCAGGATCATCCCGGGGATCACCACGGGCACCAGCCGGCGGCTCGCCCAGGGCTGGTCGGGCGGGGTGAGCGGCTGCCACAAGACAGCCGCACTACCGCCGAGAATCGTGGCCAGCGGCAGCGCCCAGACGACCACCCCACCCGGCACGTCCTGCCAGGTCAGCAGTGCTCTGAGGGAGCGGCGCAGCAGCAAGGCCGCGCCGAAGCCGCCGAGCAGCACGGTCGCGATCCCCGCGTACCAGATCACCCACCAGAGCGAGTACTCCGAGTACAGCCGGGTGGGATCGACCTTCAGTCCGGCTCGTCGCTGCAAGGCGGCGACGAACTGCTCCTGCCCGGGAGCGACCACCCCATGGACGGTCTGCAGGTACGGCCGGGCGGTCAGCCAGCCCAGCGCGGCCACCAGCAGGAGGGCGCAGAGCCCGGGCAGCCAGCGCAGCGGGCGCCTGGCCAGCAGCCTGCCGACGAACCGCAGCCACCCGGGCTCGATCCTCAGCAGCAGCGCGGCTGCCGTCAGCAGTGCCACACCGCCGGCGTCCCGGCCGATCAGCTCGAGCGTCGGCGCGGCGAAGTCCATCAGCGGACGCGCCAGCAGGTACCCGGAGGCGATGCCATACCCGCAGCCCACGCAAGCCCCGAGAAAGAACGCAACCCCGATCGTCCGTCTCGCCACCACAAGCACCGCGGCCACGGCGATGACGGGAAGGAGAAGCACCAGCGAGCTGAGGCTGAGCAGGCTGGTCAGTCCGAGTGCAAGACCGCCGAGCGCGGCGAGCATCGGCTCGGCCGCCACTGCCGCGATGACCCGGGACGGAAGCTTCCGCCAGCCGGCCAGCCGCGCCGGCGAGACTAGACGCCGGCCGAGCGTCACCGTGTCGGCCTCAGCCGTCGCGCCGGCCTCGGCGGTCGCGCCGGCCTCAGCCGTCGTACCGGCCTCAGCCGTCGTACCGGACTCAGCCGTCGCACCGGACTCGGCCTGTGAACCAGCTCGCTCAGCTGCCGCGCCAGGCTCGGCCGCCTCGTCGGCTGCACCCACCTTGGCCGCCGCGCCCGCCGCACTCACCGCACCCGCGACGGCTGGACTGGCCGACTCCGTGCCGGCGACCGTCCGACTCACCCAGCTGACGGTCAGGGCATCGACGACGAGGCTGATGCCGCCGAACAGCAGGATCTGAACCGCCGGACCGCTGAAGATGTCCCGGCTGCTGTAGATCTCGGGCAGGGTCAGGGCTAGCGCGAGCGCGCCGGCGGGCGCCCATCGTGGCCCGGCAAGGCGACCGGTCAGACCGCCGAACGAGAGCACGGCCAGACCGCCGAGGACCGGGCCGATGACGGCCCCGCCGCCGTCGCCCGTCCAGAACCCGCCAGCCAGCAGCATCGGCAGCCCGGAAGTCACGGCCGGGACGATGGAATGCCCCTGCTGGAAGAAGCCCGGGCTGGACAAGTGCAGACCGGGGTGTGAGCCGCCGAACGCCGCAAGCGATCCGGGGATCGGCAGCGAGCCGTGCTGGGCGATCCAGTAGCCGGTCTGGAAGTACGCGCCCGGCGCCCTCGTCGCGATGATCGACGTCGAGGCCATGATCACCTGCCAGGCCAGGAAGCCAGCGGCGACCAGCGCCGTGCCGAGGACCGCCATCCACGCGGTCCAGCCCGGCTCGGCCGCCTGGCGCGAGAACTGGGCCGGCCACTGGCTCGGCAGCCGGTGCATCAGGTTGACCGTGAGCGCCGTCACGAGCGGAGCGGCGATGAGCAGCATGGGCACCGGCGCGAACTCTCCGGCGAGCAGCAGGGGCAGGCCGGGCACCAGCCAGGCGACCACGGCGATCACCGGAATGACCGTCAGCCTGGCGAATCCCCGGCCCGCGGCCTCCCCCAGGCGCCCGGCGGGTCCTTGGTGCGGACGTCGCCGCTGGCGAAGCGGCCATTTCATTCCGGACGGCACGGGCAGCCGGATGGTCATGACCCTGGTCGGCGTGACGGCCGGACGCGCGATCTTGCTGGCTGGCGCATCAGCCGCGCCGGCTGGCCGGCGCGGCGGGTCGGGGTCCTCCGTGGGTGCGTCACCAGCCGTGTCAGGAGCGGGCTTTGGGGGGCTCACTCCCCCAACTGTAGAGGCATGCCACAGTTCCGGACAGAGCGCCGCTACGCCAGCGTCCTGGCTGGTCCAGCCCTAGGCTGACCGTGCGCACCGCTGGCAGGCAAGGCCCAAGGTCATGCTTAGTGGCGTTTTTTCCGCAGCTGACGGCGTACCATGGGGCCGGACAAACTGCCGGTCGCCGAAGCGGCAACCGGAAGAGACCACCGCTCGGAGGACCGAATGTCGCGCTACCGCACGCGCCGCAGTCGAGATTCCCGCCGGTACTCGCTCGGCATGCTGCTGGCCGGCTGGACCGCGATCGGTGTCACCGCTGTCCTCGTCGCCGGCACCCTCTACGGGTACGTGAAATACCGCAACGTCCTGGACGGTATCAACCACGTCACGCTCTCCGGCCTCGGCAAGCGGCCGCCGCAGTACAAGAACGCGCTGAACATCCTGCTGATTGGCTCCGACAGCCGGTCGGGAAAGAACGCGAAGATCGGCGGCTACACCCCGGGACAGCGCTCCGACACGGTCATGGTCGTGCACGTCTCCCCGGGCCGGAGCCGCCTCACGGTCGTGAGCTTCCCGCGTGACTCAGTAGTCCCGATCCTGTCCTGCCCGGCCGAGCCCGGGTTCGGCGGCCAGACCGCCCAGTCCGGCATCGAGCAGCTGAACAGCACGTTCGCCTTCGGCGGGCCAAACTGCCTGCTGAAGACGCTGGAGCAGGAGACAGGCATCCGGCTGAACGACTTCATTCAGCTCAACTTCACCGGCTTCATCAGCGTGATCGACGCCATCCACGGGGTCACCGTCTGCGTGCCCTATGCCATCCACAAGTCGTACTGGGACAAGCTCTCGCTGACGGCGGGATCGCACGTGCTGAACGGCTACCAGGCCCTGGAGTACTGGCGGCTGCGGGAGGGCATCGGCCAGCAATCGGACCTGCAGCGGATCCAGCGCGACCAGCTGCTGATGGTCTCGCTGGTGCAGAAGATACTCAAGAGCCACGTGCTGAACAGCCTCTCCAAGACGTGGGGCATCATCAGCGACATCGTCAAGGCTCGTGCGCTGACCACGGACACCGGCCTGACGCCGTCCACGATCCTGCACATCGCGACCAGCCTCAGCGGCGTCTCGCGCAAGTCGATCCAGTTCATCCGGGTCCCGGTCATCACCTATGCGGCGAACCCCAACTGGGTGCAGTGGGATCCGACGCAGTCTCCGGCGCTCTTCGCGGCGATCGAGCATGACGCCAAGCTGCCCAAGATCAGCAAGACCAAGAAGAGCAAGAAGGGTGCCAAGGGGTCGAAGGGCCAGCCGCCGAAGCTGCTCAGCGCGTCCAAGGTCAACGTCCAGGTACTGAACGGGTCGGGCGTGAACGGCATCGCCGGCCAGACGGCGACCGCCCTGACCGGCCGCGGCTTCCACGTGCTGGGCACCGGCGGCGCGACCACCTCGACCGGAGCGCCGGACTACACCTACACCAAGTCGGTCGTGCAGTACAGCTCGGCAGCCGACAAGGCGGCGGCGCTGACCGTGGCGGCACAGCTCACGAACGTGACGTTGCAGCAGGTCAGCACGGTGCCCGCGGGCTCGGTCAACCTGATACTAGGAAAAGACTTCACGACGCTCGCGAACCCGAACTCCCAGCCGACCGGGAACCTCGCCAACCAGTTCCAGGGGTACACGGGCGGCCAGAACGTGTGCAAGGTGAACTCGAGCGCCTTCGCGCCCTAGCCACCACCGGGAGCCGCCTGCCGCAGGCAGTCGCGGTGCGGATTTCGTTATGCCGCCGGGCTTGCCGACCGCGATGCGGACCGGCACGGTTAAAAGCGCGCGTGCTGGCTAGGAATCCTGGCAAGCATGATCGGGCACGGGGGCGACAACCAGGGCACGGGGGGACAGCAGCCGCACGGGCGGCGTCGTTCCCGCAGCCCGCGCGCTATCCGCGCCCCGAAGGTGCTGGCCTGGGCCGCGATCGGGCTCACGGTGGCGCTCGTCGCCGGCGTCCTCGTCGCGTACGCCGCGTACCGTGACGTCTTCGGCAGGATTCATCAGGTGACCGTGACCCACCTGGGGTCCAGGCCGCCCGGCTACGACCACTCGCTCAACGTGCTGGTGATCGGGTCCGATACCCGCAAGGGCCGGAACTCCAGGTTCGGCGCGCATATCGGCGGCCAGCGCTCCGACACGGTCATGGTGCTGCACCTGTCGCCCGGTTTCCGGCACGCGGTAGTGCTGAGCCTGCCGCGCGACTCCGTCGTGCCGGTGCTGTCCTGCCCTCCGGCTGCCGGGGCTCCCGGCCAGACGGCGCAGCCCGGTCAGGTCGAGCAGCTCAACGCGACGTTCGCCTTTGGCGGTCCCGGCTGCCTGTGGAAGACGATCGAGCACACGACGCACATCAGGCTCGACCACTTCCTCGAGCTCAGCTTCACCGGATTCGAGCAGGTCATCAATGACCTCGGCGGCGTCAGCATCTGCCTGCCCTATCCGATCAACGACCCGCACTCCAAGCTGCGCCTGTCCCGCGGGCTGCATCACGTGATGGGCGCGCAGGCCCTGGCGTACTGGCGGGTCAGGTACATCGGCACCGGCTCTGACCTGCAACGGATCACCCGGGACCAGTACCTGATGGCCTCGGTCGCCCAGGACGTGAAGCGCGCGCACCTGCTGACCGACCCGGCACAGCTCTACCGCGTGATGAGCGACATGGCCTCGTCGCTGACGACCGACAGCGGGCTGACCCAGTCCGGCATGATCTCGCTCGCCCTGAGCCTGAAGAACCTGCCGCTGGGGGCGGTCCGCTTCGTGCAGGCGCCGGTGTCGTTCTACCCGCGGAACCCGAACTGGGTGGCGTGGACACCAGCCGCGAGAACCCTGTTCCGCGCGATCGCACATGACCATGCACTCCCGCGCCGCGCCCGTGGGCGGAAGGTTCCACGGAACTGGCACTCGCCCAGTCGGCCCGCGAGCGGAGGGACGGCCGGGCACGGAGGGACGGCCGGGCACGGGAAGCCACCTACCCTGGCCGGCGCGACTAGGAACGACGGCGGGATCACTGCGGGCGCCAACGTCTGCCGCGACTCCGGTGCCTTCGCAGGGCCGCTAGGCGGACACTGACCGACGGCCGCCAGGCACAATGGCGTCGTGCGGATATTCACGAACTGGCATACTCCCGCGCAGGCCGAGTCCGGCCTGCGCGAGCACCTGCCCGAGGCCACCGTCGACCGGGTGATGGACGCGGTCGGGTTCGCGCGGGCCTGGCACGGCGCCCAGGTCCGGCCGACGGGCGCTCCCTACCTTGAGCATCTGCTCGAGGCACTCGAGGTCCTGGTCGCCGGCGCCGGGGTGACCGACCCCGACGTGCTGACCGCGGCCGTGCTGCACGACGTGGTGGAGGACACCGACTGCACGACCGCGCAGGTCGCCGAGCGGTTCGGCGTGCGGGTCGCCGGGCTCGTCGGCTGGGTCACGATCCCGCCAGCCGGACCAGGCGAGGACAAGCTGGCGGTCAAGCAGGCCAGCCTGCGGCGACTGGCCTCCGCCCCGCACGACGCGGTCCTGGTCAAGCTCGCCGACCGGGTCAGCAACGTGCAGACGCTGCGGAAGCTGACCCCGGACAAGCAGCGGTCCTACTACGCGCAGACGGTGGAATTCATCGTGCCCCTTGCCGAGGCCGAGCCGTGGTTCGCCACCTGGTACCAGGACTGGAGTTCCGCCCACGCCGACCTAGCCGCGCCGCCAGATAGGCGCTAGACCGCCGCCAGACCGACTGACCGCGGCTAGATCACGGGCGGGCGGCCGGCCCTGGTCATCAGCCAGGCCGTGCGCCACTTCATCGGCTGGCGGTGGCCGGGGGACAGCCGCCAGCCGTCGGCGAAGCCGGCGAACCAGGCACGGAGCGCGGCCGCCGACCGCTCCCGCACGACCGTGATCGCCATCCAGTCCGCCAGGTAGATCAGGCCGAGCGGCCAGGGCAGGTTCCGGCGGGCGAGCCAGACCCGGTTCCTGGCCTCCATCCGGTACCAGGTCGCGTGCCTGGCATTGCGGACCGGCGGGTGGCACATCGTCGCGACCGCGTCGTACTCGAGCCGGTAGCCAAGGTCGAGCAGCCGCCAGGACAGGTCCGTCTCCTCGTGGCCGAAGAAGAACGCGTCGGGCAGGCCGCCGGCCTCCAGGTACGCCGATCGCCTGATCGCGCAGGCCCCGCCGGCGAAGGTGGTGACCACCGATGATCGCCCGGGGTCGCCGGCCCGCAGCCTCGGCACGTGCCAGCGCGCCCCTGCCCCGCCCTCCGGGTCGGCCACCCGGAATGACAGCACGGCCAGCTGCGGTTCGGCGGCGAACCGGGCGGCCAGGTGCTCACCGAGTGCGGCCGGCTCGGGGTACCAGCCGTCGTCGTCCAGGAACAGCACCACGTCTCCGGCACACGCCCGGACGGCGGCGTTGCGCCCGCCGGCCACTCCCGCGTTCTCCGCCAGCCTGATCGTGGTGACCCCTGGCGGCAGTGGCCCCGGGTCAGCGCCGTTGCCGACGACCACGACCTCGGCACCGGCCGCCTGGAGCGGCATCGTGCTCTCCAGCGCCCTGGCCAGCTCGGCGGGCCGGTTGCCCATGGTAAGGATCACGACCGAGAGCTTCAACGCAGCCGCCTCGACGCCATGATCGCTGCCAGGTGCGCGGCCACCATGAGGGCTGCCACGACGAGGCAGGCGACGACGAGCACCCGGGTCGCGAGCAGGTCACCGCGGATCGTGTCGACGATCGCGGCGATCAGGATGAGCACGGAGAGCTCGATCGCGTGCGTGATCCGGTGGATCCGCAGCACGCTGGCTAGCTTCCTGGCCCTGGCCAGCCCGGCGCCGGTCGGAGCGAGCGCCTCGTCGTCGTGGCTGGCCGGGAGACCGGCGATCGAGCGGGCCACGACGACGTTGTCGGTCTCGGCCTTGACCAGCATCGCGAGCAGCGCGGCCGCGATGCCCGCCGTGACGTAGTCTCCGGCGGCTGTGAACCGGCCCTGCGCCGCGAAGCCGAGGCCGACCAGCAGGGCGCTCTCGCCGAGATAGTGGCCGACGTGGTCCAGGTAGATGCCCGACGCCGACTTCCGGCCGCTCCACCGGGCAAGCTCGCCGTCCGAGCAGTCGAAGATCAGGTAAAGCTGGATCAGCACCGCCCCTGCGGCCGCGGCGGCCAGGCCGCCGAAGGAGATCACGACGCCGGCCGCGACACCGCAGACGACGAACGCCGCCGTAACGGCGTTCGGCGACCAGCCCAGGCGCGCAAAGACCCAGGTGAAGTACGGGGAGATCTTGCGGCCGTAGAGCCGGCCTAGCCAATGCTCGTCGTTCAGCCGGTCGAGTACCGCCTGCGGCTGGCCCTTCTCTCTCAGCTCAGCCAGCGATGGCCCTGACATACTCATCCACCGCCTTGCTGATCTCCGCCTCGGACATGTCCAGGCGCTCCAGGATGGTGTACCGCTCCGGCCTGGTCGAGGGTGCGAACCCGACCGCCCGGGCGAACTGCTCAAGCGAGAGCCCGACCTCCTGCGGCAATCGCGGCAGGGTGTGCCGGCTCAGGCACGACGATATCGCCGCGAACTGTCCTTTGTCCTGACGCAGGTACGCACAGAACAGCGCGCCGAGGCCGGCCAGCTCGCCGTGGCTGGCCGTGCCAGGGTAGAGCTGGTTGATCGCGTGCATGATCTCGTGGTCGCCGCCGCTGGCCGGGCGGCTCGAGCCGGCGACCGCCATCGCCAGGCCGGAGAGGATCAGCGCCTCGGCGAGTACCGTGAGGAACTCGTCCGATCGCTCAGGGCCGGGCTGGAGCAGGACAGCTTGCGCCGCGGTCCGCGCCATCGCGGCGGCGAGGCCGTCGACCCGTTCG
Organism: Streptosporangiaceae bacterium; assembly: GCA_036391385.1. GTDB lineage: Bacteria > Actinomycetota > Actinomycetes > Streptosporangiales > Streptosporangiaceae > Chersky-822. The sequence goes on from DASWAA010000368.1 coordinate 25,056, forward strand.
CCGGTATCGACGGCGGCCAGCTCCCAGTCCGAGATCGCCGACAGGTTGCTCACGGCGTCGCCGACGCCGGCACAGGTCAGCCTCCCGGGCGCGGCGCGGACCCGGTCCAGGTCGACGACCACGGCGATCGGCGACACCACGCCATAGGAGCCACGGCCCTGCTCGTGATCGAGCGTGCTGACCGGCGACGCGATCCCGTCGTGCGCCAGGCTGGTCGCGACCGAGACCATCGGCAGGCCGGCCAGCAGGGCGGCGAACTTGGCCACGTCGATCGTCTTGCCGCCGCCGATCCCGGCCACGGCCTCGTAGTCACCGCCACGCAGTCTCGCGCCGAGCCGCACGGCGGTGTCGTGTCGGCCGTCGGTGATCCGGAAGACCTCGGCCTCGCGCAAGCTCAGCTCGGCGGCGATCGACTCGCCCTGACCCGGGCCGACCACGATGGCGACCCGGTCCGGGGCCGCGATCCGGTGCTCGGCGAGCAGCGCGCTCAGCCCGGCGATGGCCCCGGGCCGGACGTCGATGACCAGCGGAGCCGCGAGCATTCGCGCCAGCAGCGGCATGATCCTCCTCGGACGTGCACCCGCCGCGAGCGGCAGGCCGCGGTGGTACCCCGCGAGACTAGCAGCGGCTGGCGATCTTCCTGGCCCGCCGCAAGTCCTCGTGGTTGTCCACTTCCACCCAGTCGACGGCGCCGATCGGCGCCGCCAGAACCTGGCCGCCCCGGTCGGCGAACTCGGCGAACCCGTCCTCGTAGTACAGGTTCGGATCGCGCCGCCAGGTGGCCTCGAGCGCTCCGGCCAGCCCGTCCGCTGCCGACGGCTCGATCAGGGTGGCACCGATGTACTCGCCGTGCGCCTGCGCCGGATCCATCAGCTTCGTGATCCGCAGCATGATCCCGTCAGCGTCGAGTACGACCTTCATCTCCTCGTCGGCGAGAGCCTTGACGTCGTCGACCGCGATGATCAGCCGGCCGAGCGGGGGCACGGGCTGGCCGCCTGCACCACCGGAGGTCACCGCTGTCGCTGCCAGCAGGGTCTTCTCGACGCTGGCCGGGTGGACCGTGTCGCCATTGACCATCAGCACTCCTGCCGCGAAGTGCTCTCGTGCCAGCCACAGCGAGTAGGCGTTGTTCCACTCCTCGGCGCGGTCGTTGTGCACCAGGTCGATCTCCAGGCCGCAGGCGCTGGCCATGGCCGGTACTCGGTCAGCTACCCGGCCGGCCGCGTACCCGACGACGATGACGGCGCGCGTCATCCCGGCGGCGGCGAGGTTGCGCAGCACGATGTCCAAGATGGTGATCTCGCCGTCCACCGGAAGCAGCGCCTTGGGCAGGCCGTCTGTATCCGGGCGGAGCCTGCGGCCGGCTCCGGCGGCGAGAACCAGACCGATCACGAGCTGTCTTCCTCCCTGAGCATCAGGTAGCCGGTCATGATCTTCCGGCAGATCAGCACCCCAAGATAAGCTGCCAGCCCAAGGTACCCGAATGTCGCAAGCCCGAGTATCGCCGCCAGACCTGGCAGGAACATCCGCGCTTCCCACCCGGCACCCGCCGGGCCGCCGGTGCGCGGGGAAGCGGGATCGCGCAGGCCGGTCAGCCACATCCAGGTCAGGGCGCACGCGGCGAGGATGGCCGGCCCCGGCACGGCCAGGGCGAGCCCAAGCGCGACCAGGTAGACGTACTGGCCTAGTGCGATCAGGACGGGCGCCAGCCAGTCGAACCTCCCGTCATGCGGATGGCTAGAGCCGGGAGCAGCGAGCATCATCACGACCGGCGGAGTCAGGACGATTACGCCCGGCAGGTTGCGCAGGCCCAGCCCCGCGAGCAGCGCCGTGGCGATCACCCCGGCGAAGACCAGCGGCAGCGGCATCAGGTTGCCCTGCACCAGCCGACCGGCCCAGCGCGCCACCGGCCCGTCGTCCCGCAGGGCAAGCACGACGTCCCGGTCGGCAGGCCCGACCTTGGCGAGCAGCGCGATAGTGCCGCAAATCACGAGCAGCCCTACGGCGAGAACGAAGAAGAGCGCGAGCCTCGGACCCACCAGCGCGAGGCCGAGCATCGCGATCAGCACGCGCGCACCGGCCGACGGCGCAAGGATTCGGTCCGTCCACCGCCACGCCGCCTGGCTCCGGCTGATGCGTCCGCCAGGATCTGACCTGCCAGGGCCGGGAGCAGTACCTGCGCCAGTCAGGTTGCCCCGGCACGCCCGGACCAGATCCGCGAGTGCGGCCGCGGCGATTGCCATGACGGCTAGCTGCCAGGTGCCCTTCAGGCCCTCTGACTCACCTCCCGCCGCGATGCCGCCGTAGATGGTGCACTCGGCGGCGACCGTACAGACCGCACTGAGCCAGGTGAAGCCGCGGACGATATCGCCGTCCGCCTGCGTCCCGGGTACCGCCCTGGCCGGCTCGTCGTCCCAGGCAAGGCCGGGCAGGACCAGCCAGTCAGTGCTGCCGTCTAGTGCCTTCGCGATTCTCAGTGCCGATCGCTGGGGCGTGCCGCCCTCCCTGGCAAGGAACCAGGCGAGGCGCTGCCCGCCCGCCCTGACGAGCAGCCAGCCCGCGACGGCGATGGCGCCGTTCCCGGCATCCGCCGGCCCGCCGCTGAACCAGGCGGCAGCGCACAACGCGAACAGCAGCGAGATGCCGGTGAGGGAGTTCGGTGCAAGCGACCGGCCCGCGGCCCAGCTTGTCAGCCAGCCGAGGCGACGGCGGATCCTGCCGACAGCGGCGACACTCAGCATCGCGAACCGCAGCGCGACGGCGCTCGCATCGACGCGCTGCCCGGCGGCAGCGGCGGCAGCTACAAGCTTCCCCTTCGCCGGGCGCTTGAGTCCGGAGACGATCTTGGCCTCCATTACGCGAGGAAATGACCCTTAGCGATTGGTCAATTACTTAGCGTACCGAGGCGACTACGGCGGGCCAGTGCTTCACGCAAATGAGGAGCGTCTGGCCATGAAGCCGGGGAGTCAGCGTCACGCGGCTTTCACCACGGCCAGCCGGAAGCTTTGGCCTAACGGCGGCCGCACGGTCAGTCCGGCTGCCAGTCGTCCCGTCGGGGCGGCGCGGGTCCCGGTCGGTAGCCGGGTGAGCCGACCAGGTAGGTAAGGTCCGTTCATGCGAACTGTCGCCGTCGTGCTGGCTGGCGGCTCCGGTCTGCGGCTGGGCGGGACGACCCCGAAGCAGCTCCAGCCGCTGGCCGGACGGACGCTCCTCGAGCACTGCGTCGCCGCCTTCGAGCGCGCCCCGGGCATTGACGAGATCGTCGTGGTGATGCCGGCCGATCTCGTCGCCGAGGCGAACCGCATCCTGGGCGACCGGTACCGGAAGCTGCGTGACGTTATCGCTGGAGGCCAGGATCGCCCTGGTTCCACTGGCCGCGCCATCGCCCTGCTCAGCCGGGACTACCCGGGAGCCGCTGGGAAGGCCGACTGCGACGTGCTCTTCCACGACGCCGCCAGGCCCCTGGTCGACCAGCGCATCATCGCCGACTGCGTAGCGGCCCTGGCGCAGTGCCAGGCAGTCGGCGTTGTCGTGCCGACCACCGACACCATCGTGCAGATGGCCGATGGCGTGATGACCTCGATCCCGCCCAGGGAGTCCATGGGACGGTGCCAGACGCCGCAGGGCTTCAGGCTCTCGGTAATCCGCCGTGCCTATGAGCTTGCCGCCGCCGACCCGGACGGCGCTGCCTTCAGCCCGACCGACGACTGCGGCATGGTGCTGCGCTACCTGCCTGACGTGCAGATCCGCGTCGTACCGGGCAGCGAGCGCAATCTCAAGATCACTTACCCGGCTGACCTGCGGATCGCCGAAGCCGCGCTCGCCGAGCCCAGCGGATCGGTCTGAGAACCGCCGGACCGGCCTGTGCCAGCCAGGCTGGTCACGGCACCCCGCCCCTAACGACCCCGCCTGGGATAACCGTCTTCCGGTTCCCAGAACTCGATCGTGTCGTTGAGGAACGTGTGGACATACCCGCAGACCGTGCAGACCAGCCCGATCGCGGCCTGGTTCGCCCAGCCCATCCCGAGGAACTCCATGCCGGCGGTGTTCAGCTGCAGTTCCCGGTCGAAGAACAGCCTTCCCCCGCAGACGACGCACCGGAACGGGCGCTGCCTGATCGTGACTAGTGCTGGGTTGCGCGCCATCGTCGTCCGTGTGAGCCCGATCGTGTCAGAGTGGGCCTGACCACCCCACGCCTTTCACTGCTGATTGACAAAATATATCCCGAATTGCCCACGGCAGCTTCGGCGACCGCCCGGCGAGATACTCGGCGCTACCGAGCCGGGGGACCGCCAGCCGCGGGGCCGCGGCCCGCGTCAGGGACAAGGTGCTTCGGGCTGGTGAGGAACCCCGTCCCCCAGCAGATGTGCATCGTCGCGAACACTACGGGCAGCCATGCGAGCACCCGGCCGCTGACCTTCCG
>DASWAA010000369.1:0-29209 GCA_036391385.1 Streptosporangiaceae bacterium
CCACTCGGAGTTGCCGACCTCGATCGCGACCGGGCCGCCGAGCGTTCGCCCATGCCGGACACCGCCGACGATCACAGCCTCGTCCTGCTCGAACTTCATCCGGGCACCGCGGCCGTAGCCAGCCCGCCGGCGGGCCAGCGCGGCGGCCACGTCGGCAGTGGTTACCTCGATTCCGGCGGGCAAGCCCTCGCAGATGGCCACAAGTGCCTTGCCATGCGATTCTCCGGCGGTCAGCCAGCGCAGCATGCAGACGATCTTGCCATGGACCGTGAGCCGAAGTCCTGGCGGTCGGCTAGCGTGGCCCGGCCCCGCCTGGACCGCTGTGGCCGCCGAGCCAGATCGCGACACCGCGGCGCAGCCGCCCGCCCAGTCGAGCCATGACCGCGTTTCCGATCCCCGTGGCCAGTTCGGTGACGTCCCGGCCTGCGCTGCCCGGTGCCAGGGTCAGGGCGATCTCCAGGTCGCGGTCTGCCCCGGTTTCAGGAGGCCTGAGCTCGAACGCTGCCACGTCGAGCTGTCCGGCGAGCACTGTGGAGACTACCTCGTGCACGTCCGGGTCCGCGTACGGCGGCGGCGGGGCCTCTCCCCGCGCCAGCGCCGTGAGCCTGGCCCCTTCGACAGCGAACGGAACGGGGCCTCCCACGTCGATCACCACGGCACAGGAGTCCGCCTCCGCCGCCTGCCAGACGTGGCGGGCCGCCACCGGAACCGGCCGGGCGTCTGGCTGCCACCGGCGCATCGAGTCCAGGCAGGTGAACGCCGGAATAGCCCGGCGGCCGTCAAGTCCGATGAGTGTCGGCATTGCCATCTCGCTGGCCTTCTCGCCGCCCCCGATGCCGGCACCGCGACCGGCGCCGTCGCCCGCTCCCGCGGCAGCGGCTCCGTCGGGACCGGGCTGGTCCTCGGAGCTCATCTGCTCGGCGAGCACGGCGACGACGGGCACCAGCAGCCGACCGCGCGCGATCGCCGCCAGCACCTCAGTCTCGCTTCCCAGGCCTGCCGCGAAGGCGTCGAGCGCCGCGGTCACGGCCGGGTCGGCCGCACCCTGGTCGTCACGGAACGCTGGGTCGCCTCCGCTGATGCCGAGCACATGCCCACTGTAGTTGCGCTGCGTCGGCCGCTCCTGGCAGGTTGACCGATCTTCCGCAGGCAGGCCGGTCCCCCGGCGATCAGGCCGTCTTCGTCCACTCGCGCCAACCCACGCGGATTGGGCACTAGTACTCTGACCCCTACGTTGTTCTAGTTCTCGTCGTAAGTACATGCACGGCTTGCGATTTGAGAGTTTTATGGAACCGGATCCGAGTCGGACCACAGGGGAGCGAGTGCGGAACAACCCTCAGGCGAGCCTTCCGCTGGTGGAGGCAGGCACGTCGATGCAAAAACCGATCCCGCCGCGGCTAGTGGAGCCATACCTGACCGGCCGCCGTACCGTGATCGCAGGGTTCGCCTACCGTACCGCTGACACCTCGTTTGCCGACCCGGGAGACTTCTACGCGGCGCTGGACCTCGGCTATGACGGCTCGGAATTCCGTCCGGATATGCAGGAGCTTTATGTACTCCGCTGGGCGGCCTCGTCTCCTGACGCCTACCAGATCCCCTACTCTGTCGAACGTGGCGGCGACTGGACTGGCAAGCTCCCCTTCACTGGCACGGGGTATACCTCATGGCTGGATCGGCCCATCCCGGAGTTCTACGTGGATCTGATGCCGATTCCGGTAGGGGCTGAGATATACCGGATCTCCCCTGGTCAAACAGACTTCATCGCACGCTACGACGGGCAGGTTTGGCTTCGCCCTGCCGAGGGGGTCTGAGAGACATGCGATACAGGCTGCTTGCCACCTATCAGGGCGCTCCCTACGAGGCCGGACTAAGCCCCGACGACTCTGGCGTGGTGCTGTTCGCCGCATGCCCGCCACCGGAGGAACTGAACTTCGAGCCAGCGACCGGGCACTGGCGGCGCAAGGTCAGCAGCGCGGACATTCAGATGATGTATGAGTCCCGGCCGGTCGGCGTCTTCCGCGGCGAGCGCTGCGTCGTGCTTGACGACCTCGGTGACCGGCTGCACATCGTCTACCTGGGTCATGACGCGCTCCGGGCCGAGCAACTCGGCTACTGGGAGGTCGATCGCGGCGTCTTCGAGCTGATTACGCCGCGCCAGGAAGTGACTGACATCGTCGAGCAGCGGCTGCAGCTGCCGCTGGACGGCAGGAGCGCGCCGAACGACCAGCCCGCTTCGCCGGAGCATAGCTCCACAGGAGAGTTCAGCTTCGAGCTTGGCAACGGCACCGGCCCGGCCGAACCGCGAGCAGGCTACGCACAGCCGGGTCCGCCTGAGCTCCCGCCCCGGGCACAGCCGGGCGGGCCAGCAACCGGGCTTGCGCTGCAAGATCTCGGGTCCGGCCCGCGCAGTGCCGGCCCCGGCGCGCCCGGGTCCAGCGCGCCCGGGTCCAGCGTGCCCGGGTCCAGCCTGCCCGGGTCGAGCGTGCCCGGGCCCGGCGTGATTCCAGCGGGCGTCTCCGACCTGTCGCGCGTGAACATGCCCGCACCCGACGAGTCGCCGCTCCCGCTTGAGGCAGAGGCACTGCGCGCCGCGACTGCGGCCGGGCGACGGGGCAAGAAGGACAATTCCCCGCCAGTAGCTGAGCCCCAGCCTGCTCCTGAACCTCAGTCAGCGCGAGAGCGGACCCCGACCGCACAGCCGCTGCCAGAATCCCCTGGATCAGCGACGCTCGCTCCGGCCTCGCCGGTCGCCTACCCGTCCCCGGTCGCCCAGCCCTCCCCGGTCGCCCAGCCCTCCCCGGTCGCCCAGCCCTCGCCCGTCGCCCAGCCCTCCCCGGTCGCCCAGCCCTCGCCCGTCGCGGCTCCCCCGCTGCCGGTCCAGCCCGCTGGCATCTCTGATCCGCCGACGGCCGTGCACGCCGGTACGGACGGCGGAGCAAGCGCGGTACCGTCCTGGTCGCCGCAGCCAGTGCCCGTGCATTCCCCTGCGCCGATCCAGGCAGCGCAGCTCTCCCCCGTACTCGCGGACCAGACCGCACCGGCCCCGCCAGTCCAGGTGCCACCAGCCCAGGCCCCACTAATCCAGGCCCCGCCAGTCCAGGCGCTGGCGGCTCAGGCTCCTACTGCCCAGGCTCCTACGGACCCGGCGGCGGCAACCCGTGCGGTAGCGTCCCCCGTAGTCGAGGCGACGCAAGTAGCGGCTGCTGAGGGCCACGCAACAACGGCCCAGGCCACGCCCGCCCAGGCCACGCCCGGCCAGGCCGCGCCCGGCCAGGCCGCGCCCGTCCACGCACCGCCGGCGCCGGCCCCCGCAGAGCAGGCTCAGCCAGGACCGGCGTCAGCGGTGCCGAGCCAGCCCCAGCCAGCACAGCCCCAGCCAGCACAGCCCCAGCCAGCACAGCCCCAGCCAGCACAGCCCCAGCCAGCACAGCCCCAGCCAGCACAGCCCCAGCCAGCACAGGCCCAGCCAGCACAGGCCCAGCCAGCACAGCCCCAGCCGGTCCATGCCCTGCAAGCCCACGATCTGGCCATGCCCGCGCAGGGAATGTCGCAGCCCCAGGTGACTCCCGGCCCGGACGCGAACCTGTCCGCGGCCACGGCACCGGTCCCTGCAACGCCAGCCGAGCAGGCTCCGGTTCCAGCGCATGCAGGTCAGTCGGCAGCCCCGACTCAGGGCGCCACAGGACCTGCTGCGGCGGCGGCGCCGGTAGTGGTCTCCCAGCCAGCGCCGCCGCCCGGCGCTCAGATGCCGGCCCAGGCACCTCAGAACTATCAGCCACAGCAGCAGGCTCCCGCGGCAGCTGAGGCGTCGAGCATGGCGGATCCCCCGCAGCGCGGACCCGGGGAGCCTCCCGCGAGCTCAGCGCAGCTCGGGATGTCTGCCACCGCTAACGGCGTGGTGCACGACGGGCTGGCGGCTCCGGCTGAGCCGGCCGCCCCTGCGCCCGTAACATCTGTCCCGGAGGCCCCTCAGCCAAGTGCGCAGCACGCCGTGCCGCAGCCGCCGGGCATCGTCCCCGCGCCGGACCTGGCACAGGCCGACCTCGATCCGCAAGCCGCGATCTACGCACCAGCCGAGACGCAGCCGCGGCACGGAGCAGGCCCCGAGGCCGCCGCCCAGCCGACCGCGGCGCCGCGCAGGCGCCGGGCAACGAAGCGGCGGCTGCCGACCCAGCGGATCTTCTCGGACCTGGCGTCGCAGGCCGCCATACCCTCGAACGCGTACGCGATCGGCGAGGACGTCGACGGCGCCATGTGCCTGGTCCGCAGCAGCGAGGGCTACGAGGTCTTCAACTCGGCGGCGGGAGCGCGGCACGAGGTCCGCATCTTCCAGGATGAGGAATCGGCGTACTTCTACCTCTTCGGCGTCCTCGTCGCCGACGCGGTGCGCACCGGAGCCCTGGCACCGCGCCAGTGAACGAGGCGACTGGGACGGCGATCCCGCTGACTGGCGGCCAGTACGACATCGAGGCGGCAGGCTACCGGGCGACCGTGACCGAACTTGGCGCGGGGCTGCGCCAGCTCAGCCATGATGGCCGGCCACTGGTCACCGGCTACGAACCGGACCAGCTTCCCCCGGCCGGCGCCGGCCAGCTGCTCGCGCCCTGGCCGAACCGCGTTGACGGCGGCCGGTACGAGTTCGACGGCGCTACGTACCAGCTCGACCTGAGCGAGGCAGCCCGGGGCAACGCGATCCACGGCCTGACCCGCTGGGCCAACTGGCAGGCGGTCGCGCACACGCCGGCCGAGGTGACGCTGGCCCATGTGCTGCACGGCCGCCCGGGCTATCCGTTCTGCCTGGAACTATCGGTGCGGTACCACCTCGGCACATCGGGACTCCAGGTCACCGTCTCGGCGAAGAACGCAGGCTCCCGGCCAGCCCCGTACGGCACCGGCTCGCACCCGTACCTGACCACCGGCGCCTCGCTGGTCGACGAATGCGAGCTTGAGATCTCCGCCTCAGACTGGCTGCCGACCGACGACCGGGGCATCCCGTCCGGACCGCCGCAGGACGTGGCCGGCTCCCCGTTCGATTTCCGCACGCCGCGCGTCATCGCGAGCACCAGGCTCGACCATGCTCTTACCGGCCTGGCCAGGGACGACACCGGCCGGGCGTGGGCCCGGCTAGCCAGCGGAGATGTCCGGCTCGGGCTGTGGGCAGGTCCGGGCTATGACTGGCTGCAGGTGTTCACCGCAGACGCGCTGGCTCCCGGTCAGCGCAGGCGCGCGCTCGCCGTCGAGCCGATGACCTGCCCCGCCAACGCCTTCGTGACCGGTGAGGGACGGCTGACGCTGGCACCAGGCGACAGCGTCGCCCATAGCTGGGGCATCGAGGTTCTTCAGTCCTGACTTTCAACGGCCACGGACCCGCCGATCAGGGCAGCGATCCGGGTCAGGTCGTCGGGAGTGTCCAGGTCGTCTGGCCGGCCGGTGTCGCCGCACTCGACGGGCGTGACCAGCTCAGGGTGCGACCGGAGGAAGTGGCGCGCGCCAGCGTCTCCCGTCGCGGTCGCCGCGGCCTCGGCCCAGTGCGCCTTCGCGATCATGACGGGATTGCGCGGCACGCCGCGATAACAGGCCACGGCGACCTCGGCGCCCGCCATGAACGCGTCGATCAGCCGGCGGACTGCTTCCGGCCCGATCAGTGGCTGGTCCACCAGGGCGATCACCACGGCGTCGGAGTCAGCCGGGAGGGTCGCCAGGCCCGCTCGCAGCGACGAGCCCATGCCCGTCGGCCAGTCCGGGTTGTGCACGGAGATGACGGCGGGCAGGCTGAGCGATGCCGCACCAGTCACGACGACGACTGGGTCAGCTCCGCCGTTGCGCAGCAGCGCCACGCCGCGCTCGGCCAGCGTCTGGTCCCCGATCCGCACGAGCGCTTTCGGCTCGCCGAGGCGGCTGCCACGGCCAGCGGCGAGCAGCAGCCCGGCCACCCGGGAGCGTGCGAGGTGGGCTTCTCCCGAGCCCGGCCAGTCCGAGCCTGAGGCACCCGCCTGCTGCTGCGACTCGTCCTGCGGCGGCGGTTCTGCTGCATGCACGACAGCAAGCCTAAGCCGCGGCGGCCTCGCTTTCAGTCGTGATGAATCCGGCCTTCGGTCACGCTCAGCGGCTGGCCGGACCCGCCCCACCTGAGCTGGATCAATTCGGCCGCGATCGCGACTGCCGTCTCCTCAGGAGTACGGGCGCCCAGGTCGAGTCCGACCGGCGAGCGGAGCCTGCCGATCTCGGCCTCCGACATGCCGGCCTCGCGCAGCCGGTCGAGCCGGTCTTCGTGGGTGCGCCGGCTGCCCATCGCGCCGATATAGGCGGCCGGGGTGCGAAGGGCCACCTCGAGCACGGGAACATCGAACTTGGGGTCGTGCGTCAGCACGCAGATGACCGTCCGCTCGTCCGTTGTGATCCCGGACAGGTACCGGTGCGGCCAGTCCGTGATGACCTCGTCCGCGTCGGGGAACCTCGACGCCGTGGCGAACACTGGCCTGGCGTCGCAGACCGTCACGCGGTAACCGAGGAACTTGCCGATCCTGGCCACCGCGGCCGCGAAGTCGATCGCACCGAAGACCAGCATGCGTGGCGGCGGGGCGAACGACTGCACGAAGATCGCGAGCTGGTCCATGCGACGCTCGCCCTCGGCGCCATAATGCCGCACGCCGGTCAGGCCCTGGGCGAGCATGCCCCTGGCATCGTCGTCCACCGCCTGGTCGAGCCGGTCACCCGAGCCGAGCGTCCCGGTCGCGTGCGGCTCGCGGTCGGCGGGCCAGATCACCCGGCGGGCGCCGACCTTGCCGGGGCCGTCGATCACGGTGGCGACCGCGACCGGATGGCCGGCCCGAACCGCCGCGGCGATCTCGCCGAACTCGGGGTAGGTCTGCGCGCTGACCGGCTCGACAAAGAGGTCGATGATCCCGCCGCAGGTCAGGCCGACGCTGAAGGCCGATTCGTCACTGACGCCGTAGCGCTGCAGCACTGGCTGCCCGCTCGCCCGCACCTCGCCGGACAGCTCGTAGACGGCGCCCTCGACGCACCCGCCGGAGACGCTGCCTACCGCCTCGCCGCCAGGCGAGACGGCCATCGCCGCCCCTGGCTCGCGTGGCGCGCTGCTGAACGTAGCCACCACCGTCGCCAGGCCGAAGGTCTCACCCGCATCCCACCACTTGACGATCTGGTCGAGGATGTCTCGCACGGCCGGTCACCCGCTCTCAGCTAGAACCTCAGCCTACGTGGCATCTGCGCCGTCCGGCGATCCGGCGGAGCCGGCGCCAGTCACCGGGCGGCGCGCCGCTGGAGGCGCTGGCGGACGCCGAAGAACGCGAACAGCACGCACGCCAGGTAGGTCAGGTAGACGACCGCCTGCAGCACCGTCGGGCTCTGCGCGTAGCCGAGGAAGCTGTGCGCGACGTCACCGAGCGCACTGCTCTCGTTCAGGAAGGCGCCGGTGTGCCACATCTGATTCGAGGCACCAGGCAGCCAGCCGAGCTCCTGCATGTTCTGTACCGCGTCGACGAGCAGGCCCGCCGCGAAGATCATCAGCAGCGTGCCGACGATCGTGAAGAAGCGCCCGATGTTGATCCGGTGCCCGAGCCGGTACATGGTGAAGGCGATCGCCATCGCGATCGCCAGGCCGATCAGCGCTCCCGTCAGCATGCCGCCCCGCTGCCTGGTGGAGAACGCGATGGCCAGCGTGAACACGACGGTCTCGACACCCTCACGGCCGACCGCCTGGAACGCGAGCAGGCCGAGCCCCCACCGCGTGCCGCGGCCGATGGCGTGCTCGGGCGGCCCGGCTGGAGTGCCCGCCTCGGCGGCCAGGTCAGCCTCGTCAGGTCCGGACGCGCCGCCGCCGGCCGTACCCCCGGTGACGACGGCAGCCGCCGCGGGAGCATGCGCCCTGGCGGCGGCCTTGGCCTCTGGTGCCGCATGGGCTTGCCCGCCCCCGGCGAGCACAGCGTCGGCCCGGGACTGCAGCTCCGACTTCAGACCGCGAGCGTGCGAGCGCATCCAGAACGTCATGTAGGTGAGCAGGATGGCCGCGAGCAGGAACGTCGCCGTCTCGAAGATCGTCTGGACACGCGATCCCGCATAAGTCCTGATCGTGAAGTAGGCGACAAGCCCGCCACCCGCCGCGAGAGCGAACGCGGCGCCGACGCCGGTGAACACGTCCTTGAAGTGCCGCCGCTGCCCGCTGCGGTTCAGGTAGGCGAGCAGGATAGCGACGATCATGCTCGCCTCCACGCCCTCGCGCAGGAATATCACAAGCGTGGCGAGCATCAGCAGCAGTCCTCCGCACGGTCAGTCAAGAACAAGTTAGGTTAGCCTAACATTGCCCATCTGGTACTTGACCAGCCCCATCACCCCGATGCTCGCAGATCAGTCGCTTCAGATCCACCGCCGGCCCAGCCAAGGCGCCGGAGCACGAGGGCGGTGTCGAGGGCGGCGACGACTGCCTCCCAGCCCTTGTCCTCGGCGCTGCCCGGCCCGCCGCAGCGGTCCTGAGCCTGCTCGTGCGTGTCGCAGGTCAGCACGCCGTTTCCGACCGGCGTGCCGGAATCGAGCGCCACCCTGGTCAGCCCGTAGGTCACCGAGTCGCAGACGTACTCGAAGTGCGGCGTGCCGCCCCTGATCACGGTTCCCAGGCAGACCACCGCGTCATGCTGACGGGCCAGCGCGGCCGCGACGACAGGCAGCTCGATCGCGCCGGCCACCCGCACGACGAGCGGGTCGTCGATCTCGCAGGCCTTGGCCGCAGCGACCGCCCGCTCTACCAGCGCATCGGTGATGTCGGCGTTCCACCGCGTCGCCGCGATCGCCAGGCGCAGCCCGGCTGCCCCGACGGGGACCGCATCCGGCCGTCCCGCGCCGCTCACCGGTCTGCCCCAGCCGCATGAGCCGCTTCGCCCGCCTGAGTCGCCTCGCCCGTCCGGGTCGCACCGGCCACGTCAGCCGCACTGCCCGCATCGGCCGCGGCGGTCGGCTCGGAGAGCTCGATCAGGTGCCCCATCCGGTCCCGCTTGGCGATCAGGTACCGCAGGTTGTGCGGCGTGGCGCTTACCGGCAGCGAGACGGTCCCTGTCACCTTGAGCCCGTAGTCCGACAGGCCCTTGATCTTTGCCGGGTTGTTGGTGAGCAGTCGCAGCGAGCTGACACCAAGGTCGGCGAGTATCTGGGCTCCGGTCGAGTACTCCCTGGCGTCGACAGGGAAACCGAGTTCGGTGTTGGCATCCACGGTGTCCGCGCCGGCGTCCTGGAGCTGATAGGCCTGGAGCTTGCTCAGCAGGCCGATCCCGCGGCCCTCGTGGCCGCGCAGGTACACCACGATGCCGCGGCCTTCCGCGGCGATCGCCGCCATCGCCGCGTTCAGCTGGGTGCCGCAGTCGCACCGCTGCGAGCCGAACACGTCGCCGGTCAGGCACTCCGAATGCATCCGGACCAGCACGTCCTGCACGGGCTCGTGCTCCGAGCCGTGCTGCTCGATATCACCGAGTACCAGGGTCAGGTGCTCGGTCCCGTCCATCGAGTTCAGGTAGCCGATCGCCCGCCACTGCCCGTAGGCGGTCGGCACGGTCGTCTCCACCATCCGGCTGACCATCCGCTCGGAGTACCGCCGGTACTCGATCAGCTGGGCGATCGAGATCAGCGCGAGCCCGTGCTCGTCGGCGAACGCGCGCAGCGCGGGCAGCCGCTTCATCGTCCCGTCGTCGTTCACCACCTCGGCGAGCACCCCCGCGGGCGCCAGCCCGGCCAGCCTGGCCAGGTCCACGGCGGCCTCCGTGTGGCCAGGGCGGCGCAGCACGCCGCCGGCGGTGTACCGGAGCGGGAACACGTGTCCGGGCCGTACCAGCTCGTAGGGCTCGGTTGCCGAGTCGACCAGCGTGCGGACCGTCCTGGCCCGGTCCGCCGCCGAGATCCCGGTGGTCACCCCGTCGCGGGCGTCCACGCTGACGGTGAACGCGGTCCGCATCCGCTCGTTGTTCTGCGTGGTCATCAGCGGCAGCTGGAGCCGGTCCAGGTCCTCGCCCAGCAACGGGACGCAGATCACCCCGCTGGTGTGCCGGATGGTAAACGCGAGCAATTCCGGCGTCGCCTTGCTCGCCGCGAAAATGATGTCGCCCTCGTTCTCCCGGTCGGCGTCGTCGACCACGACCACAGGCCGTCCGGCCGCGATGTCGGCCAGCGCGCGCTCCATGCTGTCGAGGGCGATGTCGCCGGATTCCGGCGGCGCGCTCATCGCCGGGCTCCGCTCGCGAGCAGCCGCTCCACGTACTTGGCGATCACGTCGACCTCGAGGTTGACCGTGTCCCCCACCACGATGGAGCCGAGCGTGGTCCGGGCCAGCGTCTCCGGGATCAGGCTCACCTCAAGCCAGCTCTCGCCAGTTCCCTGCGTGCCGGGCTCGCTCACGCCGGACACGGTGAGGCTGACGCCGTCGACCGCCACCGAGCCTTTTTCTGCCGTATAACGAGATAGCCCGGCGGGAATCGAGATCCGCAGCACGTGCCAGCGCTCCGCCGGCCGGCTGTGCGTGACCACGCCGGTGCCGTCCACGTGGCCCTGGACGATGTGGCCGTCAAGACGCCCTCCGGCCGGCGCGGCCCGCTCCAGGTTGACCGGCGCTCCCGGCGGCAGGGACCCCAGCGACGTCCGTGCCAGCGTCTCGCCCATCACGTCCGCGGTGAACTCACTGCCGCCGGCCCCGGTCACCGTCAGGCAGACGCCGTTCACCGCGATCGAACTGCCCGGCATAGCGCCAGCCGCGACCAGCGGTCCATGAATGCTCAGCCTGGCCGAGTCGGCCAGGCGGTCGAGCCTGGCTACCTTGCCGAGTTCCTCGACGATTCCGGTGAACACCGCGCCCTCCAGCCTTCTGTTCAGGCTCCGGGGCGCGAAAGACGCTTCGACACGGTCGGTGAGCCCGCGGTGCTGGCAAAGCCAGCGGTGCCGCAAGCCCGGCAGCGCCGCGAACCCCGCGGGGCCGGACCGTGCGCGTGCTGCCTCCCATCCGGACTTTCACCGTCGGTACCGGAATTGCACCGGTTCAGCCAGCCGATGGATTCGGCTGGGTCGCGGACTGTCACCGCCGGTTCGGAGTTACACCGACCCCGGAGCACGCTTAAGTACGCAAACCAGTATGCCACTACAGCCAACCCGCTGGCGACGGGCCGTACCAGCGGACCCGTCGCCATCCACGCTCAGCTGCCGGTCAGGTGCGGGCGCTGCCGCGGCGGGCCAGCGTATCCACGGTCACGGCCGCGAGCAGGACCAGCGCGGTCCACATCTGCTGCGCCGCGGCGCCGAGGCCGATCAGCGACAGGCCGTTGTAGATGACTCCGACGATCAGGCCGCCGAGCACTGCGCCCAGCATCTTGCCCCGGCCGCCGAACAGGCTCGTACCGCCGATGACAGCCGCCGCGACCCCGTACAGGACGTACTGGCCGCCGTTGAAGTTGTTCGAGATCGAGCCGAGGTAGGAGGTGTAGATGATCCCCGTGATGCCCGCGGTCACCCCGCACAAGGCGAACGCGAGGATCCTGATCCGGCTCAGGTTGATGCCGGCGCGCCTCGCGGCCTCCGCGTTGCCGCCGATCGCGTAGAGGTACCGGCCGAACCGGGTTCGGCCGGTCAGGATGGTGAAGCCGATCAGCAGGGCCAGGATGACGAGCACCACCCACGGCACGCCGCGCAGGACCACGAGAGCGCCCCGGTTGGTGTTGCCGATCAGCACGACCACGACGCCCGCGACTGCCATCATCGCGACTTTCAGAAGAGTGACGCTGGCTGGCGGGGCGGCAAGGTTGCTGGCCCGCCTGCGGTTGTCCCTGAGCACCATGAACAGCCCGCCGAGCCCGACCGCGATGACCATCAGGATCCAGCCGGCCACCGGGGTGAGGCTAGCGCTGGAGTTGTCGATGTCGGTGAGGACGTTGTTGGTCAGGCGGATCGTTCCGCCGGATCCCGCCGCCAGGTTGGTCAGGTACAGCAGCAAGCCGCCCCCGCCAAGCAGCCCGGCCAGTGTCACGATGAACGACGGCAGCCCGAGCCGGGTGATGATGAAGCCCTGGACCGCTCCCCAGATCCCGCAGAACGCCAGTCCGGCCAGGATCGCCACCCACCAGGGAAACGGATGCGACAGGGACAGCATCCAGGCCGTGACGACCGCGCCGTTGGCCGCGAGGTAGCCAGCCGACAGGTCGATCTCGCCGAGCAGCAGTACGAAGACCTCGGCCATGCCGAAGGTGATGATGAAGGCGGCCTGCGTCATCAGGTTCACCAGGTTGCCCGCCGACAGGAAAAGTGAGCTTCGGACCTGGAAGAACACGACGATCACGATCAGGCCGAGTATCACGGGCAGGGCGCCGCTCTCGCCGCTGCGAACGCGGCGGAGCCAGATCCGGGTGTACTCCCCGAGAGAGTCGGCGATGACCTCGGGGGCAGCAGTCGCCAGGACTGACTGGTCGGCGGCGGCTAGCCCCTCCGCCGACACGGGTTCCTTCGCCAGGCCGACTGGCATGCCGGCGTGCTCCTGGCGCGCCTCGCCGCTGTCCGACGACGTCATTTCTCAGCCTCCGTGCCCCGGCGGGTGGACATGCCGGTGGTCATGAGATCGACGACCGACTGGCGGTCGTAGTCGGCTGCCGGGCCGACAGAGACCAGCCGGCCAAGGTAGACCACCGCGATACGGTCGGCGACCCGGAAGATGTCGTTCAGGTTGTGCGAGATCACGATGACCGCGTGGCCGCGGTTGGCCAGGCGGGTGATCAGGGTCAGCACGAGCTCGGTCTGGCTGACGCCGAGCGCGGCAGTGGGCTCGTCCATGATCACGAGCCTCGCGTCTTGCATGACGGCCTTCGCCACCGCGACCGACTGCCGCTGGCCGCCGGAAAGCGAGCCCACGGGCTGGCGTACCGACCTGACGGTCGTCACCGCCAGGTCCGTGAGGGTCTGCTTGGCCGTGAGCTCCATGCTGACCTCGTCGAGCAGCCCCAGCCTGCGGGGCTCATGGCCGAGCATCATGTTCTGCACGATGTCCAGGTTGTCGCACAGCGCGAGGTCCTGGTACACGGTGGCGATGCCAAGGTCGGTGGCGTCCTTGGGGCTGCGCAGGTGGAAGGGCTGGCCATTCCAGAGCATCTGGCCAGACGACGGCTCATAGATCCCGGCGACGCACTTGATCAGCGTGGTCTTGCCCGCGCCGTTGTCGCCCACCAGGGCCGTCACCTGGCCCGCCGGTATGTCGAGGTCGACGCCCGTCAGGGCCTGCACCGGACCGAAGTGCTTTCCTATCCCCCGCAGCGCCAGCAGCGGAGCCGACGGATCGGCTGCGTCCTGCTGGCCGGACCCGGCGCCGGATGGCGCCCGGCCCGCATTCGCGGACCCGGCGCCATCCGGCGTTCCTGGTGCTACCACTGCCGGAGGCCTTGTCTGCCTCGCGCCTTCATGGTTACCCCGAGATCCCGGCAGCCGTGCAGGCGGCCTTGTACTTGCTCGTGCACAGCTGCGAGGCCGGCACGAAGTTGTCGGCAATGACCGTGCTGTTCATGTTCGCGGTCGTCACCCAGGTTGGCGTCAATAGTACGGACGGGACTGCGACATGCCCAGTGGTGTCCATGGTCGTCTGGCTGTTCGTCAGCGACGCCGGCACCGCCGCGCCTGCCCGCAGGTACATGGCCAGCGCTGCCGCGGCCTGAGCCTCCAGGTAAATCGGCTTGTAGACCGTGCCGCACTGGTAGCCGGACAGGATGTTCTGCAGGCCGATCAGGGTGGCGTCCTGCCCGGTGACCGGGAAGGTCTTGGCCTTGATGCCCTGGCGCTGCAGGTAGGTGATGATCGGGGCCGCGTTCTCGTCGTTCGGCGTGAGCACCGCGTTGATGTTCTTGTGAGCGGTGAACTGCTGGGTGAACTCAGACAGCGCGGTCGGCGGGTCCCAGGTGCCGGCGGCCTTGCCGACCTGCACCCACTTGCCGGACTTGAACAGCGGCGCCATCACGGCGTTGTAGCCCTGGCCGAACAGCGTGGCGTTGTTGTCGGTGGCCGCTCCGTACATGACCAGCACGTTCGGCTTGGCGACCTTCCACGCCGCGACGCAGGAGACCATGCCCTGGCCGATCTTCGTGCCGACGAGGACATTGTTGAAGCTGACGTAGTACTTGCGGCTGCCGCCCAGGGTCAGGCGGTCGTAGTCGATCACGGCCACGCCGTGCGACTTGGCGTAGGACTCGATCTGCGCGCCGACACCGGAGTCGAGCGGGTCCATGATGAGAACGGTCGCGCCCTTGGTGATGGCCGTCTGCGCGAGGCTCAGCTCGGTCGCGTCACTGCCCTGAGCGTTCTGAACAGAGAACTGAGAGGACGAAAGTCCTGCCGCTGTCAGTGCCTTTGTCAGATAGGGAGCGTCGAATTCGGTATAGCGAGTTGAGGAGACAGTGTCTGGCAGGATTACCGCGACATTGCCCTTGCCCGCCGCAGCGAGCGGCTTAAGCTGTGACATTACCGAAAAGGTCCGGTCGAACTGCGATGCCGAGATCTGGGGCACCGATACGCTGCTCGACTTCTTCCCTGTCCCTGGTGAGCTCGATCCCGAGCTGCACGCCGCGGCAACGACGGCCAAGCTAGCGGCCATCGAAACCCAGGCGATTTTCCTGGTTACTTGCTGCAATGAGACCACCCGTTTCGTTCCTGGCCGGATGCGGCCGCCATTCATAGGCACCGGACTGCGAGTCCCGCAGCGGCTCCTGTTCCCCTGAACTGTAGAAGTCTCCGGATGAACGCGGTCGTTAACATTGGGCATTGTCCATGAATATTCTGTAAACACGGACCGCCGTCAGCGGACCGTGGTCGTAGCGTCGAATCTGTCGCGGAGGAAACATGATCACGAGCCCGACCGATCAAGAGCCCCAGTTCCAGACCTGGGCTCCCCCATCCAACCTCGACCGGTGCTACCGATGTGGCATGACCAGGTCGGCGCACGAGGCTGACTGGGCCTGCCCGGCCACGAGACAGCGCGGCCTTCCTCCCGTGCTGCTCGTCATCGGCGCCGTACTCGCTGTGGCCGGCGGAGGCCTGTGGGTGCTGGCGGGGGCTTCCGGGGCAGCACCGCAGACCGCGGGCGCGGTCGGCTTCCTGTCCGGCGTAACGCTGATCGTGGCTGGCCTCCTGCTGGCACGCCGACCCCGCTAGCCGCCACCTCGGCTTGCTAGTCGGCGGCGAGCCGGTAGCCGGCCCGGGGCTGGGTCAGGATAAGCGGCGCACCGCCGTCGTCTTCCAGCTTGGCCCTGAGCCTGCGGACATATACCCGGACGTACTCGGTCTCGGTCTCGTAGCCGCGCCCCCAGACCCGGCGCAGCAGGTGCGCGTGAGTCAGCAGCTTGCCGCGGTTGGTGGCTAGCTCGCGCAGCAGCGCGAACTCGGTCGGCGTCAGGTGCACTCGCTCGCCGCGCCTGAGCACCTGCTCGGTCGTCAGGTCGATCCTCAGGTCTCCGATGTCGATCAGCTGCGGCACGGAGTCGCCGGTCGCCGCGGGCCGGGTGCGGCGCAGCGTGGCGGTGATCCTGGCGAGCAGTTCCTCGATGCTGAACGGCTTGGTCATGTAGTCGTCGGCGCCCATGTTGAGCGCGGTGACCTTGTCGCGCTCGCCGCCGCGCGCCGACACGACGATGATCGCCACGCCAGATCGCTCGCGCATCAGCCTGCACAGCTCGAAGCCGTCGATCTCGGGCAGCATCAGGTCAAGCAGCACGATGTCGGGTGCCTCGGTGTCGAGCAGCTGAAGCGCGCGCAAGCCATCGGCGGAAACCACCGTGTCGAAGCCGCGCACCGCGAGGTTGGACCTGATCAGGTCGACGATGTTGGGGTCGTCCTCGACCAGGAGCGCGCGCGTGCTAGCGACCTGCTCGGCCACGGGCGACCGCCCCCTTCCGCAACCGCTGCATCGACTTGGTCCCTCGCGCCGACTCGGCCAGTGCCGGCAGTTCATCCAGGTCCAGCAGCCTGGTCCCGTCCTCGACGGGCAGCTGGACCGTGAACCTGGCACCGGACAATGACGGCACAAGGCGCAACATGCCACCGTGCGCGGTCACAATACCTCGTGCGATCGACAGGCCGAGCCCGGCTCCCGCCGTCTTCGTGCGACGTCCTCGTCTGGGCTCGAACGGCGCGGCAACTACCTCAGAGGGCAGGCCGAGTCCGTCGTCGCTGACGGTGATGCTCACCGAGCCGTCCCTGGCCAGCTCGGCCTGCACGCGCACGTGCGTTCCTGGCGGGTTGTGACCTACGGCATTGCCCAGCAGGTTCACGAAGACCTGCTCGAGACGGTCGTGATCGGCCCAGACCACGGGCAGTTCGTCGGTACACGAGATCTCCACCATGGCCGCACCGTCCAGCGGCAGGCAGGCGGCCGCTGCCTCGAGCACCAGCTTGATGTCACACCAGTCCGGCTGCAGCCGCAGGATGCCCAGCTCGATGGCCGAGAAGTCGAGCAGGTCGTCGACGAGCCGGCCCAGCCGCGCCGATTCGGTCGCGATCCTGGCCAGGAAGCGCTGCTGCGACTCGTCGTCCCAGGTGACGTCGGGCTGCAGCAGGCTGGTCGCGTAGCCGCGGATCGCGGTGAGCGGCGTGCGCAGCTCGTGGCTGAGCCTGGACAGGAAGTCACGCTGCAGTTCCTGTGAGCGGCGCAGGGCCGTCGCCTCCTGCAGGGCGAGGCCAGCCTGCTCACGTTCCAGTGCCAGCCGGAACGAGTGGGCGGCGTCCTCGGCCAGGACGCTGGCCTCCGACGTCGGCGGCCCGGCCTCCCATCGCCCGAGCAGGACGCTCGGCCCGCCAGGCGCGGCGAACGTGACAGCGAGGTACCACTGACCGTCGTCGCCGGGCAGCCGCCGCGCGACGCCGTCATGCCGCTGGCCGGACAGCAGCCGCCGGGCCAGCGTCACCAGATCGCCCGCTCCCGAGCCTGCCGATAGCGGCTCGGCAGGTCCGGGATCCTTGTCCCGGTGGCCGTCGCCGCGGGCATGGCCGCGGCGACGGAGCTCGCCGTCGCCGGCCGCGGTGAGCAAGATGATCTCGTCTGCCTGCAGGCCCCGGCACAGCGCCTGCAGCGCCACGCCCAGTCCCTCGCTGACCGGGATCGGGCCGGCCAGCGTCTCGAGCACCTCCCTGATCGTCTCGAGCACGCGGTTGCGCTCGGTCACCTCATCGAGAAGCCGGTCCCGCTCGATCGCGCTCGCCGCGTAGCCGGCGTAGACCGTGACCAGCTCGAGCTGGTCGCGCTCGGGCTGTCCGGTCGCGTCACGGAACACCGTGATCACTCCGGCCAGGCCTTCCCTGGCGTGCACGGGGACCGACCACGAGCTGGCAACACCGGCTGTGGCGGCCAGTTCGGTGAAGGGCGACCAGTCCGCCTGAGCGTCCTCCGCGACGACGACCCTGGCCGAGGCCGCCGCCAGCCCGGCGGGACCGCCATCGGGACCGAGCGGCAGCCTGGCCCACTGCGACAGCAGCACCTCGGGCAGCCCGAGCGACGCCGCACACTCCAGCTCGCGCCCGGTCAGCAAGTGGATGCAGATTCGCTCAGAGCCAAGCGCTGCCCCGAGCGCGGACAGGATCAGCGACAGGCTGGACGACGGATCGGCGGCGACCAGCCTGCCCGTCAGGCCGTGCAGCCTGGTCAGCTGCCTCCTGGCGGACGAGTCAAGCTCCTGGCCGGACAGCAGCGCTGCCACCTCGTCCGGATGGACCGCGGTGGGATCGACCTCCGCGGCCACCCTGCCGTGCCTGAGCACGACGATCCGGTCGGCGAGCCGGAACATCATCTCGATGTCGTGACAGGCGATCACGATCGTGGTGGCCTGGCTGCGCAGCGCGGCGATCAGTTCCTCGACCTGCGCGGAATGGCGGATGCTCAGCGACGCTGTCGGCTCGTCGAGCAGCAGCAGCGCCGGCTGCCCCGCCATCGCCCTGGCGATCGCGACAAGCTGCCGCTGACCGCCCGATAGCGACCGGATGCTGCGCGTGGTGTCAGTGAGCGGTATGCCGAGCCGGGCAAGCACCGCTGAAGCGTCGGCATGCATGCGCACATCGGACATCAGCTGGCGGCGGCGCTCACGGCCGAGCAGCAGGTTCGAGGCGATGTCCAGGTTGTCGCAGAGCGACAGGTCCTGCCAGACCACGCCGACACCGTGCCTGGCGACCGTCAGCGGGTCGGCAGGCAGCGGCCGGCCAGCCAGCATGATCTCCCCGGCAGTCGGCGTTATGTCCCCTGCCAGACAGCGCACGAGAGTGGTCTTGCCCGCGCCGTTCTCCCCCGCGAGAGCGACGATCTCGCCGGGCCTGATTTCCAGGTCCACGCCGTCGAGCGCTCGGACCGGCCCGAATCGGACCGCCAGCCGGGAGACCGAGACGACCGGAGTGACGTCGTCCTGGCACGCCGGCCCGGGGCCGGGAGCAGCGGCAAGTCCGGTATCAGGCTGAGCGGTCATGAGCACATTCTGCTCTGATAGCCGACGTGAGCCAGCCTGACCGTACTACTCGTTACGGGAGCTTCCAGTCGATCTCGTCGCAGCCCAGGCCCGCCAGCAGCCCGCTGGCACGGCTGAATGGCCGCGAGCCGAAGAAACCCTGGTCAGCGGACATCGGGCTGGGGTGAGCCGACTCGACCAGCGGCACGCCATCGAGCAGCGGCGCCAGGTTGCGCGCGTCCCTGCCCCACAAGATCGCGACCAGCGGCGCTGACCTGGCGGCGAGCGCCCTGATCGCCTGCTCGGTCACCGGCTCCCACCCCTTGCCCCGGTGTGATCCCGGCTTGCCCGGCTGCACGGTCAGGACCCTGTTCAGCAGCAGCACGCCGCGTTCGGTCCAGGGCGTCAGGTCTCCGTTCGACGGCGTCGGATGGCCGAGATCGGCGGTGTACTCGCGGAAGATGTTCACCAGGCTGCGCGGCAGCGGCCGGACCGATGGCGCCACGGAGAAGCTCAGGCCGACCGGGTGCCCGGGCGTCGGGTACGGATCCTGTCCCACGATCAGCACGCGGACATCGTCGAACGGCTGCTTGAACGCGCGCAGCACCAGGTCGCCGGCCGGCAGGTAGGTCCGGCCTGCCGCGACCTCGGCCCGCAGGAAGTCCCCGGCAGCGGTGATCTGGCCTGCTACCGGCTGCAGCGCTCGCGCCCAGCCGGGGTCGATGATCTCCTCCAGAGGCCTGCGTGTCACAGGAACAGACTGTAATGCTCCGGCCAGATCGCGGTGCACGGATCGCCGTGACCGGGCGGCGGCAGTCAGCCAGCCGACATCTCGGCCAGCCTGCGAGCCAGGAAGGCACGCTCGGCGGCGTTCTCCGCCAGCTCCAGTGCGTCCTGGTAGGCCTGCCGCGCCTCAGCCCGGCGACCGAGCCTGCGCAGCAGATCTGCCTTAGTCGACGGGAGGTAGCGGTACCCGTCCAGCCGGCCGTCCTGCTCCAGCGCGGCTATCTCGGCAAGCGCCGACTCCGGCCCGCTGGTCATCGACGTCACGACGGCCCGGTTAAGCGCGACCACGGGTGACGGCCACGTCCGGAGCAGCCGGTCGTAGAGCATGGCGAGCTGCGGCCAGTCGGTGGCGGCATAGCTCGGCGCCTCCGCGTGCACGGCGGCGATCGCGGCCTGCAGGGCGAACCGGCCAGGCCGTCCGCCGCGCAGCGCCTCGATCACGAGCGCGCCGCCCTCGGCGATCGCCGCCGCGTCCCAGCGGGTCCGGTCCTGCTGCTCGAGCAGCAGCAGGTTTCCCTGCTCGTCCGTCCTGGTGGCGCGTCGTGCGTCGGTGATCAGGAGCAGCGCGAGCAGGCCGGCCGCCTCCGGCTCGTCCGGCATCAGATCGCGGAGCATCCGTGCCAGCGCGATCGCTCGCTCCACCAGCTCAGGCCGGACCAGCTCGGAGCCAGCCGGGTCGGTGTGGCCGGTCGTGTAGAGCAGATGCAGCACGGTCAGCACCGCGTCGAGGCGGTCGGGCAGCTCGGCGGCCTCGGGCACGCGGTAGGCGATCCGGGCTGTGGCGATCTTCTTCTTCGCCCTGGTCACCCGCGCGGCCATCGTGGGCTCTGAGACGACGAACGCCCGGGCGATTTCCGCCGTGCTGAGCCCGCAGACCAGCCGGAGGGTCAGCGCCACCTGCGCCTCCCTGGCCAGGGCAGGGTGGCAGCAGGTGAAGATCAGCCGCAGCCGATCGTCCGCGATCACCTCGCTGTCCTGGTCCGGCCCTGTCTCAGGGCCGGACTCTGCGCCGGGAACGACGAGCAGCGGCAGCTTGGCCCGCAGCGTGCGATCCCGGCGCAGGGAATCGAGTGCCCGGTGCCTGGCTGCCGTGGTCAGCCAGGCACCGGGATTACGCGGGATGCCCTGGCGCGCCCAGGCATCGAGCGCGGAGACGTAGGCGTCCTGCACGCATTCCTCGGCCGCGTCGAGATCCCTCGTTACCCGGGCGGTGGCGGCCAGCACGAACGCCCACTCGCTGCGGTGCGCGTGCGCGATCGCCTCGACGATCGCCGCGCGGCCAGGCTCCTGGTCCGAGCCTGCGCCGGCATCAGCGCCCTGCACGTCGCGCGCTTCGCCGTTGCCCGGCACGTGCCATTGCGGTCAGCCGCCCGAGACGTCCATGACCGGACGCACCTCGACGCCGCCGAATGGCGCCGGGCACAGCCTGGCGATTTCGATGGCGTGGTCGAGATCGCGTGCCTCGACCACGTAGAAGCCGCCGAGGGCCTCCTTCGTCTCGGCGAACGGGCCGTCGGTGACGATGTCGTTCCTGACGGACGTGGCGGTGCTCGTCGGTTCCAGGGCCTCCCCGGCGAGGATCTTGCCGCCGCGCTCGCCGACCTGCGCGGCGAATCGGCCGTGCGATTCCATCGCCTGCTGCCACGCCTGCTGACCACCGCTGGCGTAACCGCTCTCGGCCTCGTAGATCAGGATCGCGTACTGGGCCATGTTCATCTCCTTCGGATCGGGTGAAGTCCCTCGCAGCTTCCGACGAACGACACCGGCCGGATTCGACAGCTGCCGAAAGTGACTTCCTAGCTGACTCGCCGGCCGTTCAGCTGACTGGCCGGCCTGCCGCGGCCTGCGCGGCGCCTCTCAGGTACTCGACGGCCCCGGCCGGATCCTGCGCCCCGAAGACGGCCGTGCCTGCCACGAAGACATCCGCCCCGGCCTCCGCGCAGCGGCCTATCGTCTCCTCGCTGACTCCGCCGTCGACCTGGAGCCAGATCTCGCCGCCGTGCCGCGCGATCAGCTCGCGCGCTCTGGCGACCTTCGGCAGCACGAGGTCAAGGAACGGCTGCCCGCCGAAGCCGGGCTCGACGGTCATCACCAGGAGCATGTCGACCTCGGGTAGCAGGTCTGCGTAGGGCTCGATGGGCGTGCCAGGGTTCACGGCAAGGCCGGCCCGTGCCCCCGCCGACCTGATCATCCGGAGCGTGCGGACCGGTGCGGCGGCCGCCTCGGCGTGAATCGTCACGTTCCGCGCGCCAGCCGACGCGTATTCGGGCGCCCAGCGATCCGGGTCTGTAATCATCAGGTGGCAGTCGAGCGGCAGCGCGGCGTGCTTGAGCAGAGCGGATACGACAGGCAGCCCTATGGTGAGATTCGGGACGAAATGGCCGTCCATCACATCCACGTGGAGCCAGTCGGCCACGCCAGCGACTGCGCTCGCTTCCTCGGCGAGCCTGGCGAAGTCGGCGGACAGCAGGCTGGGTGAGATTTGCACGCTCATGACATGCGAAGTCTACGAGGGGCCGGGCAGGACCGCGCATCACACCGAGGGAGCAGGCGACGGAGTAGCTTGTCGTACCCCTGCGCTAGGTTCGCTCAGGTATTCGAACGCCGACCGAAGGAGGGCATGTGCTGGTGACCGAGGCACCAGAGCGGCTGCTTGACCGGGTACGCAAGCTGCTGGCGCAGGCTGAGGACGAGGCGGTCACCCCCGCCGAGGCGCAGGCCTTCACGGCAAAGGCTGCCGAGCTGATGGCGAAGTACGGCATCGACCGTGCCCTGCTCGCGGCGGAGCGGCCGGAGACCGACCAGCCGGCCAACCGGATCCTTGACATCGACAATCCATGGGCACGCGAGAAGGCACATCTGCTCAGCGGCCTCGCCTCCGCCCTGCGCTGCCAGTGCATCCTGCTTGGCGGCACCCGCCCTGGTACCCGGGTGCACATCTTCGGGTTCGCCTCGGACATCGACCGCACGGACCTCCTCTACACCTCGGTGCTGATCCAGATGGCGCACGGGCTGGCTGGCGCCACGGTTCCCGAGTGGAGCAGCAGCCCGCGTGCCTGGCGGCGCAGCTGGCTGCTCGGCTTCGCGACGGCGGTGATCAGCAGGGTCCGCGAGGCGGAGCACGGCGCCGTCACGGCGGCCACGGCGCAAGGAGCCGAACGGGCGGAGCGCACCGCGCTCGTGCTCGCTGACCGCTCCCTGATCGTTCGCAGGCAAGTCGAGAATGCCTACCCGGTGACCCGCAAGGCCAGGGTCACCTACAGCGGCAGTGGCTACCGCGACGGTTACGCGCAAGGCCAGCGCGCCGACATCGGTACCAGCCGCCTGTCCCCCGTCCGCGGCCGCTCGCTGACGAGCGCGCCCGCACGATCACGCTGACCGCCGCCTACTCGTCCCTGCGCAGCAGGGCCACGAAGATCGCGTCGGTGCCGTGCCGGTGCGGCCAGAACTGAGCGAATCGCCCGTACGGCTCCGGGCACCGAAGTCCGGGTACCTCGGGCAGCAGCGCGGGCGCGTCGAGCACCTGTACGTCAGTGTGGTCAGCGAGCACGTCGGCGACGACGTCCCGGGTCTCCGCGATATGCGGCGAGCAGGTCACGTAGGCGATTACCCCGCCCGGCCGGGCCGATCCGATCGCGGAGGCGAGCAGCGCGCGCTGGAGCCCGGCCAGCGCGGCGATATCGTCCGGACTGCGGCGCCAGCGCGCGTCCGGTCGCCGCCGCAGGCTGCCGAGCCCGGTGCACGGAACGTCGGCAAGCACGCGGTCGAACGTCCCGGGTCGCCACGCCGGAGCGGTTCCGTCGGCGGTCACGGCAGCGGCTACCGGGATGCCGCTGACGGCCGAGGCCGCCAGCCGGGCGCGGTGGTAGTGAGCGTCGACGGCGAGCAGCACGGCCTCGCGCTCGGCGGCGAGACCGGCCAGCAGCCGTGCCTTTCCGCCAGGACCGGCGCACAGGTCCAGCCAGGCCCGGTCAGCCATTCCGCCGGGCTCGGCTCCGGCAGTCTCTGCCCGGATGAGGGCGAGCACCGCCAGCTGGCTCGCCTCGTCCTGAACCCCGGCCCGGTGCTGTCTGACGGCGGCCAGCGCGCCCGGATCCCCATGCGCGAGATAAGCACCATACGGCGACCACCGCGCGGTGGTCGCTCCCCCGGCCATCAGCTCATCGGAGCTGGCCAGCCCGGGGACCGCGGCCAGGGTCACCACCGGCCGGTCGCGGTCGGCCGCCAGCGCCGCCTCGGTCTCCGGCAGCGCGCCTGACTGACCGGGACCGGGGATCTCCTCGCCGAGCGCGTCAGCCAGGGCAGCCACTATCCAGCGCGGATGGCTGTACCGGACCGACAGATGGCCGACGAGATCGGCTTCCCTGCTCGGTGCCACGATCTGCGTCCACGACTCAAGGTCGTGCGCGGTGACCCGGCGCAGCACCGCGTTGACGAAACCGGACGGCCGGCGGCCGGCGACCTCCACGGCCAGGTCGACCGCGGTCGCGACGGCCGCGTGCGGCTTGATCCGCATGCCGAGCAACTGGTGCACCCCGAGCCGCAGGATCTCGCGCACCGGCGGGTCCATCTGGTCAAGGCCGCGATCAGCGCACAGCCCGATCACCGCGTCGTAGCTGCCGCGATTGCGCAGCGTGCCGTAGACAAGCTCGGTGGTGAGGGCGGCGTCCTGCCCGCGCAGGCCGCGCTCCCGCAGCAGCGTGGCGAGCAGCAGGTTGGCGTAGGCGCCCCGGCCGCTCACCGCGCTCAGCACGTCGAACGCGGCACGCCGGGCCGGGTCGCCGGGCGGCCTTCCGGCGCCAGAGCGCCCCTTGCTGGCCTGTTTCATCTCAGTCCAGCGCCAGGGTCCGGCCGCTGCTCCGCAGGCCACGCGCCCAGTCAGCGGCCGGCATCATCCGCTTGCCCTCCGGCTGAACGTCGCCGAGCCGTACCGGCGACGTGCCAGTGCCCGCCACGACCGCCGACGCGGTGATGCTGAGCTCGCCAGGGTGCAAGTGCCGCCAGTCCGGATCCGCTTCGGAGATCCTGGCTACGGGCCCGAGCTTGAGGCTGGCGCCATCGAGCGTCGTCCAGGCCCCTGGGGCCGGCGTGCACGCCCTGATCAGCCGGTCAGCGGCCAGGGCTGGCAGCTTCCAGCTCACCCGGGCGTCCGCCCGGGTGAGCTTGGGCGCGTGACTGACCCCGTCCGCTGGCTGCGGCCGCGCCTCGACCTCGCCGGACTCGATCCCGTCCAGGGTCGCGACGAGCAGGTCGGCGCCAGTTACGCTGAGCCGGCTGAGCAGGTCACCCGCCGTGTCTGTCTCCCTGATCATCTCGGTGACCACGCCGAAGACTGGTCCGGCGTCAAGCTCGGCCACCAGGCGGAACGTGGTCGCGCCGGTGATCTCGTCACCGTGCAGGATCGCGTGCTGTACCGGCGCGGCGCCTCGCCAGGCGGGCAGCACGGAGAAGTGCAGGTTGACCCAGCCGTGGTGCGGTACCCGCAGCGCCGCGTCCGGGATCAGGGCGCCGTAGGCAGTGACCGGGCAGCAGTCCGGCGCGATCTCCGCAAGCCGGGCCAGGAAATCCGGCTCCGAGGGACGTCTTGGCTGCAGCACCTCGATATCCGCCCGCCGTGCGCGCTCAGCGACCGGGCTGGCCGCCATCCGGCGGCCGCGGCCGGCCGGAGCATCCGGCCGGGTCACCACGGCGGCCACCGTATGCCGCGACTCAAGCAGCGCCTCGAGCGAGGGCACCGCCGTCTGCGGCGTTCCGGCGAAGACCAGCCGCATCAGCTACAGCGCCTGACCGTGGGTCAGGTGCGGCGACAGTTTCACAGCCGGGATCTGCTCGCCCCACCACTGCGCCGCCCGGATCTCCTTCATGGCCAGCTTGCGCTGCTCCGGGTCCAGCCGGTCGATGAAGAGCACTCCGTCGAGGTGGTCAGTCTCGTGCTGGACGCACCGCGCCAGCAGCCCGCTGCCCTCGACCGTGACCGGCTCGCCGTACATGTCGAAACCCTTGGCCACGACGCCGTAGGCCCGCTTCGTCGGGTACGCCAGCCCGGGGAATGACAGGCAGCCCTCGTCGTCGGTCTCCTCGTCGGAAGACAAGTCCAGGTCCGGATTGATCAGGTGCCCGAGTACGTCGTCCACGTAGTAGGTGAAGACGCGCAGGCTCACGCCGATCTGAGGTGCGGCCAGCCCGACTCCCGGCGCGTCCTGCATGGTGTCGGTCAGGTCCGCGACCAGCTTGCGCAGCTCGACGTCGAAATCGGTGACCGGCTCGGCGGGAGTCCGCAGCACGGGATCTCCGAACAGGCGGATCGGCTTGATACTCACTCGACATTCCTCCGGGCACAGGTCCCACATCGGTGCGGCTAACGATTCGTCCAGTCTACGAAGTCACGACGGCACCTGCCGCCGTGCGAATGTCACCCGGTGCTAGCCCGCCGCCGCGGCGGGCGAGCCCGCCTTGAAGGCTGCCTTCCTCGCCGCCCGGGCCACGCCCGGGTCGGGATGATGGTCGCTGAGGGCGGTCAGGAAGCTCGTGACCGCGGGGTGGTCGACCTCCCAGAGCCTGGCCACGATCTCGGCCTGGTCCTCAGCCGGTATGTCGGGCAGCAGTTCGGCGACGACGTCGGCGGCACTGGCCTCCTCGAGCAGGCCAGCTCCGAGGTCGACGAGCAGCCAGGCCCGGTCCCGCGGGCCAAGCTGCGCGTCCTCCCCGTGCTCGATCAGCCAGACCGCGGCGTGCGCGCGCAGCAGCGGCTGGTAAAGCGCGGCACGGACCTCGGTGCTCGCCGCCAGGCCGACCCGGTCGAGGACCGCGAAGGCTGCACCGCGCTGGCCAGGCGATCCCTGGGCGGCGGCCTCGATCAGCTCAGCCGCGGCATCAGCCGGCTTGCGGACGGCCAGCCAGGCCGTGATCTCCGCCTCGCCGTCCTCGGCATCGCAGGTCGCCAGCGCCGCGAGCAGCGCCTGAGCGCCGTCCCTGCTCCTCGCGCCGAGGACAGGGACATGCCAGCCCTGGCTGCGCAGCCTGCGGTGCACTCCCCACGTTCCGAGCGGGGAAAGGGCGACCGTCAGGCTCCCGTCACTGTCCTCGGTGCCGAGTTCCACGACCGCGAGGTCGGCCAGCGTCTCCAGCGCGACGGAGAGCGCAGCGCCCTGGTCGTGCTGAGGCTGCCCGTCTTCGGTTTCTCCGGGTTGCTGGCGGGACCCCGCTGCCGATGCGTACGCGTCGAACAGCCCGTCCATCCCGACCGGGCCGCCGACCGTGTACAAGGCGGTCGCGATGCCGTCAAGTTCCTCGGAGTCGAGCACGACAGCCAGCGCCGTGTCCCAGGCCTGCAAGACGGCCTCGGTACTGCCGTCCGCCAGCACGGCGGTCAGGCTGGGGCCCGTGCCCTCAGGCGGCATAGGGCTGACAGCCACGACTACCCGCCACGCCGCGTCGACCTCTCTGGGCGCCAGGTCGAGCGTGGCCGCGGCCGCGGCCACGTCCTGCGGATCCAGTTCGGCTACGGCCGCGACCTCGATGCCATTGCGCTCGGCCCACATGCATAGATCGCGGGCCGCGCGCAGCAAGGGCGCCACTCGCGCCAGCCCGGCCAGTTCGTCGCGCGGAGCCAGGCGCACGGACGGCAGCCTCCTCTGCTCCAGGGCGCCGGGCGCGGCGCCTGCGATGTCAGCCGCCTGCGCCGCGGCAGTCCTGCCCCGGCGCCGCGAAGGACTGCTCAGTGCATCGGGTCTCTGCCGTGAACTTGCCACCCAAGCACCTTACGGCCTTAACGGCGTGACGTCAGATCAGCTCGGCCGGGTCTAGCTGAAGTCGCACCGCGCCCTGCTCCTTTCGCGCGGTTCGCTCGGCCAGCCCGCCGCGCAGCGCGACCGCCAGTGCCGTACCCGCCGACGAGGGCACTCTGACCAGGAATCGTGCGATCTCGGCGCCAGGCTCGGTGGTGGCCGGCCCCTCGTTTTCTACCGGAACGGGGCCTAGCACGTCGGCGCCGTCAGGCAGGGGCACCGCGGCCAGCAGCTCCGAGACGACCTCAGGCGGCCCGGTCAGGGACGCGATCCGGACCGAGGGCGGGAAGCGCAGTTCCTGGCGCTCGGCCAGCTCCCGGCTGGCGTGCGTCGCTGGGTCCCACCGGATCAGCGCCTGCACGACGGCGAGGCTCGGATCGGCCATCATGACGATCTTCCCGCCCTGCGGCCCGGGCCGGACGAGCGCGGCCGCGTTCATCCACCGGCGCAGGGCTTCCTCGGCGGCGCGCAGGCTCGGCCGGCCCAGCAGCGCCCAGCTGTCGAGGAAGACCGCGGCGGCATAGCCGCCCGTCGCCGGAGGTTCGGCACCCGGAGTCGCGATGACGATCGCCGGCGACGCCGGAACCGAGGTCAGGACACCCGATCCGCTCGACGTACGGACCGGCACGCCAGGGAACGCCTTGCCCAGCTCTTCGGCGGTCCGGCGGGCGCCAGTGACGAGGGCACGCAGCTGACTGCTCCCGCAGGAGGCACATTCCCGCCCGGTAACACGACCGCACCAGCTGCAGCGCAGCGGCTGATCGGGGCCGCCCAGCGAGATCGGCCCGGCGCACGCCCCGCAGCGCGCCCGCGCGCCGCAGCTCTGACAGCCGACTGAGGCCAGGTAACCCGCCCTGGGCACCTGGAACAGCACTGGCCCGGCGGCGAGCGCCTCCCTGGCCGTCCGTAGCGCCAGGCTGGGCATGCGCGCCGTGCGCGCCGCCTCGTCTCGCGCCAGTTCGGCGTCCTCGCCGGCGGTGCGCACCGCGGGTGCGTACTGCCGGATCGTCGCGCGGTCAGCCGCCAGCGGCCTGGCCCAGCCTGATTCCACCAGGTGCGCGGCCTCGGCGGTCATGGCGCGGCCGGCGATGAGCGCCGCAGCGCGGGAGCGATGCGCCCGCAGCAGCAGGACGTCCCTGGCATGCGGGTAGGGCGCACGGGGTTCTTCGTGCAGGTCGTCACCGTCATCCCAGATGACGACCAGGCCGAGCCGGGCGACAGGCGTGAAAGCGGCCGAGCGCGTCCCGGCCACGACAGTGACCTGTCCGCGCAGCACAGTGAGCCAGCGACGGTATCGCTCGGCCGGCCCGAGCTGCGCCGACAGGCTGACGTAACCGCCCGAGCCGACCGCTGACTTCAGCGCGTCCTCCACCTGGGCGAGATCGCGCGCATCAGGCACTACGACGAGCGCGCCGCGGCCCGACGCGGCGACGGCAGCGACGGCTCCCGCGATCTCGGCTGGCCAGTCAGGACCCGGCAGCGCGGACCAGACCGCGCGCGGCGACCGCCCGGCCGTGAGCGCGGCGAGGAACGAGGGCCCTGCCAGATAACGCGCCCAGGCCTGCCGCGCCGCGGCGGCTGCCGTACCGGAATGCGTCGGCGGCGGCCCCGCCGATGGCTCCTGCGCACCGGAGGGTGCCGCGGCCTCGACCGCGGCGTGCCTCGGCGGAATGGCCAGCCGCAGCACGTCGGCCATCGTGCCGCCGTAGCGGTCAGCGACCGCGCGGGCCAGCCCGGCAATCTCAGCAGTGAGCACAGGCTCGGCCGACACCACCCGCTCCAGAAACGCCAGCCTGCCCTGATGCTCCGACTCTTCGGCACGCTCGACTAGGTACCCGCTGGTCAGCCGCCCGGAGAAGCGGACCCTGACCCGGCAGCCCGGCACGGCGGATCCGGCCAGCGCCACCGGCACCAGGTAGTCGAACAGCCGGTCCAGGTGCGGCAACGGCACGTCAACGGCCACCCGTGCGACCGGCCTGCTGGCCGCGGGCTCGCGCATGCCGGCCCGGCCTGCGGTGCGCCGCCTCGCGGGCCGACCAGTCCCGGCCCGCGCAGCGGCAGGCCGGTCCGCAGGCGACCCTGCCGAGACCCGCGCAGCGGCAGGCCGGTCCGCAGGCGACCCGGTCACAGCCCGGCGGCCGCCCGCAATGCGTCTGCCTTGTTGGTGAGCTCCCAGGTGAAGTCTGGCTCCTC
>DASWAA010000370.1:0-9890 GCA_036391385.1 Streptosporangiaceae bacterium
GGCAGTGATGGTTCCGGACTTCGACCCCGCGTCGCTGCAGGCAGCCGTCGACATTGTCTTCTACGCCAGGGGCGTGCAGTACGCCCGGCAGGGCGCCGTCGTCCAGATGCGGTGGGACCCGGACCGGCTCGAGCTGCAGGGGCTGATTCGCGGCAGCGGCGGCGCCCACTACACGGCCATCGTGTACTTCACGCCCGCCTATCTGTGCGCGCCCGACGACTACGTGCGCCGACGCCTGGAAGAGCCCGGCAGCTCGTGGCAGGCCGGCGACGGCCTGCTGGCGTTCGAGCGCGGCATCTGCAGCTGCCCGGTGGGTGCGAACTGCAAGCACGTGATCGCGCTGGCTCTGACTGCGGTCGAAGGCGAGCCCGGACCGCAGCAGGTGACACGTGGCGCGCCGGGGCCGGCGGCGCCAGCGCCTGCGCTCTGGCAGGCATCGCTTGACGCGCTGCTGCAGCCGCCGGCCGGGGGCACGGCTAGCCGCGGTCCCGTGACGCCGCTTGCCATCGAGCTGACTCTTACCGCCGGCTCGCGCACCGCCGCGAGCCGCTGGCAGCCGCAGACCGACCTGCCCCCCAGGCTCACGGCGCGGCTCGTCCAGCCAGGCAAGAACGGCGGCTGGGTGGCAGGTACCCTCAGCTGGCTCCGGCTCGAGTCGCTGAGCTTCTCCGGCAATTACGCGGCCGCTCAGGTGCAGGTACTGCAGGAGATCTTCGCGCTGTGCAAGACCGGCACCGGCAGCTACGGCTACTACTACGGCAACGACAAGGTCATCGACCTGGGCGCGTTCGAGTCACGGCAGCTCTGGCCACTGCTCGACGCCGCCGCCGAGGCCGGCGTCCGGCTGGTTCGCGCCCGCAAGCTCGGCGAGCTCTCCAGGTACCGCGAGGCCGAGCTGCGGCTGGACATCACCGGCCAGGCAGACCCGGCCGGCTCCGGCGCCAGCTCCGGCGCCGGCGGACTGATGATCACCCCGGTGCTCTGCCTCGGTCCGGCGCACGGCGACGACACGCGGGCGGACGCCCTGCCCGCCGAGGTCGTGCCGGTCAGGTTCATCGGCACGCACGGTCACGGGATCGTCTACGCCGACCGGACGCAGACGGGGCGGGGAGAGGACTGCGGCAGCTGGCAGTTCGAGCTCGCCAGGCTCCGCACCGACGTACCGAAGCAGCTGCAGGCGATGACGCTGGCGGGCACCAGGCTGGAGGTCCCGCCGGCCGAGGAGGTGAGGTTCCGCGACGAGTACTACCCGCGGTTGCGGCGGTCCGTCGCGATCACGTCCTCGGATTCGTCCTTCCAGCCGCCGGTGATCTGCGCACCGACGCTGGCGCTGCGCGCGTCCTACCGCCCAGCGCACCGGGTCGAGCTGGACTGGGAATGGTCTTACCAGGTCGGCGACTCGCGTATGCGGGCGGCGCCTGAGGCGGCCGCCGATCCCGGGCCGGAACTGGCGGAAGGAGACGGTTACCGGGACGTCGAGGCCGAGCGGGCGGTGCTGGCCAGCCTGGACGTCCCGCTGGAGGCCTTCGGCCTGGCCCGGACCGGCCCCGGCGGACGAGTCCTGGTGCCGCACCTGGAACTGACCGGCACCGACACGATGCGGTTCAGCACCGAACTGCTGCCCCTGCTGTCTGACGAGCCCGCCGTGAGTCTCGAGCTGACCGGCGAGCAGCCGGACTACCGCGAGGCCGGCGACTCGCTGCGGATCGGCGTCGCGTCCGAGGCGGTGGACGGCGACCCGGACTGGTTCGACCTCGGCGTCAGCATCACCGTGGACGGTCAGGCAGTCCCGTTCACCGACGTCTTCGTCGCGCTCAGCCGCGGCGAATCACACCTGCTGCTCGCCGACGGCGCCTACTTCTCGCTGGACAAGCCGGAACTCCATGCGCTGGCCGGGCTGATCGACGAGGCCCGGGCGCTGCAGGACGCCCCGCCTGGCGAGCTGCGGATCAGCCGGTTCCAGGCCGGTCTGTGGGACGAGCTGACCCAGCTCGGCGTGGTCAGCCACCAGGCGGCGCGGTGGCGGGAGCAGGTGGCGGGGCTGCTCTCGCTCGGCTCCGTCGAAGCCAGGCAGCCGCCGGCCGGGCTCAGCGCGAGGCTGCGCCCCTACCAGCTCGACGGATTCAGCTGGCTGGCGTTCCTCTGGGAGCACCGGCTCGGCGGCATTCTGGCCGACGACATGGGCCTGGGAAAGACGCTCCAGTCCCTCGCGCTGATCTGCCACGCCAGGGCAGCCAGCCCGGAGCGCCTGCCGTTCCTCATTGTCGCTCCCACCAGCGTGGTCGCGAACTGGGCCGCCGAGGCGAGACGGTTCGCACCGGACCTGACCGTGGTGCCAGTCCTGGAGACCGACGCCCGCCGCGGCGAGGCACTGGCCAGCCTGGTCGCGGGCGCTGACGCCGTGGTCACGTCCTACACGCTGCTGCGCCTGGACGCCGACTCGTACTGCTCGCTCGGCTGGGCGGGACTGATCCTGGACGAGGCGCAGTTCGTCAAGAACCACCAGGCGAGGATCTACCAGTGTGCCAGGCGGCTGCCCGCTCCGTTCAAGCTCGCCATTACCGGTACGCCGATGGAGAACAACCTGATGGAGCTCTGGTCGCTGCTGTCGATCACGGCACCAGGGCTGTTCCCGAATCCGGCTCGCTTTCGCGAGTTCTACGCGCGGCCGATCGAGAAATCGGGCGACGCGGAACTGCTCGCACAGCTCCGGCGGCGGATCAGGCCGCTGGTCAAGCGCCGTACGAAGGAGCAGGTCGCCACCGACCTGCCGGCCAAGCAGGAACAGGTCATCGAGGTGGACCTGCATCCCAGGCACCGCAAGGCCTACGAGACCCACTTGCAGCGCGAGCGGCAGAAGGTGCTGCGCCTGATCGACGACGACCTGAACGCGAACCGGTTCACGATCTTCCGCTCGCTGACGCTGCTCCGCCAGCTCAGCCTGCATGCCGGGCTTGTCGACCAGACGCTGGCTGACGTGCCGAGCAGCAAGGTCGAGCTGCTCGTCGAGCAGCTCGGTGACGTCATCGGCGGTGACCACCGGGCACTGGTGTTCAGCCAGTTCACCGGGTTCCTCCGGCTGCTGCGCGAGCGCCTGGACGCCGAGGGCGTGCCGTACTGCTACCTGGACGGCGCGACGCGAGACCGCCCCGCCGAGATCGAGCGATTCACGGCAGGCCAGGTGCCGGTCTTCCTGATCAGCTTGAAGGCCGGGGGGTTCGGCCTGAACCTCACCGAGGCCGACTACTGCTTCCTGCTCGACCCGTGGTGGAATCCGGCGACCGAGGCGCAGGCGGTGGACCGGGCGCACCGGATCGGCCAGACGCGCAACGTCATGGTCTACCGGCTGATCGCCAGGGACACGATCGAGGAGAAGGTGATGGCACTCAAGGCGCGGAAGGCTGAGCTGTTCGCGAGCGTGCTCGACGACGGGAACGCCTTCGGCGGGAGCCTGAACGCCGAGGACATTCGCGGCCTGTTCGGCTGATCCTGGCGATACAGTTCCTGGCGATACGGTTCCTGGCGATACGGTTCCTGGCGATACTGTGCGGATTATGGGCGGGTGGGTGACGCGGTCGCTTCCTGCGGGCCGGTTGCTTCCTGCGGGCCGGTTGCTCCTCGCGGGCGGCGCCAGCGCGCTGGCTGCGATCCTGGCCGTTGTCAGCTGTAGTGCCGGCCCGGTGCACGCGGGCTCCGGCGGCCGGAGCGGCGCCGCCACCCGGGCGGCCCGCAGCCAGGTTGCCGGCACCTACGCCGGTCTCGCCGCGCGGGCCGTCACGACCCTGGAGCACAGTTACTACACCGGGGCAGGCACCTGGAACATGTGCGTTCCGGCGGTCTGCCGCCAGAAGAACGTCGACTGGGGCGCGGATTCGCTCACCTACACGCTCTACCTGCACTGGCAGGTCAGCCATGACGCCGACGTAGTGCCGATCATGCGGGCGCTCGCCGGCACGGCGTACCAGTACGGACCGGCCGGCAGCGGCTGGAGCGACGTGCCTGAATGGGATGCCATCGCCGACATCCGCGAGTACCAGGTGACCGGTGACCCGGTTGCGCTGAGCAAGGCCGAGGCGGCGTTCGCGGCGGTCGGCTCGGCCGCCGCGACCGGATTCGCGGCCGGTGCCTGCCCGCGGATCGACTACCAGGCGCCGGACGGCGGCGCCAACCATCTCAAGACGCTGGAGACGGACTCCAACTACATCAAGGCCGCGCTGCTGCTCTACCAGGTGACGAAGGACGCGTCCTACCTGGCGAAGGCCGAGGCGAAGTACACGGCGGTCCGGACCTATTTCCTCAGCCCGACGATCCCGCTTTACACGGTGTACGTGTTCGACTCGGGCACGCGGTGTCGCCAGTTGCCCGGCCGGTATTACGCGTCGGTCAACGGCAACATGATCTGGGCCGGCGCCGAGCTAGCTGCCGTGACCAGGCAGCGGCACTACCTGACGCAGGCACTGGCTACCGCCCAGGCCGTCGCCAGGTACCTGAACGACGCCGCGGGGGTCTACGCCGACCTGCAGGCAGAGAACGATGTAGTGGAGCCGCTGGTCGAGGCGATGTACCTGCTCGCGACCGCGGACCAGGAACGATTCGCCCGCGCCTGGCTGCTGCGGGCCGCCGCGGCGGCGGCCGCGGACCAGACGGCGGGCGGAACCTACGGCCGGTTCTTCGACGGCCCGCCGCCGCACGCGCCGGTGACGGCATGGCAGGGCAACGGCGGTCTCGCGCTGATGCTCGGTGCCGGCCGGCTGGACCCGGGCGGACTGCCGGCCAATACCGGGCTCTGGACGCGGGCGAGGTTCGTCCCGGATGACATGCAGCTACCGGTCAGCGGCGGCGGGCTGGTGCGGGTGTCCTTCACCGGGCGGGCGGTCGCGATCGTCGGGACGATGGGCGAGCAGTGCTGCGAAGCCGGGCACGCCCTGGTGTCCGTGGACGGCGTGCCGCTGGTCGACAGGTCGGGCATCTGGCAGGACAAGTCGAGCAGCGGACGGCGGATCCCCGACACGATCTTGTTCGCCTGGCGATGGCCTGCGGCCGGCAAGCACGTGATCGCCGTCGGGCCGGCGCCGTACAACCCGAAGGAAGGCGGCACCTTCTTTCACATGACCGGCTATTACCTGGTGCCCTGAGCCCGCAGTGCACGGGCGAGCAGATCCTCCGGGTCGACCGTGCCTGGCGCCTCGCGCCGCGCCGCCAGGACCCCGACCGTGACCTGCAGCAGTTCGTTGACGGGCGTCGGCACGCCGTGCTGCCTGCCGAGCAGCACGATCTCACCGTTGAGGTAGTCCACCTCGGTGCTGCCCGAGCGGCGGTTCAGGCTCTGCCACGTGGAGCCGCCGCCGCGGATCCGGCCGTTCACCGGCAGTTCCTGCACGACGTCCTCGCGCGCGGCATTCGCGGCCGCGAGGCCCAGGTGCCTGATTCCGGCCGCCTCGAAGCACGCCTCGGCCTCGCTCACTGCCATCCCCGCCAGCGTCCTGGCGGCATCGGACCGCATCGAGCCGCACGCCGCGAGGATGGCGTTGCGCAGGTTGCGCAGCAGCTTGGTGTACTTCGCGACCATCACGTCGTCGGTGACCCTGGCGATGAAGCCCGACGCGCTCAGGTCCGCCGCCAGCCGCTCGCCCGCCGGCCCGGAACCCGCCGGGTAGCGGCCGATCTCCAGCTGGCCGGCCACCGGTGAGCCGGGTGCCACCACCTGACCCGGGCCGAGCAGCTCTGCGGGCATCTGAACACCGACCCCGTACACGCGGGCAAACCGGCGGGCAGCGACGGGCTCGTTCGCGACGCCGTTCTGCACGCAGAACACCGGCACGCACTGTGCTGCCGTGCCTTCCGCCGCCTGGCCGGCCGTGGCGGACGCCGACCACACCGGCCGGTAGCTCCACTGGTCGAGCACCACAGCGGTGTCCTGGCTCTTGACTGCGAGCAGCACGGCATCGCCGGCCGTCAGGGTCAGGTCGTCCGGGCCGGCGGCGACGACCGGCCGGACCGTGAACGTCTCGGTCGGAGTGGCCACGGTCAGGCCGCCGGACCGCAGCGCCTCCAGGTGCGCTCCCCTGGCAACCAGGACGACGTCATGCCCGGCGCGGGCCAGCAGGCCGCCGATAGCGCCGCCGACACCGCCCGGTCCGATGACTATGTACCGCATGCCTGCTCCAGTCCTGCTCCCCCGGCGGCTCGTCTTCCGGCAGTCGTTACCTTAGACGTCATGACTGTCGACCCCGCCCGCAACGCACCTCCCAGCCAGGTGCGGTCCTGATGCTCGACGGCAGGTTGCTCGTCGAT
Organism: Streptosporangiaceae bacterium; assembly: GCA_036391385.1. Lineage (GTDB taxonomy): Bacteria > Actinomycetota > Actinomycetes > Streptosporangiales > Streptosporangiaceae > Chersky-822. The sequence continues at coordinate 6,295 of DASWAA010000370.1, forward strand.
GCGCACACCCATGTGGCCCGGCTGCCGACGCTGTCCAGCGACTGGCAGGACTGGGCTGTCCAGTTCGGAAGCGGCACGCCCATGGGAGATCTTTTCGATCCCGAGGGCACGCCCATCCCGGCAGCAATCGACGAGCATTTCGGCGGGCAGGGGGTCGACCATGTGCTGCTGTTCACCGAGTACAGCCCGAAGGTCACCGGCACCCAGCCGATCGAGGACGTGCTGCCGCTGGTACGCCAGAACCCCGGCCGGTTTCACCCGGTCGCCAGCATCAATCCGCATCTGCACTACCCGGTCGCCGCCGAACTGGCCAGGCAGGTCGGGCTTGGCGCGATCGCGCTCAAGATCCATCCCGTGCACGGTGGCTTCGAGGCGCGGGACCGGATGCTCTACCCGGCGTACGGGTGGGCGCAGGACCATCAGCTGCCGGTGATCGTGCACTGCGGCACGTCCACGTTCGCGGGGTCGGCCAACTCCTATGCCGACCCGATCCTGCTCGACGACGTCTTCCGCGACTTTCCCGACCTCGTTGTCGTGCTCGCGCACGGCGGGCGTGGCTGGTGGTACGAGCAGGCCGCGTTCGTCGCGCTGATGCGGCCGAACGTGTGGCTCGAGGTCTCAGGGCTGCCGCCGCAGCGGCTGGGCTCGTACTACGGCTCGTCCCTGCGCAGGCTCGCCGACAAGATGATCTTCGGCACCGACTGGCCGGGGGTCCCCGGCGTCGCCGCCAATGCCAGGACGCTGGAGAAGACGCTGCTCGACGCGGGCTGCACGCCCGAGCAGGTAGCCGCCGCCTGGGGCGGCAACGCCGCGCAGGTGTTCCGGCTGACAGACGGCTGAGCGGTCCCGGCGCCCGAAAGCGCCGGAACCCCACGGCGGCAGGGGGCTACATCCGGCCGCGGATCAGGAGCGTCACCTTGAAGTGGCCTCCCGTCAGGCACTTCACCGAGCCGGCCGGCTCAGGGCCGAGCCCGGGCTTGACGCACGGCATCCTGATGGACGTCATCAGGACCGTCCCGGTCCGCTTAGCCTCGAAGTACCCGCCGGTCACTCCGACCGCAAGCGACATCACCCCGCTCGGCAGCGGCGAGACCGCGGCGGAACTCGGGTGGATCGGCCCCCACTTGCTCGCGAGCGAGCCGTGCAGGAAGACGAAGAAGTGATCTCCGGCTACCACGCAGAACGCCTCACCGTTGTTCTTGTCGGTGATCGTGAAGGTCTTACTCGAGTCCAGCTTCGGCGTCACGCAGCCCACCTTCGCCGGGCGTCCCCCTGCCGCCGTGGCCCCTGGCGCGGGTAGCTGGCCGCAGCCCGCCGCGAGAGCCGATACCCCGATTGCCGCCACTGCGGCGATGAGCGCCCTTGCGCGCATTTCTGCCTCCTTGCCGACCGCGCCATCAGGTCGCGGGGCGTCATTCTTTCCTGACCGGTTGCTGATCTTTCCCGGGCGCAGCTTGGACGTTTGCCAGCGGTGCGCGGTTCCGACTTCGCTGTCACATGGTGCTACCTCTCAGGCCAGTCATAGCTCACCCTATTGGAGACCTATTGACCGGCTTTATGCCTCTCGCTACTTTCAGGCGGGGTGGTACATCTCCCCGTGCCGCCTGGCCTGCGCGGGCAGCGTCGCCAGCGCAGGTGTGCTCGCATCTGGAAGGAAAGGGAGCAGCATGACCTCGTTAGCCCCTGCCCGTCGATGGGCAGTACGCGCCGGCGCGGCCGCGTTCACCGCGACCCTCCTCGGCGTCGGCCTGCAGTTCACGGCCGGAGCCGTCGCCGCGACCCCGGCTCCGAACCACCTCAGCCTCCTGTTCAGGATGTACTCCCCGGTCGACCCGTACTCGCCGATGCACGCCCACGGCTACCGGCACGGCGCGTTCCCCACCAAGGCTCGCCTGGCCAGGATGCGCACCTGGGCGATCAACCACCCCAACGCCGTGCCCGCCGCTTCAGCCAATGACCTGAAGTACGGCGGCGGCATCGACGGCATCGGCGTCACTACCGGCCCGCAGCGTGTCTACCTGGTCTTCTACGGCTCCCAGTGGGGAACTCAGGGCACCAACGGCAGCGGGAACGTCACGCTGTCCGGCGACCCGTCCGGCGAGGCACCCTACCTGCAGGCTCTGATGAAGGGCCTGGGCACCGGCGGCGAGCTGTGGTCCGGCGTCCTGACCCAGTACTGCGACGGCGTGGCGACCGGGGCGACATCCTGCCCGGCGAGCAACACCGCGCACGTCGGCTATCCGACCGGCGGCGCGCTGGCCGGCGTGTGGGTCGACGAGAGCACGGCATCACCGTCCGCGGCCACCGGGCACCAGCTCGGCACCGAGGCGGTCAACGCCGCCGCCCACTTCGGCAACACCACGGCCGCACTGAACCGTGACGCCCAGTACGTGATCATCTCGCCACACGGCACCAACCCCGACAACTGGCTGACCGGAGGGTTCTGCGCCTGGCACGACTACAACGGCGACTCCACCCTGTCCGGCGGAGCCGTCACCTCACCCTACGGTGACATCGCCTTCACGAACCTGCCCTACATCACCGACCAGGGCACCTCCTGCGGCCAGAACTTCGTCAACTCCGGCAGCGCCGGCACGCTCGACGGCGTCTCGATCGTCGAGGGCCACGAGTACGCCGAGACCAGCACCGACCAGAATCCGGCCGGCGGCTGGACCAACGCCAGCGGGGCCGAGAACGGCGACATCTGCGCCTGGAACGCCGGCGGCGGCGCCGTCTCGCAGAACCTGTCCCTGCCAACGGGCACCTTCGCCATGCAGCCCACCTACGGCAACGACACCAGCAACTGCCAGTTCAGCCACGCCATCGTCAGCAACGGCGGTGGCACCGGCAACACGGTCACCGTCAACAACCCAGGCAGCCGGACCGGTACCGTCGGCACCGCGACCAGCCTGCAGCTGACCGCGACCGACTCGGCGTCTGGCCAGACCCTTACCTGGTCCGCCACCGGTTTGCCCGCCGGCCTGTCGATCAACACCTCCACCGGCCTGATCAGCGGCACCCCGACCACCGCCGCCACCTATTCGGTCACGGCCACCGCCACCGACACCACCGGCGCCCACGGATCAGCCAGCTTCAGCTGGACCATCGGCTCCAGCGGCGGCGGCTGCACCGCGGGCCAGCTGCTCGGCAACCCGGGCTTCGAGACCGGCTCGGCCTCGCCGTGGACGTCGACCGCAGGCGTCATCAACCCGAACGGCGCTGGAGAGACCGCCCACAGCGGCAGCTGGTACGCCTGGCTCGACGGGTACGGCACCACTCACACCGACACCCTCGCGCAGAGCGTCACGATCCCGGCCGCATGCACCGCGACGTCGTTCAGCTTCTGGCTGCACATCGACACGGCCGAGACGACCACCACTACGGCCTTCGACACGCTGAAGGTTCAGGTCCTCAACAGCTCTGGCACCGTGCTGGCCACGCTGGCGACGTTCTCGAACCTCAACCACATCACCGGCTACCTGCAGCACACCTACTCGCTGGGCAGCTACGCGGGCAGCACCATCACCCTCAAGTTCACCGGCACCGAGGACTCCTCGCTGCAGACCTCGTTCGTGATCGACGACACCGCGGTCAAC
>DASWAA010000371.1:0-7170 GCA_036391385.1 Streptosporangiaceae bacterium
CGAGACACCGCTGCAGATCCTCAAGGCCATGGTGACCGAGTTCAACCAGAAGACGGCCGGGATCAACCTGGCGGCTGCGGCCAAGCAGAACTACACCACGCCGTGGCACGTCCTCATCGTCGCGAGCATGGTGCAGGCGGAGGCCGGCAGCAACGCGGACATGGGAAAGATCGCCCGCGTCGCATGGAACCGGCTGGGCAAAGGCATGAAGCTGGGTTTCGACAGCACGGTCTTCTACGGCCTGAACACTTACGGCACAGCCGCGACTTACGCGCAGATCCACAAGCCGACGCCGTACAACACTTACATGAACCTCGGCCTGCCGCCAGGTCCGATCGGCAATCCGGGAATGACGGCCATCGAGGCGGCGCTGCATCCACCGCACGGCGGGTGGACCTACTTCATCACCGATCTGCGGCATAAGCCCTCCGTAACCTACTTCACGTCGAGCTACGCCCAGTTCAAGCTGTGGTATCAGCAGTTCAACGGCTAAGTCGGGAACAGGTGGGCCAGGAACAGCCGGGTCAGCAGGACCGGCGCAGCGTCCGTGCGGCGGTGCTCGGCTCGCCGATCAGCCATTCGCTGTCGCCGGCGCTGCACACGGCCGCCTACGCGGCACTAGGGCTGACCTGGTGGCGGTATGACGCGATCGAATGCGACGAGGCTGGCCTGCCCGCGCTGCTCGACTCCTGCGGACCGGACTGGGCCGGCCTGTCGCTGACCATGCCGCTGAAGCGCGCCGTTCTTCCCCTGCTCGACCGGGTCGACCCGCTGGTGACCGAGGTAGGCGGCGCCAACACGGTCGTATTCGCCGCCGCACAGCGACTCGGCTACAACACCGACGTCCCCGGGATGGTGCGCGCGCTGGCCGAGCACGGCATCGGCTCAGGTGCTCAGCGCGAGCCTGACGGGGCTGCCGGGCCCGCCGGGGGTGTGGCGCCTGCCGGGGGTGTGGCGCCTGCCGGGGGTGTGGCGCCTGCCGGGGGTGTGGCGCCTGCCGGGCGTGTGGCGCCTGCCGGGCCGGGAGCGGCCGCCGGTCCTGCAGCGGCCGCCGGGACCGTGGGGCCCGCCGGGACCGTGGGGCCCGCCGGACCCGCTCTGATTCTCGGCGGGGGAGCGACCGCCTGTGCTGCACTCGCGGCCCTGCGCGACCTGGGGGAACGCACGGTAGCGGTCGCGGTGCGGGATCCAGCGCGGACGGGCGAGCTGCGCTCGACCGCCGACCGGCTGGGGTTGCGAATCGAGCTACGGCCGCTGGAGGTGTCCTCACTGGCCGGGGCCGGCCTGGTCATCTCGACGGTCCCGGCTGGCGCCGTGGACGGCATTGCGCAGGCCTTCCCGCGGCTGACCCCGGCGCCACGCGCTGTTTTCGACGTCGTCTACCACCCATGGCCGACTGCCCTGGCAACGGCGGCGGGCCAGGCAGGCGCCGTCGTCGTCGGCGGGTTCGACCTGCTGCTGCACCAGGCAGGCCTGCAGGTCGAGCTGATGACTGGCCGGCCAGCGCCGCTGCAGGAGATGCGGGCCGCTGGCCTGGCTGCGCTCGCGGCGAGGTCGGGCTGACCGGAGTACGGCCGAAGGCGACGGCACAGGCAGAATGCGCTAGTCTTGCGGGAAGAACTCAAGGTCCGGCGGCGTTATGCCGGACCGTAAGCGGAGGACCACCTCGGCCACCTCCCACCTTGTCAGCGCAGCGGCGCTCAGGCGCGGCCCTGCTGGCGGGTAGAAGCCCGGTCAGCCGAATAGGCTGGCTGGCGGACTGGACGGCTCTTGAGCCTGCCAGTCGAGGCCGGACGCTCCTTGCTGGCGCGCCATGCTGCGAGCCGGCGTCCTGGAGCGTCGCGTGGCGATGCGGCGCCGGCGTGTGCCAGCGCGATCGTCCTCGTGCCATGGTGGCCCCGCAGGCGAGCCGTGCGGGGTCTTTTTGCTTTCACGGCACGCGACCAGAAGTACCTGGTGCGGGAGCGTCCCGAACCAGGGTGAAGGGTGACACAGGAGGTCACATCAGCACTGAACCTCGAATCAACGATCGCATCCGGGTACCTGAGGTGCGGCTGGTAGGCCCATCAGGGGAGCAAGTCGGGATCGTCTCGATCACGGATGCGCTCCGGCTTGCCCAGGAGGCAGACCTAGACCTCGTCGAGGTCGCGCCGACCGCGCGGCCACCTGTCTGCAAGCTGATGGACTTTGGCAAGTTCAAGTACGAGTCGGCCCTCAAGGCGAGGGAGTCTCGCAAGAACCAGGCCCAGACCGTCATCAAGGAGATCAAGATCCGCCCGAAGATCGACCCGCACGACTACGGCACCAAGAAGGGTCATGTCGAGCGGTTCCTCAAGGCGGGTGACAAGGTCAAGGTGACGATCATGTTCCGCGGCCGCGAGCAGTCGAGGCCGGAACTCGGCTACAAGCTGCTGCAGCGCCTGGCCGTGGACGTCGAGGAGCTCGGCTTTGTCGAGTCTGCGCCCAAGCAGGATGGCCGGAACATGATCATGGTGATCGGGCCGCACCGCAAGAAGGCTGACGCCCGGGCGGTTCGTGGCCCGGATCGGGCCAGCGCGAGGGCATCGGCGCCTTCGGCCGGCAGGAGTGCCGTCGCGCTCGACGAGGACGAGCTAGCGCAGGACATTGCCGCAGCCGTGGAAGCGCAGGCAGCGAGCGCGCCTCCGGCCAGCCCGCGGGCGGCGACGAGCGCGCCTTCGGCCAGTCCGAGAGCGACGAGCGCGCCCCCGGCCAGTCCGAGAGCGACGAGCGCGCCTCCGGCCAGTCCGAGAGCGACGAGCGCCCCTTCGGCCAGTCCGAGGACGACGAGCGCCCCTTCGGCCAGCCCGAGGCCTGCCGCACCTGGCTCGGCCACCTCAAGCGCGACCGCCGCGCCGCGGCCCGCCGCGCCCCGACCGGCCGCACCCCGGCCCGCCGCGCCGAGGTCAAGCGCGCCGGACTCGGATGCGCCGGACTCGGATGCATCGGATTCGGCTGCGCAGGGCTCAGGTGCTCAGGGTTCCACCGCGAGCACGCCGAAGCCCGGACCAGAGGCCGACGGCTCAGCGAGGCCAGCCGCGCAGGCAGCGGCCGAGGGTAGCGCCGCGCCGAAGCCAGCGGCGCCTAAGCCAGCGGCGCCGAAGCCTGGCCCGCCGGCAGGCGGCACGGCGAAGCCGGCAGCACCCAGGCCAACCGCACCCAGGCCGACCGCGCCGAAGCCGACCGCGCCGAGATCGTCGTCGGCCAAGCCCGGCGAGGCACGGGCCGTGCCGTCTCCCCGCACGAGGTCGGCGGAGCACGGCGCGGCGGACGCCGGAGGCTGACGGCAGGCAGCCTCACAGCACGACGAAGACGGACCCGCCGACGGCAGTCGGCGCCGGCGGGACGACACAGGAGCGCATGCCGCTGGCATGCCAGGAACGAGGGATGCGGCGACATGCCGAAGATGAAGACCCACAGCGGTTCCAAGAAGCGGTTCCGCCTCACGGGTACCGGGAAGATCGTGCGCCGCCGGGCGAATCGGCAGCACTACTTTGAGCACAAGCCGAGCACCCGGACCCGCCGCCTGGCGAACGAAGTGGTGCTTTCGCCCGCCGACACGAAGACCGTTAAGAAGCTGCTGGGCAAGTGACCCGGTCCGACATAAGGGAGTCGAACACATGGCACGCGTAAAGCGGGCGGTCAATGCCCATAAGAAGCGCAGGGTCGTACTCGAGCGGGCGAGCGGCTACCGCGGTCAGCGGTCGCGGCTGTACCGCAAGGCCAAGGAGCAGCAGCTCCACTCGATGACCTACGCCTACCGGGACCGCAAGGACCGGAAGGGCGCGTTCCGCCGGCTGTGGATCCAGCGGATCAACGCAGCCGCCAGGGCAGAGGGCATCACCTACAACCGGTTCATCCAGGGCCTGAAGATCGCCGGCGTGGACGTCGACCGCAAGATGCTCGCCGAGCTTGCTGTCGCCGACCCAGCGGCCTTCTCCACGCTGGTCGACGTCGCGCGCAAGGCGCTGCCCGACGACGTTGACGCGCCGCGCGCGGCTGCCGCGTAAAGAAGCTCAGGCGGGACCCGGCCCTAGCGGGCTTGGCCCATGATCACGGGGATTTCTCAGCCATGAGCGTTGAGAAATCCCCGTGATCATGTTTGTGGCTGATCTCGGGGCGTGGACAGGCCGACGCGGTTGCCGGTTTGGGTCGTTTTGCGATGGTTCGGGCAGTGGTCCGGGCTTGGGCGGCAAGCTGGTTTGGTTGCCGGGCGGGTGGGGGCGATGGTTACGAGCATTCGGTCGCCGCGGGTCAAGGCCGCGCGGGCGCTGGCCAAGCGAGCGCTCCGTGAGCGGTCCAGGCTCTTTCTCGCGGAGGGACCGCAGGCCGTGCGCGAGGCGCTCGGCTCTGAGCAGGGCGATCGCGGGAGCCTGGTCACCGAGCTGTTCGTGACCGGGCCGGCCAGGGCACGCCATGCCGAACTGGTCAGTGCGGTCGTCCGCACGGGCGCTCCGGTGCACGAGGTGAGCGGCGAGGTGATGGCCGAACTGGCGCAGACAGTTACCCCGCAGGGACTGCTCGCCGTCTGCCCGTTCGTCGACGTGCCGCTTGCCGACGTCATCTCGGCGCAGCCCAGGCTCGTCGTCGTGCTGGCCAGCGTCCGCGATCCAGGGAACGCGGGGACGGTGCTGCGCACCGCCGACGCGGCCGGGGCGCAGGGCGTGATCTTCGCCGGAGCCTCGGTCGACCCGTACAACAGCAAATGCGTACGGTCCTCGGCCGGATCGCTGTTCCACCTGCCGCTCGTGCTCGGCGCCTCGGTCAGCGACGCGGTCACCGCGCTGCGCGGCGCTGGGCTCGCGGTCCTCGCCGCGGACGGCAGCGCGACGACCGGGCTAGACGATCTCGACCGTGGCGGCCGCCTCGGGAGGCCGACCGCCTGGCTGTTCGGAAACGAGGCATGGGGGCTTCCCGCGGACGTTGTCGCGCTCGCCGACGAGGCCGTCGCGGTCCCCATCTACGGTCAGGCCGAGAGCCTGAACCTCGCTGCTGCCGCCGCGGTCTGCCTGTACGCATCGGCCCGCGCGCAGTACGGGGGTGCCGCGCAGTCGCATGGACACGCTAGGCTCTGATCACGTTGCGTCATGACCGGCCCCGGGACGGGTCATGGTTGGCCATCGTGACGTAGCGCTGCCATCGCGGGTTTTCCCCCGGACCCCGGTGGCGGTACGGCCACGCCGGGGCGGTGTGCGGGCGAAGGCGGCAGTCCGATGTGGACCGGCAGGTGAGCGCGATGTCGGCGAGCACTCCCGCGCGCGATAATGGCTCGCCCGATCCTGAACAGCCACGGTCCGAAATGGCCAACCCCCATCAGCCACAATCGTGGTCGGCCATTCCGCATTCGGCCGGATCGAGCGGGTCACGCGCCAATATCCGCCCTGATGGCCTGCGCCAGGACCTGGTCTATGCCGATGATCTTCCGGACGGGCTGGTCGTGGCCGACGCGTGCGGCCGGGTCCTGGTCTTCAACCGGGCGGCCGAACGGCTCACCGGCGTCAGCGCGACGCACGCGATCGGTGCCGACCTGGCCACCGTCCTCCCGCTCTCCGACGCCGAGGGGCGCTGCTGGTGGAAGCAGTCCAGGCCATATGACGGGCTCGACATCCGGACGAGGCATCCCGAGCAATCGCTCTATCTGGCCGACGGCTCCGAGCTGCTCGTAACGATCGGCTATGTGCGCGGCCCGCACGGGCGGGCGGCCCGGTACGGCACGCCGGGAGGCTGGCCCTGTCAGCCTGGCGCGGTCCGCAGGCTCACGATCACGCTGCGCGGCGCGGAGCAGCGGGCCCGGCTGGAGCGCACCAGGGCTGATCTGGTCTCGACCGTCGCGCACGAGCTGCGCTCGCCGCTGACCAGCGTCAAGGGCTTCACCGCCACGCTGCTGGCGAAGTGGCACCGGTTCACCGACGACCAGAAGCTGCTCATGCTGGAGACCGTCAACGCTGATGCCGACCGGGTCACCCGCCTGATCACCGAGCTGCTCGACGTGTCCAGGATCGAAGCAGGCCGGATCGAGGTGCACAAGGAACTGGTCAGCATCCCCGGCCGGGCCGCCAAGATCGTAGCCGGGCGGGTCGCGGCCGGTGATCCGGAGAGCAGGTTCGCGATCGAGGTCGGCGGCGAGCTCCCCGAAACCTGGCTGGACGCCGACAAGGTCGATCAGATCCTGGCCAACCTTATTGAGAACGCCGTCAGGCACGGGGCTGGTACCGTTACTACCGTGATCGAGTCGGCGCTGGTCCACGACGGACCCGGGGTCGCGGTCTGCGTCCGCGACCAGGGCCCGGGGATCGCGCCTGAGTTCGCGCCGAGGGTGTTCCGCCAGTTCTGGCGCGCGAAGCGGCGCGGCGGGGCTGGTCTTGGCCTGTTCATCGTCAAGGGCCTGGTCGAGGCTCACGGCGGCGAGATCACTGTGGCGCGGGCGCCTGGCGGCGGCGCGGAGTTCCGATTTACCATGCCCGCCGGCGTACCAGATCACTGCTGACACGATCTGACCCGACCGGCGGGCGCACCGGGATGATCGCTCCAGTGGCTTGTCCCGTCGGCCTCCGATGCCGTGACTCCCGCACCAGGACTGGCTGGCCCGGGTTACGGCAGATCGGCTGCGAGCCGTTAAGGAAGATCGTGTTTCTTGCCGTTGACTGACTTCCGGTGACATCTAGGAGAACAGGACCGATGTCCGCACCGAATAAGACTTACGACCCAGTGAGGGTGGCCGCATTGGCTCCTGCCGAGATCGAGCGCATGACAGCGGAGGCACTGGCCGCGATCGGCGCGGCGGCTACCTTCGACGCGCTGAAGGCCGCGGAGGTAGCGCACCGCGGCAGGCAGGCGCCGCTGACGCTGGCCAGTGCCGAGATCGGCGCCTTGCCGCCAGAGGCGAAGGCCGAGGCCGGACGCCGGATCGGAATCGCGAAGAAGCAGCTGGACGACGCGCTCGCGGCACGGCAGGCCGAGCTCGAAGCCGACCGGGACCAGCGGGTGCTGCTGGAGGAGACCGCCGACGTGACGCTGCCCTGGGACAGGTCACCGGCGGGCGCCCGGCACCCGGTGGTGACCCTGGCCGACCGGCTGGCCGACGTGTTCATCGGCATGGGCTACGAGATCGCCGAGGGTCCTGAGGTCGAGGCGGAGTGGTACAACTTCGAC
>DASWAA010000372.1:0-7981 GCA_036391385.1 Streptosporangiaceae bacterium
GACCTTCGTCGGGTGGCAGCCGATGGGTTTCCAGACCGACGCGGCGCTGGGGGCTGGGTCGGCGGGTAACACGACCGTGCTGGTTGCCAAGTCTCCGGACGGCCGGATCTTCTACAACTTCTGGCAGCTGGGCCAGGGGGGACAGGGATGGAAAGAGCTGGATGGCGGCGGGCGCACAGACGCCGCTCCCGCGGCAGCGCTAGTCGGCACGTACCTGTTCGTGGCGGTCAAGGGACTCGACGGCAATGTCTACCTCAATCAGGGGGAGCTCGGGCAGACCTTCGTCGGATGGCAACTGTCCTAACTTCCGCCTGCTCCGCTGCTCCGCGGCCAGACCGCTGTGCCACGCGCGTAACAGAAGTATGAAGTCACGTGAAGCTCAGCCTGCTAACCCGACTGACACCTCATCGCGGCGGCCACGTAAGGGCTGCCGGCGTCGCCCCTTACGTGGATCTGGGCGGGCTGGGCTTGCCGAGCGCCAGCCGGGTCAGGTCAGCTCGGCGGCGGGCGCCGGTCTTGTCCCTGATCCGGTCCAGGTGGGAGCGGACGGTGCGGACGCTGATGAACAGCTTCTGGGCGATCTGCTGGTCGGTCAGCCCCTCCGCCAAGAGATCGACCAGTTCCCGCTCGCGGGGGGTCAGGGCGGCGCCAGGCGTGGAGCCGGGGGCACCGGTGCCCTGCCGGAGCACTTCCCGGGCGAAGTCGAGCGCGGCGACCAGGGGCATGCCGACCCCGCGGGCTTCGGCCTGACCTGCCCTGGCCTCGCCCAGATGGCGGCGGGCAGCGGCCAGCGGTGCGGCGATGAGTTCTGCGGTCGACGCATCGCTGTCGAGCCGGAGCTGCAGAGCCCCAGCCAGCGCCGTGGCCGCGCCGAACAGTGTCAGTGCCGCCTCGAGGGCACGGGGTGCTGCGCACGCAGCCGCGGTGACGAGGCAGTCCACCAGCATGCGGCGATCGCCGGTTTCGGCGTATAGGCCCATCGCCTCGGCGAGGTGACCCGCCGCCAGCTCTGGCCGGGACTGTCTGGTCTCGAGGCGGCCCAGCGCCAGCAGGTGGCCGGCCACGTCGTCGCGGCTTCCGGCAGCGCGGCAGCGTTCGAGCCCTTCCTGCAGAGCGGCATCCGCACCGTCCAGGTCCCCGGCGTCTGCTAGCGCATTCGCGAGCACGAGCGCCCGCTTCCTGGCCGTCTCGCCCATGATCTGATCGGCTGGGACGGCAGCCGATTCCCGGGCCCAGGCCAGGGCGCCTGCCCGGTCACCCCGGCACATGCTGTTGATCGACAGCATTCCCGCCGCCCACGCTTCACCGGTCGCGTACCCGGCAGCCCGGGCGACCGCCAGCCCGCGAAGCGCCACGGCGCGCGCCTCCTCCAGGCGGCCGGTGTTGATCAGCACCGAGACCTGGCTGTTCAGGCTGGCCGCCAGCTCGCGGCCCAGCCCGTGCTGCCCGGCCCGCCGGGCCGCCCGCTCGAGCATGGCCCAGGACCGGCCGACGTCGCCGGTGGCCTCGGCGAAGCGCCCGATCCACATCTCTGCGGCAGCCTGGGCGGCGACCGGGGGCGCGGCGCACGCATCCAGCACCGCCTCGAGCAGCGCCTGCCCTTCATGGAACCTGCCCCGCAGTTGCCACCACGGGCCGAGGGCGCAGGCCAGCCGCAGCCCCGCTACCGGGTCGGCGGTCCGGGCCCAGCCCATGATCTCGCGCAGGTTGTCCTGCTCGGCGTCCACCCACCGGGCCGCGGCGAGCTCGGTCGCTTCCCGCTCGAAACCCTCAGCGGCACGCTCGGCTTCGGTCACCGCCCAACCGGTCACCGCCGCGCGAACTTCTGCAGCTTCGCCCGCCTCGGCTAGCCGGGCGCGGCCGTAGGTGCGCAGCGTGTCCAGAATCCCGTACCGGGGCTGGCTGTCGGGCCCAGGCGCCGGCGGCAGGACCATGGACCGGCGAACCAGCCGGGCCAGCAGGCCGGGCAGTGCGGGGAGATCCGGGCAGGCGGCCACGGCGGCCGCCCGGGAGAACGAGGCCGGGAACACCGACAGCCGCCGGAACGCCACCTGCTCCACGCGGTCCAGCAGCCGGTAGCTCCACTCGATGCTCGCCTCCAGCGACGCCTGCCGGGCGGCCACGCCCCGGACCGGGCTGACCAGGACGCGCACCGAGCCGTCCAGGTCACCGAGCAACTGCTCCAGGGTGAGCGCGTCCAGCTGCGCCGCGGCTAGCTCGACCGCCAAAGGCATGCCATCCAGTCGGCGCACCAGCGCGGCCACCAGCGGCTCGGTCCGCCCGGTCAGCGCGAAACCGGCGTCGATCTGCCGGGCCCGCTCAGCGAACAGGTCGGCCGCACCCGCCTCACCCGGCGGTGCGAGCCCGTCGGCCGGCCCGATGGGCAGTGGCGGGCAGGCGAACCGGGCCTCCCCCTCCACGCCGAGCGGCTCCCGGCTGGTCGCCAGGATCCGCAGGTCACCGCTGGCCCGCAGCATCCGCTCACACAGGCCCGCGGCCGCATCGATGACATGCTCGCAGTTATCCAGCACCAGCAGCACGTGACGATCCGCCAGGGTCAGCGCGACGCTCTCATCTATCGACCGCCCCGGCTGCTGGCGAACACCCAGCACCCCCGCCGCGGCCGACACCACCAGCGCGGGATCCTCCAGCTGCCCCAGCTCGACCAGCCACACCCCCCGCTCGAACCGGGACACCACCGAGCGGGCCAGCTCGACCGCAAGCCTCGTCTTCCCCGAACCTCCCGCGCCAGTGACCGTCACAAGGCGATGCCTGCCCAGCCGCTCGGCCAGCTCCCGGAACTCGGCCCGGCGGCCAACGAAGCTCGTCAGGTCGGCGGGAAGGTTATGACGGCCCCCCGGTCCTCGGCCCTGGGGATCCGGCCCACGACACTCAGGCGGCCGAGACACCAAGACGGATCACCGCAACTCTGCCCTCCGGCGGCCCCCGGAGAGGAGGCAGGCCAGCTACCAACACCCTAGAGGCGAAGACGCCCAGGTGAAACGCGCCGACACGAACACGCTGATCAGGGATCAGCTTCCCCCAGATGGCAGGCGACCCGCAAGGTTCGCGACTAGACACGCCGACAGACTCATTCCCGAAGGTGAGCAACGTTCCCGGACCACCACGGGTCGGCGTTACTGACCACCTCCCAGTCTCCGTAGTCACCGGGCACAAGCGGCCAGTGGCCGCCGACCCGCCTTCGCTGGGCAGGCTCGAGGCAGGCGTGGCCTCGCCTCTCCAATCCGGCGAGCTCGCCTGGAACGATGGCGGCCTGCCTGGCGTACCGGCGTGCGTTAAGGGTCCGCGGCCTCGATGTCGCGCAGGGCAACGAAGATCATCGCGGGCCGTCTCCTGGTGATCGGCCGAGATCGGTTAGGAGTTTGTCGAGATCTGCTACGACATCTTGATCTCGATTGAAGCCGCGCATCTGGATAAGTCGGACGGCCTGCCTGGCCGTGTCTAGGTCTTCGGCGGACGCTGCCGGGATCAGCGAGCCAAGATCGGTGAGGTCCTGATTTCGCCCGGCGAGTATCTTCAGCGCGATCAAATGACCGGTAGTGGCAACCGGAGCGGAAAGGCGAGGCAGCACCTGCAGCCTAGTTGCGCTCGCGACCACCTCGTCCTCGATGCCGGAACTCGTGAACAGCAAGTCCACGACCACGTCGGAGCCAGCGTGGTTCAGCCGGACGCCCGAGAGGCGCTCTACGTACTCCTGCTCAGGACCTGGACGGGCTGGTAGCCACGCCCGCGCAGCCGATGGACCACATCTTCGGCCTCGGAGTCGTTCGCGACGGCGACGGCGAAGTCCAGGTCCTTCGTGAAGCGGGGAACTGACCGGACAGAAATGGCCAGCCCGCCGATGAGCGCCCACCGCACCCGTAGCGCGTCGAAATCGGCGACGGCCCTGCGAAGTTCCTGTTCAACCGGCGTAGCCACGGTGCTCTCTCGATGGCAGGCGCAGCCTCGTATCCGGCGGGGGGGCGGTCAGCCAGGCCCGCACGAGACCATCGATCTCCCTGCGGTCGGCGTCCGCGTGCTCACGTCGCATCCGCTGTCGGTAGAGCTTCACTCCAAGGTCGTGCATGTCTAGCGCTGAGCGCAGCCGCTCGGCCTCGGGAGTCCGGTGAAAGTCACTAGACCGAGCGGCGGCACGCAGCCCGGCGAGCCGGGTGATCAACATCCGCAGTCCGCCTATCCCGTTCATGCTTCCATGGTAGTTGCGAGCCCAGTCCTTGGCGCGGTAGAGACAGCCAGCACGGAACGATGCCCGGTGGCTGATCCGCAGAGCGCCCATGACTGCCAAGCGACGGGGGAGATGCTGCCGGACGGCTCATACCTGTCTGTGCTGGCCAGCCCGAAGATCACCGGCAAGGCCCGGGACCAGTTGATCGAGGCCGCGAAGGCCGGCGAGCGACTGGACCCGGACCAGGCCCGGTACGTCGCGATCGAGTACGACGTCCCCGACCGGGACGGCGATGGCAACGGCGAGCTGATCGCCCTGATCACCACCACCGAGTGGGGCGGCGACCGGTTGAATCCGCCCTATCAGCAGGTCATGGTTGTGGAGCGCCAGGTGGCGCAGGCGATGCTAGGGCGCGTAGCGCACCCAAGAGGGCTGCGAGTTTGCCCGCCCTGCCGCATCGGGCTTGGGTCGTGCGCGTGCGTGATGGGCGGCCATCTTCGGGCGCGGGTCATGGAAGGCAGGTTGCTGGTGGGGCAGGTGGCGGTGGCTGGTGCTAGACCGGGGAAAGCGGGGTGGTCGTTCGCTGATCCGGTGTTCGTGTTGTGCAACGGGCGGTCGGGGTCGACGTTGCTGCGGTTCCTGCTGGACGCGCATCCGGATCTGGCGTGCCGGCCATGGCGAACCGGCGCCATCCCGGCGGGAGAGTCCATGCGCCGCACTGGGCCCGCCGCGTGATCCGCCGAGTCGTCGAATTCCTTACTGCGATTGTCACGGCGATTGCCATGGTGGCGGGAATGATCATCAGCGCTATGGTTGAAAGATGGCGTGATCCTCAGAAGCCATCTATAGGCGAGTACATGAGCCTTGGCCGGGCACTCCCTTTTGAGCCGGGTCAGCCTGTCTGGGGACGCTACACCGGTGCGGTCCGGCCGGACATGGACATAGTGCTGCTGTGCCGCGCCCCGGCGCAAGACGCGCTGCCGAAACTAGCTGCCCGTGCTGCAGCCAGGGGCTTTACCCTGCACAACGATTTGCTACCGACAACCGCCGAGCCACCTGAGGGCGGATCGCTTGCCGCCGCCCGGCAGTTGGCTGCCGAGGTCTATCTACCCGGTGAACGCCTCCCGCGAAGGGGCCAATTCGGACGGTGCCGCCTGGATGGACGGCAGTCCGCGTCCATGCGCTGCGTAGAAGTGGTCGACGGCCTCGGGTGTAAGCGAACCGAACACGAAGCGGTATGAGTCGCGCGTAATTCGGTGCTGCTGGTCCTGCGCAGCCGGGCGCGCAGGGCTCGGAGGGCCACCGGGATCGATGCGGCGGTAGAACTCAATGCCGATGAACTAGTGGCCACCGTCCGCGCGAGTCCGCCGCGTCCGCCAGCTCGGATACCGGCCGCAACAAGCCAGGTGCGGACGTCGGCGTCTGGCGTGTCGGTGAAGACCGCGCCGCGCCAGCGCTGGATCTTGACCTTGAGCAGCACGACGTCGTCGATCGCCCTGATCCTGTCGTGCGGCGTGCCGGGGTCGGCGAACTGCTCGGACGCCTTGTCCATTAAGGGATGGGCGAGCTGGTCGAGCGGGACCTGTGCGGACGGGAGTCCAAGGTGCAGGTCCTCGCGCAGGCAGCGGATCGTTGGCCGGACCCGGCTCATGAGCGGGATCAGCCGTCCCAGTCGCCGGCGCCGCCGAGCTCGGCGACGCGCTCGGGCGAGAGCCCGGTCAGCAGCGCCACGCCAGAGGTCAGCGAGCCGTCCAGGATCTTCATCGACTCGATCATTCCGGCCCTGATCTTCTCGCGCTGCTGGTCCAGGTAGGCGCGGGTCGCCTCGGCCACGAAGTCCTTCTTGGTCATGCCGAGGAAGTGTGCGCCCTGGGAGATCAGCTCGTCGGTCGCCGGATCAACCTTCAGGGGCGCCTGCCGCCTGCTAGCGCCAGTTGCGATAGCCAATTGGTACCTCCTAGCACAGAGTACCTAGGTACCTCACCACGAGCAACTGGCGCACCGAGAATTCTCAAGGGCTCCTCGCTGGCGAAAGCGGGAGGCAGTGTGGGAGCCAACGTCGAGCTACGCCGGACTACGCCGCGCGATTGTTGCCGCAGGCCAGCGGCATATTGGCCACACCAGGCGCCGTCAGGAAGCAGCTTCCCGGCGTCTTGTAGCGGGAGGTCAGCGATTCGATCCCGCTCACCGGCTCCAGGTCAGAGGGGAGGGGTCCGAACTTTTCCCGCTTATAAGTGCGGCCGGTTGTGGGTTGTTGCCGGGACCGCGACGCGATAGTTGGGGTCAATCTGACATGCGATGTGCCGCAGAGTCCTCGCCAGACTGAGGCGACAGTCGCTTCTGGGACGGCTGCAGATCAGCGCCTGGCGGGCGCGCTTATTCCGCGGTCAGCTCAGCGAGGAGCGTGTCCAGGTCCGCCGGGCTGGCCAGCAGCCGGTAGCTGGTGCCGAGGCGGATGGTTGGCACCACCCGCACGCCGACGTCAGACGCGCGGCGGCGCCCGGTCGGCGAGCCGAGGCTGGTCACTTGCAAGGTGACCTTGCCTGCTCTTTCCAGGGCGCGCAGCGCGGTCAGTGCCTCCTGGCATCCGCTGCAGGTGGGATGAGTGAACAATTCGATCTCGGTCATGGTCACTCCGCCCAGTCCGAGCAGCGTACGCACCAGAAGTCATCGTTGATGCCGGCGACTGACCGGAAGGTGCCCTCGAGCCGGGTCGCGTAAGCGGCTTGGGCCTGCTCTCCGCGGGGCCAAGGCAGGGGCTCGTCCGGGCGGAAGCGCAGCACCCATCCGCTGTCATAGGGCTCCACGTTGACCAGCGCCGGCCGTTCCAGCAGGCCGGTATTAATGGCGACCAGCTCCCCGGGGACAGCAGCCCGGAACGGGGAGATCCACTTGGCGCTCTCCAGCAGGGCCAGGCCCTTGCCCTGGCGCACCCTCTCGGGCGGCCGCCGCAGGAATGAGACGAACTGGAACTTCCCGGCGAGGGTTTGCCCAACGTCGGTGACGCCGAATTCAACGTCCCCGCTCGGCAGTTCCCGCGCCCACTGATCGTGCTCGATGTCGTAGGCGAGATCGTCGGGAAGCTCGCAGTTGCGGACAATCGTCATCGTCACCACCGGGCATGAGAAGTGACCTTTTTTCTAGCGTACACTAGTATAACACGGCTAGCAGCGTAACCGGCGCGCGCCGTCGTAAGCCGCGAGTCGCACGATGCAGTTGGGCGCTTACTCTGGCGTCGTGACCGCTCCGGAGATCCTGCTCCACGCCCTATCCGACCTAGGGCAGCCAACCTTGCGCCCCCTCCCGCCAGGCGTGGCGCAGCTGCTGCAGGACCTGGACGCGCCGCCACGGCTCGCGGCTCACCTGCGGGCTGTCCACGACGTCGCATGCCAGATAGCCGACTGGGTGGTCCGGCAGTACCCGGCCCTGGAAGTCGACCGGGAAGCGGTGCTGTACGGAGCCGCGACCCATGACATCGGGAAGGCAGTCCACGTCGCCGAGCTGTCGGGGCCTGGCTCCGAGCATGAGGAAGCCGGTCGGCTGCTGCTGCTCGCCCACGGCGTCAGGCCCGAGCTAGCCCGATTCGCCGCGACGCACGCGGCCTGGGACTGCCCGGAGATTCAGGTGGAGGACCTGCTGGTCAGCCTCGCCGACAAGATCTGGAAGGACAAGCGCGTCCCCGAACTCGAGGACCTGGTAGTGACCCGGCTCGCCGCGGCGAGCGGCCGGAGCGCATGGGAGGAGTTCCTGGCCCTCGACGACCTGCTCACCACCATCGGCCAGGACGCCGATCAT
>DASWAA010000373.1:0-2008 GCA_036391385.1 Streptosporangiaceae bacterium
GTCAACAGGCAACCAGCCGGGTAAACGGGGAGATGACACCCCGGATATGGATTAAATCAGTCGATATCAACCAGGCTGCGATAGAGCTCCCTGGTTGCCGTATCTGGCTGCCCATCCGCCGCGATCTCCGCGACCGCGTGCCGGCAGCGTATCCAGGTCTCGCGCACGCCGGCGAGGTTTCCTGCCGCATGCTCCGCTCGCATCAGCGCCCGCCAGAGCTGTTCTGCCGACGAATCGGCGGCAAGGCCGAGCCTGGATGCCCGGGCGGCCTCAGCGGGCTCCAGGCGTGCCAGGCTGATCTCGGCAAGCACCTCGGCGGCTGTCACGATCCGGCCGCGCGCAGCCTCGACCGTGGCGGAGTCGATCCACCAGTAGTAACACCCCGCGAACGGCTCGCCGCGGACGGCGGCCAGAGCCTGCGCCAGGAGCCCTGGATCTCGTGCACCGAGTCCGTCGTCGGTAAGGGCGACGAACTCGAGCCAGTCCGTTCGCGCGTCGGGGTGCAGGGCGTACTGCCCGTGACCGCGATGCTCGATCCACTCCCTGCCGTCGCTCGCCCGGCCGAGCTGGCGCCGGGTCCGGGCGATGAGCTGCCGGAGTGAGTCGGCGGGCTTGGGGTGGGCCGGGTCGGCGCCGAGCCGCTCGCAGAGCTGCCTGTTTGACAGCCCGGCGGATCCGGCGAGCGCCAGCGCGAGGATCAGCTGGCTCTGAGCCGGGGCCAGTCCCCCGGCGTGGCCGTTGATCGTCATCGGCCCGAGAACGCCGATTCGCAGCCCGGCGCGGTCCGCGGACTCAGCCGCTGGTTCCTCGGCGGGTAGCACCTCCGGGGTGCGTGGCTGCTCGGGAGTGCGGGCCGCCTCTGGGGCGCGCGGCCGCTCTGGGGTGCGTGGTTCCTCTGGGGTTCCTGGTTCCACTGGGGCGTGCCGCGCCTGCGTGACCCGCCATAGCCCGGTCGCCGCGACTAGCCCGAGCAGCATCCCGCCACCGAAGGCGAGTGGTCCGTCCGGCAAGCCCGGCGCGAGAGCTAAGGGGCATAACAGCATGAGGAGTCCTGGCCAGGTAGGTTTCGGGCAGGTGTCGACTAGCATTGCGGACCCGGCAGGGCGGCACAACCGCTTCGAGCCAGATCCGGCAGTGCCGCCGTGCCGCCCGGTTCCACGAAGAGAGGTTGCCGCCGATCATGACTAGCAGCTCAGCCAGGCCGGGTGTGTTCGCCGATCAGCAGGCACTGCGGGCCTGCTGGCATCCGGTCGGCTTCTCCGCCGAGTTGTCCGACAAGCCGGCCCATGCCGACCTGCTCGGCGAGCCGCTCGTGCTGTGGCGCGGTCCGGACGGCACCGTCCGGGCGATGTCCGACCTGTGCGTCCACCGTGGCACCGCGCTCTCGCTCGGCTGGATCAGCGGCGAGGAGATCGTCTGCCCCTATCACGGCTGGCGGTACGGCGCTGACGGGCGGTGCGTCGCGATCCCCCAGCTTGAGGACCCCGCCCGGGTTCCGGCCAAGGCGCGCGTGCCGAGCTTCCGGGCGCAGGAGCGCTACGGGCTGATCTGGGTCGCGCTGGAAGAGCCGCGGTGGCCGCTGCCGGAGGTTCCCGAGCTCGAGGACAGCAGCTGGGTGCTGGTGCAGGCCGGCCCCTACCGGTGGGAGTGCGACGCCGCGCGCCAGGTGGAGAACTTCACCGACTTCGGCCACTTCCCCTGGGTGCACCCGGGCCTGCTCGGCGATCCCGAGCGGCCGGCGGTGCCGAAGCACGAGGTGCGCACGCAGGACAACGTCCTGCACTACTCGATCGTCCGGCCCGAGGCACCCAACAGCGACGACTTCCCGGTCTTCGCGAACGAGCAGGCCGGGCCGCCCGAGCGCCGCAGCAGGTACGAGCTGCACCTGCCCTACACGATCGTGCTCAGGCTCGGCTGGGGCGGTGAGCAGGGCATGGTGTACTTCTTCGCCTCACAGCCGGCGGGCGTCGATCGCAGCGCCGGCTACGTGGTGATCGGCCGGAACTAC
>DASWAA010000374.1:0-4518 GCA_036391385.1 Streptosporangiaceae bacterium
TACATGTCGTTCACCAACGCGACAGCGTTCAGCCCCACGGACGTCATGCCGCTCGCCCGCTGGGCCAAGCTGACCATGCTGGTCCAGTCGGCCGTCTCGCTCGCTCTCGGCGCGCTGGTCATCGCCAGGGCCGTGAACATACTTCGCTGAGCGCTCAAAGGCGCACTGTCAGGTCAGGACTGGCACGGCGCAGTTCCACGAGGAAGTCAAAGATTCCCTGCAGCCGCGGAGCTGTCTTGATGATGGCGCCGGACCGGGTCCGGAACTGCAGGGCTGTCATGTGGTTGGCATCCCACCACGGTGCTCGGACCTCGACGATCTCGGACGCGGGAACGGTGATGGTCCTGGCTGGAGCGCGGAACACGACTGAGTCCCCGTAGAGAACGATCTCGCTCGCCCTCTGCCTTGACTGCCATCTCCCTACCACGCCCATGGCGGTCCACGATCCGCCGATAAACAGGAGCGGAATCGAGGCCGCCCGATCGGCCGCGGCCGCACCGGCCAGCATGACGGCGCCGCCCCCGATAGCGATCGCAGTTATGGCCCGGACGTACCACAGCCAATACGGAGCAGCCCGGCATGACACCACATCACCAGTATCACTCAGATGGCGGTTTGCTCGATCTACGGTCGTGAGCACATCCGGCGACAGGTCCGTCAGCCACCTTGCCTGAAGGCGGAGGCTTCCCTTAGTTACCGGTGAGTAGTAAACTCAGGTTACTCGGCGGTAACTAGTCTGGCCAGATGGCACGGGGGACTGGCAGGAGACGGACATGACGCATTTCAAGAGCAATCTTCGCGACATCGAGTTCAACCTGTTCGAGGTGCTGAACAGGCAGGAGCTGCTCGGGTCGGCCCCGCATGCCGACCTCGACGAGGACACCGCGCGCGGGATCCTGGACGAGGTGAACCGGCTCGCCGTCGGTCCGCTCGCCGAATCCTTCGCCGAAGGTGACAGGAACCCGCCGGTTTTCGACCCGGCGACGCACTCGGTGACCATGCCGGAGGCCTTCGCCAAGTCGTTCAAGGCGTTTATCGACGCCGAGTGGTTCCGGCTCGAGCTGCCCCCGGAGCTCGGCGGCAGTGCGGCACCGCGCTCGCTGTGCTGGGCCGTCGCCGAGCTCATCCTCGGGGCTAACCCGGCGATCTGGATGTACGCCAGCGGCGCGGCGTTCTCCAAGGCGCTGTACGAGCTTGGCACGCCCGAGCAGAAGCGCTTTGCCGAGCAGGCGGTCGAGCGCAGGTGGACGGCGACGATGGTGCTGACCGAGCCCGATGCGGGATCAGACGTCGGCGCCGGCCGCACCAAGGCGATCAGGCAGCCGGACGGCACCTGGCACATCGAGGGCGTCAAGCGCTTCATCACCAGCGGCGAGCATGACATGGCCGAGAACATCTTCCACCTGGTCCTGGCCCGGCCTGAGGGAGCCGGTCCCGGTACCAAGGGGCTGTCGATGTTCCTGGTGCCCAAGTACCTGGTCAATCCGGACGGCTCGCTCGGCGAGCGCAACGGCGTCTACGCGACCAACGTCGAGCACAAGATGGGCCTCAAGGTCTCCACGACGTGCGAGCTCACCTTCGGCGCCGAGCACCCGGCCATCGGCACGCTGGTCGGTGACGTGCACGAGGGCATCAAGCAGATGTTCATGATCATCGAGCACGCCAGGATGCTGGTCGGCACCAAGGCGATCGCCACCTTGTCCACCGGCTACCTCAACGCACTCGAATTCGCCAAGACCCGGGTGCAGGGCGGCGAGCTGTCCAGGATGACCGATAAGACGGCGCCGCGGGTGACGATCATGCATCACCCGGACGTCCGCCGGATCCTGATGCTTCAGAAGGCCTACGCCGAGGGATTGCGGGCGCTGGTCCTGTATACGGCTACCTTCCAGGATGCCGAGCAGCTGGCCAGAGCGGCGGGCGAAGACGACGAGCACTCGGCGGCGATGAACGACCTGCTGCTCCCGCTGGTCAAGGGCGTCGGGTCGGAGCGCGCTTACGAGATGCTGACGCTCTCGCTGCAGACATTCGGGGGCTCCGGCTATCTGCAGGACTACCCGGTCGAGCAGTACATCAGGGACGCGAAGATCGACAGCCTGTACGAGGGCACTACCGCGATCCAGGGCATGGACCTGTACTTCCGCAAGATCGTCCGTAACGAGGGCCAGGCCCTGAGCTCCCTGCTCGAGGAGATCAGGAAGACCGCGGCGGCCGAGCACGGCAACGGCAGGCTCAAGGCCGAGCGTGCTGCCCTGGCCAGGGCGGCGGACAACATCGAGGCCATGGTCACGGCGATGCACGGCTACCTCGCCGGGGCACTGGAGCAGCCGTCCGAGATCAACCGGGTCGGCCTGAACACCACGCGCCTGCTGCTGGCGCTCGGTGACCTGGTGGTCGGCTGGCTGCTCGTACGACAGTCCGAGGTCGCTACCAGGGCGCTGGACACCCACGACGTCCCGAACGGTGACCAGGCCTTCTACCAGGGCAAGATCGTGGCCGCCCGGTTCTTCGCCGAGACGGTGCTGCCGCGCCTGGCTATCGACCGCGAGCTCGTCGAGGCGACCACGACCGACCTGATGGACCTCCCGGAAGGGGCGTTCTGAGGGCTGGCCGGCACCCAGGGTTACCGGCCAGTTCTCAGACCTCGAACTGAACCGCCGTGCGCTGCGCCGAGACGGGAGCGATCGCTCCTGTCACCACGGCAACGTGAGCCGGGTGGTCCCGGTAAGCCAGGTAAGCGTCGGCGTCCTCGAAATCGGCGACGATCGCGAAGTCCGCGTTGGCCGGCGCCATACCCTCGTCGGGGCCGAACGTGTAGCTCCGCAGTCCTGCCATCAGCGGGGGGAGCGTCGCAAGCTCGTCGCTCACCCGCTGCCGCTGCTCCTGGGTTGCCCCGGGCAGCCAGGAGATCACCACCACGTGCCTGATCATTCGCGCTCCGGCTGAGTTAGGAATCCGACGAGGAGACTAGGACCAGGCGAGCATCCGCAGCGGATCGGTCAGCATGGCCCCGACGTCCCGCAGGACCGCGGAGCCGAGGTCACCGTCGATGATCCGGTGGTCGAACGACAGCGCGAGCGTGCAGACCTTGCGGACGGCAAGCTGCCCGCCGACGACCCACGGCGCGTCCTTGACCTGCCCGAAGGCGAGAATCGCGGCCTCACCGGGGGTGATGATCGGCGTCCCGGTGTCGATACCGAAGACGCCGACGTTGGTGATCGTGATCGTGCCGCCCCGCAGGTCGGCCGGCGTCGACTTGCCGGCCCGGGCGTTCTGCGCCAGGTTGTCGAGCGCCCGGGCTAGCTCGGGCAGCGTGAGCGCGTGGGCGTCCTTGAGGCTCGGCACCACCAGTCCACGGTCGGTCGTAGCCGCGATCCCGAGATTGACGTAGTACTTCACGACGATCTCCTGAGCAGCCTCGTCCCAGGACGAGTTGACCATCGGATGCCGTCCGACCGCGACGAGCAGCGCCTTGGCCACTAGCACGAGCGGCGACACCCTGATGCCATCGAACTCAGGCAGCGACTTGAGCCTGGTCACAGCGTCCATCGTCGCGGTGATGTCGATCTGCAGGAACTCGGTGACGTGCGGTGCGGTGAAGGCGCTCGCCGCCATCGCCGCCGCGGTGTGCTTGCGCACTCCGCGGATCGGGAACCGCTCCTCCCTTGACAGCGAAGCGAGCCGCATCGCTGCCGGGCTGACCAGGCCACCAGGCTCTGCGACGGCCCCGGCAGCCTCGGAGTGCATGGCCTTGGCGGCCGCGGCCTGGATGTCGTCGCGAGTGATGGACCCGGCCGGACCGGTCCCGGTGAGCGAGGTCAGGTCCACGCCGAGGTCCTTCGCCAGCTTGCGGACTGGCGGCTTGGCGAGGACTGTCATGCGCTCGCCGCTCGCCGCCGGCGGCAGCAGCGCGGTGCCGGCGTGGCCGTTGCCCGCCGCTGCCCGTGGTGCCGGGCGGACGATGCCCGTCGCTGCTGTGGGCAGAGTCGCCCCTGCTGGTGCAGGCTCTGGCGCTAGCGCTGGCCTGGGTACCGCCGGGCCGGGCGCCGACGGCTGTGCTGCCGCCGCGCTGGGCTTCCTCGCCCTGCGCTTGGTCGCGCCCAGCTTGACGCCGTAGCCCACCAGGACCGCCTGCCGCTCTTCCTTAGGCGCGGGACTGCCGTACAGGCCAGGCTCGACCGCTCCCTCGGCGGGTGGCGACGAGATCTCGCCGGCCCCGATGGCAGCGCCCTCACCAGCGCCGGGCTCAGCCGGTCCGGTCGCCGCCTGCCCGGGCTCAGCCTGTCCGGTCGCCGCCTGCCCGGCCGCAGCCCCCACCTGTACCGAGATGATCGGCGTTCCCACGTCGGCCGTGGTGCCCTCGGGCACGAGCAGGTCAGCGACCACCCCTTCGTAGGGGCTGGGCAGCTCGACGACCGCCTTGGCCGTCTCGATCTCGACGATGATCTGGTTGACGGAGATCTTGTCGCCAGGCTGGACGAGCCACCGGACGATGTCCGCCTCGGTGAGGCCCTCGCC
>DASWAA010000375.1:0-8057 GCA_036391385.1 Streptosporangiaceae bacterium
AGGCTCAGATGCGCATGCGCCGGTAATGACATAGCACGTCATTGGTCGGCCCGGCCGACCTGTTGGTGCACAGGCCCTGTCCGGCAATCTCACGCTGGCACCTGCGACGGGCCGCAGCGCACCGGGCAAATGCCCACCCCAGGCCGCTTAACGCAGCCGATTCGCCCCGCCCCTGGGGATTCTGGCCGACAAGGCTCCCCAGTATCACCGCCTGAATATCCAGGTTGCGCGCCTCCAGGAGGCGCGTGCTGTCCTGATATCAGCGGAGAGGCGGCGAATGAAAGGGGCACTTTATGGCCACGTTATGCAGATCACTAAGAGAGAGCTAATGCAACGGCAGGCACCCCCGCTGCAACGAGGGTGCCTGCTCAAGGAAAACGTCCAGGCCTACGAAACCGGGAGAGTCTCCATGTCCACAATAACTCCGCGGCTGTCGATGGCAATCGGGCGAGCCGACATGGCCATCGCTAAGCTGCACAGCCCACTCGCAACCGCGACCTCAGCAACGCACACCTTGCTAGTGCCAGGAGTCCTCGGGATCATCGCGTCAGTGATCGTCCTGAGGCTGATTGTCCGAGTCAACGCCGAGCTGGCCAACCTGCTGACGCAAGTTCTCCGGACGATGGCAGCCATCGGCCGCATGGTCACGACGGTCGTCGTGACGGCTGGCGTCGCCGTGATCATCCTGCTGCACCACTAAGCTGCGGGCTGGCAACGGACGGCGTATAAGCCGGCCTGAGCGCTGGCAGGGCCGCCGAGCGGCCCTGCCAGCGCTGTCTGCAAGTTCAGCGCCGCAGGCGGCCAGAGAACAGCACGTTAGCGCCGAGCCGCCGGCTCGCCCGGTCCCGCCCCGGCCGGCGAAGATGTGAGCGCTCCAATGACTTTCTCACGATGGCCTCATCTGCCGTCAGCAGGCTGGAGGAGTCGTTTCAGATTCCGTCAGCCGCCCAGAGGTCGCGCTGACGAACCACTCGTGAGGGGTAAAGATGACATCCGCCATCGTGCTCAACGCCATCGGAGCCGCTGTCCTCGTCGGCGGCTGGAGCTTCGCCGTCGCGTACGCCCACCGTGCACTGGCCGCTGAGGCGCGGCGCCCGTCCGCAGCGCCGCTGACCGAGCGCGGTCAGCTGGCTCAGGTCAGGCCCGTGCCGACTCGACAGGCACAGGCCACGAGCCGGGCCTCCTAGGCCGTCTGACGGCACTGCCGCATTCGCCGGACCACGGCTGTCACGCTGACTGGGCTCAGCGGGGCAGCCGTGTGGCGAACGGCCGTGTGGCGAACAGCACTGTCATGAAGCGAGCCGCTCGGGCCAGCGCTGCCGGTGCGCCTGGAGCACGCGAGCACAGTCCTCGTCATCAGACGGGAGCAGCGCGACGATAAGGTCCGCCTCTTCGGCAAGCCGGCAGCGCCCGGATTCCAGGAGCGGGCAAGCGTGCCCCGTGCCGCGCCTTGGACCTAGGCACTGGCGGACGTCATCACCGTTCTGCCGCATCGAGGCAGTCCGCTCGCTCTCGAACATGCCTCGCTGCTCCACCAGCACCCGCCGCCCCGTTACGTCCCTGGGCCAGCCTGGCATGCCTCCGACCGCGGACATCTCAAGGCTGGCAACGGCAAGGTCGGTGGGCGCGGCCAGTGCCCAGCCGTACGGTTCGAGCAGTCGCAGCATCGGAGTATTCGACAGGCTGACGATGGCGCGGAGTCGCTGGAGCCCGGTCTGGCTGGACTGCGCTACCAAGGCGGCGAGCAGCAGGTGACCGAGGCCGCTGCCCTGGTACTCGTCCAGGACTGTGACCCCGAGTTCCGCCACATCGCTGCCCATCGGCACGCTCCGGGCTTCGGCAGCGAGCCGTCCGGTCCGGTCATCCGCGGCCGCGACGATGCACACCGTTCCTGACGGCCCATCGAAGCGGGCAAGCCGGTCAGCCAGCGCAGGAGCCGCCCGGCCGCTCTGGAACCTGCTGCGGAACGACTCAGGCGAAAGCTCCATGTAGAGCCGCGCGATCGCCGCGACGTCACCGGGGACGGCCAGGCGCAGCACGACGGTCCGCCCGTCCCTGAGCTGACGCTGGCCGAGTTTCGTCATGACCGCACGGTACGCCGATCCGCATGGCATCCGGCAGGGACTAAGGGCCCGACCGTGGCTACAGCAGGTCACTGCACGCTGTGCCGGCCAGGACGCGGGTCAGGCAGCTCAAAAGCCTGTCCGAGCCGGTCCGAGGCTGTTCCGAGGACTAGCGGTGGTAACGGTTTGCGCTGATTTAGACGGCATGCTATCCATAGCTGGCGGTTCGCTTGAGTGTCGAATTACGTCGGGTCCCAGCACCGGGGGTAGTGATCGGATGTACCGGACGAGAGATCATCGGCGAGCGATTGCCCACGGCCGCGCCGACATGGCGCGACCCATCCCCGACATGGCACCGGCCCATCCCCGACATGGCACTGGCCTTCTCAGGCTCCGGCCGCTCCCCGCCGCGCGCCACGTAAGCTGTGCCGCTCGGCTGAGCGGTCGCTGGGGATTCGGGCGGCACACATGATCGGCTGGAAGGCCGAGCCGGAATCGGACAACGGGACGGCGTGGCAAAGGGCAGCTGACGCCGACCGCAAGTCCGGCCGACGTCCACGCGGCAGCGCCGACGAGCGGGCGCTAGCCATACCTGCTGAAGCGACCGAGCCGAACCAGGAAGACCGGTCCGACGAGCCCGACCAGCCTGACCAGCCCGACCAGCCCGACGATGCGCTGGATGGCGGACGATGCCCATTCGGTGTCATTCGTCGCCTGCACAGCCGTCGTAGGGCCGCCTGACTGACCGACCCACGACCGAGCGCACCAGGCACGCGGCCCCGCTACAGGCCCGGGGCGCTAGACAAACCTGACCGGATGCCGCCACCGGCTCAACGGCCGATATGCGTGTTGGTAATGGACGTGAACTGGCAGATCAGAGCCGCCGTGAGGAAGACGAGCCCGAGCGCTATCTCGTTGAAGCGGCGCAGTTCCCGGCCGCTGGCCGCGAACAGGAACATGATCAGCGCCGCGACGGTGAGAATCAGCGCGAGGACGTCCATTCGGTCTCCCAGGAATCAGCCCCAGAGGTCTGGGCGGTAATGTGCGGTCGCCTCAAGCCCGTCGACGTAGGCCTCCGCCTGCCCGCGCGCCTGTGTCCCGTGTTCCGCGACGACGTCGACAAAGGCGGCGCGAACGGCGTCCCGCATGGGCGGTGAGCCGCACACGTAAACGTAGCCCTCAGCGGCCAGCAGCCGCCACACAAGCGCGCCCTGCGCCCGGATCCGGTCCTGCACATGCTCCCGGCGGTCCGGCTGCTCGCGCGACGTCGCGATGTGCAGATGGTCGAGTACACCCTCGGCGGTGAACCGCTCGATCTCGTCACGGTAGATGTAGTCGAGGCTGGTCGACCGGATGCCGTTGAAGAGCACGGCTTCACCAAGCGCGGCACCTGCCTGCTTCCTCGCCAGCCGTTCCCACAGGAAGGCTCGCATCGCGGCGAACCCGGTGCCGACCGACACGAAGATCATCGGCCTAGTCACGTCGTCCTGCAGGTGGAACCCGTCTGCGCTGTCGTGAAAGATGTTCAGCCGGTCACCTGGCCGCAGCGAGTGCATGTACTGCGCGCTCACACCACGGAAGTCATGACCGGGCATGCCGGGTACGGGCGTGGCCTCCAGGCCGACGGTCACGTGCGCGACGGACTCGCCGTGCATCAGCGGGCTCGAGCTCGTCGAGTAGTAGCGCGGACGCTGCGGCTGAGCGACGCGCAGCAACTCGTAGATATTCAGCCGGGCGGACGGGAACTCCTCGAGCAGCGCGAGCACGTCGTAGCCACCCCCGTCGATGGCCGCGCGCAACGATGACCGCGGACCTTCGGGTGTCCGCAGAACCTCGCGGATCTCCGCCAGCTTCGACCACTCGGCCGGATCGGCGGCCTTGGAGATCAGCAGGTCGAGCAGCGGCTCGGTCGGCCGGCCTGTGCAGTCGACCAGGTTGGTGAGAACGTTGCGCACCTGCAGCACCACGCCCTTCGGCACGGCGCGGACGGTCATCGTCGGCGGCACCATGAAGACGCCGTCCAGCGCGGCGCCAAGGCGCTCAGCGAGCCGCTCGACCCGTTCCTCGTCGTTCTTCGGGCAGACGCCGAGGTGGTCGCCGACCCGATAGGTGACGCCAGGCGGCAGGCTCAGCTCCAGATGCCTGGTCCGCTTCGGTGACTGCTCCGCCTGCAGCTCCCGGCAGGCCAGGACGCGTGCCTCGACCGTGGAGATCCCGGCGGTGTTGGTGAGGATCACCGGGGCGAGGAACGCCCGCTGCTGCGTCTGGCCACCATCGGCCGCCGTCTCGGAAACTGTGCCGCGTGCCGGACGGCGCCAGGAGGCCGACGACATCAGGCGCATGACCGACGACACGCTCGTGCCGCGAGCCGAGGGCGACGGTCGCGACGGGATCGGCTGGCCGGTCAGCGACCGCTGCATGGCCGTGTTCGAGTCGGGACCGGTCAGGGCACCCGCCGCGGCCTGCTCGGCCAGGGTACGCGCGGCGGCGGCGTCTGTCGGCCGGGCGCCGGACAACTCGAGCAGGACCGGCCAGACGTGCGCGTTCCATTCGTCATGCCGGCGCTCCCAGATCGGCGAGCCGACGTCCCCGTAAGCGAACTCCGTGAGCGGGGTAGCGCCGAGCTCGGCGAGCTTCTTATGCACGTAGCGAGGGAACGCGAGGAACGCGTTCCACTGGCTGTTGCCGAGCCCCCAGACCAGGTACTGGCAGTTGCGCCAGGTCGGCGTGCCCGGGCCGGTGCGCTCCAGCCAGGACTTGAATGCGGCCGCGTTCGACGGCGGATTCGAGGTGTAGGTAGAGGTCATGACCACGAGCAGCCAGGGCTGCTCGCGCGGCGGCGACTGGGCGAGCTCGTTCAGCGTGATCACGTCGCTCGAGTAGCCGTGGAAATGACTCCGCTCAGCGAACTGCTCGGCCAGCTCCTTGTTCGCGCCGAAGTTGCTGCCGTAGGCGATCACCAGATGCTGGTAGGTGCTCGTCGCCGGGATCTCGGTCGGCGTTCCCCAGTCACGCCCGGCCGCCGGAGCCGGCACTGGCGTCGGCGCCTTGACCCTCGCGGGAACGGAGGCACTCGGGTGATCTCGTTCGGCAACGGGCGCGACCCGGCTCGCTGCCCGTTCCCGCGGCTGGCGGACGATCGGAACCGCGGCGGGCTTGGTGGTCACCACGGTGTTCTTTACGACCGTCGCGCCGGGCGCGATCCGCAGCCGGTAGTGCTTGCAGACCTCGAACAGCATGACGCGCAGCATCATGAACGTGACCTCTTGCGCCATGCACTGCCGCTTGCCGATCGAGAACGGGATGAACGCGTGCCGCGGCCGGTCGACCACCTTCTCGATCGCGAACTGCCCGGGGTCGAACCTGTCGGGCTCCGGTCCCCAGTAACGCGGGTCGCGCTGCGCGGCGAGCGTGCCGACCAGGATGATGTCGTCCTTGCGGATCCGGTACCGGCCGAGTGTCCCGTCCTTGAGGCTGCGCCTGATGGTGACCGGGAGCGGCGGGTAGATCCGCAGCGTCTCCTTGATCACCTGCGTCGTGTAGGTCAGCGCGAACAGGTCGTCGTACTCCAGGTCGTAGTCCGGGTCGCCGCCGGTAATCCCGTCGATCTCGGCGAGCAGCTTCTCTTCCACCTCTGGATGCGTGGCGAGCACGTAGGCGAGCCAGGATCCGGTGATCGCCGGCCCGTTGAACCCGTTGGACAGGTGCATGAGGATCTGGTCGCGCACGGTATCCGCGTCAAGCAGCTGACCAGTGTCCGGGTCAGGCGTGGTCAGCAGCCTGGTGAGCAGGTCAGTCTGCTGGCCGAGCGGACAGGTGTTCATGCGGCCGCGCACCAGGCTGTCGGCAGTGCGGAACAGCTCCTCGTTCTGACTCCGGTAGCGCCTGACCCGCTCCCGGCGCTCCCGCCCGGCGAAGAGCGTGACGTCGGGGTAGGAGTCGGCGACCCGCCTGATGCTCTCCTTCGTGCTCTCCGGAACAGCCGTGGCGAACGGCAGCGGCTCGCCACCGTCGAACAGGCCGAAGTCGTAGTTGCACGCGCCTCTGCCCGAGACCTCGAGCGTGTAGCGCTCCATCCGGGCCCGCGCGTCGATCGGCTCGTCGTCCGGGATCGCGGACCAGGCGTCAACCAGGTTGCGTGCCTGCTCCTTCATCCAGTGCAGCTGAGTCCGCTGGTTCTGCGGTGAGTACCACGGCAGCATGACCCGGCGAACCTGCTCGTAGTGCGGTCCATCGCCGATCACCGAGAGCCCGCCACCGCGGGAGTTGCTCAGCTGAGCGAAGAAGTTGATCTCCTCGACCCGCTTGCCGAATCTCTCCTCGTCGGCCGCCACCTCGTCCAGCAGGTCAGGGTCGGAGACCACGACCAGCCGCCACTTCTTCGTCGGGATACCGACCGCATAGATATGGCCGAACCGTCGGTAGTAGTCGAGCTGCGTGTCGTTGTCGTTCAGGATCTCGAAGTTCGCGAACCGCTCGCCCTTCGGCACGAGCCAGCGAATCGCGTACGGGATCTCGATCGTGGCGTCGGCGCTGACCTGGCCGTCGCCGGCGCTCGTGACTGGCGTCTGGAATGCGGGAGAAGAGGGAGCGGCCTGCCCGGAAGGCCGCGGAGGCTGGTCGGAAGGCGGCGGAGGCTGGTCGGAAGGCGGCGGAGGCTGGTCGGAAGGCCGCGGAGGCTGCCCGGGCGCAGCGCCAGCCGGCCCAGGAGGCGGCGGAGCGGGCTCAACGTAACCGCCGGCTCCGATCACTTCCTGCAGTCTGCCGTCGACGAGCCGGAACGCAGCGGAACCGACGCCGACGACGTCCCCCGGCACTAGCGACGCCGTCGTGACCCGCTCCTGGTTGACGAAGGTGCCGTTGGCGGTTCCGAGGTCCACGATGCGATGGCCGCCGGGCACGATCTGGATCTCGGCGTGGTAACGGGCGACGCTGGGGTCGGACACGACGATGTCGTTGTCGTGCGCCCAGCCGATGCGCAGGGTGCCGTCAGGCACCGAGCCGGCGGCGCTCTGGTCACCGGCCGGGATCGTCGGCTCTGCTCGCGGCGGCAGCTGGTCGGACGGGGGCACCTGGCCGGACGGCGGCACCTGGCCGGACGGCGGCATCTGGCCGGCTGCCGGACCAGCACCGGCTGCGGCCGGCCGGATCACTACGCGGGTAGCGGGAGTGGCACTAGCCCGGGGCTCGGCCGCGCAGCCCAGGACCAGCCCGTCATCCGGATGACCCAATCGGATCAGGCACTCACCGGTGATCTCAAGCCGGTCGATCCGCCGGCCAGCGGCAAAGGTGCCGTTGGTACTGCCGTTGTCCGTCAGGGTCCAGCCGCCGTCCTCCAGCCGGAGCACCGCGTGATGCCAGGACACGCGGCCATCAGTGGCGACCAGGTCGCACGCCGGGTCGCGGCCGATCAGGTACGAAGGGCCGGGCGGCAGGCTGCGCTCGGCTCCGCCGAACCGCACCATGAGCCGTGGTGCGGTTGTCCCCGAGCGGGGCTGCTCTGCATCCACTCGTCAACTCTAGAGCGATTCCCTGGAAAGCGAAAATATGCATTTTGCTACCTATAATGAAATACCGGGCACGGTTCTAAGGGCATTGGGCCAAGCGCCGCCCTGGCGCTTACCGCGCGCCGGTCTCGCCACTGCCGGGTCGCACGTCTGGCCTGCGTGCCGCGGCCTGCCCTGGTCCGGCGCCCGGCCTGGCCTGCCCCGCCGGGCGTGGCCTGCCCTGCCGGGCCTGGCCTGCCGAGCCTGGCTTGCCTGGCTTGCCTGGCTTGCCTGCCGGGCCTGCCGGGCCTGCCCTGCCCTGCCCTGCCGGGCCTGGCCTGCCGCTTATCGTGGACTTCTCTCAGACGGTGGTCTTTTTTCAGTCGGAACCGACTGAAAAAAGGCCACCGTCTGAGAGAAGTCCACGATAAGCGGCAGGCCAGGCCCGGCAGGCCAGGCCAGGTCCGGCAGGCCAGGCCAGGTCCGGCAGGCCAGGCCAGGCCGGGAG
>DASWAA010000376.1:0-6585 GCA_036391385.1 Streptosporangiaceae bacterium
GGCGCTGGGCACGTTGGTGCTCGGCGTCCTGCCGCTCACGGCGGCTTCCGCCGCCACGCACAGCCCGGCGAGACGGCCGGCCGTCCTGACGATCGGAAAGACTGGCGGGACGGCCGTGAAGGTCGGCGCCATCTTGAAGGCCAGCCTGAAGAGGGGAACGACGGCTGGCTTCACATCACCGGGCACAACCAACGGTGTTACCTGCAAGCAGTCATCCTTCACCGACAAGGTGGTCAGGAATCCGTCAAGTCCGGGCTTCGCCATTGAGAAGCTCACCGGGCAGAGTTTCGCCAAGTGCACGTCCAAGGGCATCGGCGGTGTCGTCGGCGTCAAGGCCGTCGCCGTCGTCGGGCTGCCGTACCGGACCTCGGTCAGCGGAGCGGGCAAGCACCAGATCGTGCTGTTCAAGGCACGGACGAAGCTCACGCTCAAGACCGTGATCGGCACGATCGACTGCACCTACGGCGCGGCGAGGGTCAAGGGCCTGTTCGTCAACCGCGGAAACCTGAACGTCTTCAAGGACCAGGTCTTCTCGCTGGTGTCGGGTTCGGCTGCCTGCCCGAAGAAGGGGAACTTCTCCGCGACGTTCGGCCCGGTCAAGGACTTCAGCGTCCGGAACCATCCGCGCGTCTTCGTTAACTAGCAGTCGCGCAGGCGACCGCGGGTCGCGGCCCGGGCTCAGGCAGCCGGGCCGCGACGCCGCGCTGTGGTTTTGCCGTGGTGCACGGCACCAGCAGGCTCGCCGACGACGGTCCGGCGCGCGTTCCCTTGGTTTGTGCGAATATGGGCGGTGGTCATCAGCGCTGCGGGCCCAGGCCGCCCAGTTCGGCGCCCGCATGCCGCAGACCAGGAGACGAGCATGACAGACACCCAGCCCCCGGCCGGGCAAGGCCCGCCGCAGGCCGGGTACGCACCGGCTCCTGCAACTCCCCCGCCACCCGGATACATGCCTCCGGCTGGATACATGCCTCCGGCTGGATACGGGCCGCCACCCGGATACGGGCCGCCACCCGGATACGGCGCCCCGCCGGGGCCGTACTGGCAGCCGGTCCCGCTGAGCAGCGCCGTGAGCGCCCCGGCTCCTGGCGGCATTCCGCTGCGGCCACTCAGCGTCGGCGACATCCTCAGCGGCGGCTTCGCGCTGATCCGGCAGAATCCCGGCGCCACCTTCGGGCTCAGCGCCATCGTCATCACCACCACGGCGATCCTCGGCGCCGGCATCGCCTTCGCGGCGAGCAGGACCAGCCAGCCGCTGGCGTTGCTGATCGTGCCGGTCGTGCTCGCGGCCACGACCATCCTGCCGGGCGGTCTCATCGCCGCCCTTGGCCGGGCGCTGCTCGGCCGCAAGCTCCGGCTGCGCGAGGCGGTGCGGATGTCCAGGCCCGGCTGGGTGCTCCTGACCATCGTGCTGTTCAGCCTGGGCTTCGCAGCGGTCTGGGTGCCGCTCTCCCTGCTCATCAAGGGCTGGGTGTTCCTCATCGGGATCCCGCTGACCTGGTGGCTGGGCCCGATGCTGAGCCTGACCATTCCGGTGGTGGTGCTCGAGCGGCGTAACCCGCTGCGGGCCGTGGCCAGATCCTGGCAGCTGGTCCGCGGCAGCTACTGGCGGGTCCTCGGCATCTACCTGCTCGTCTACCTCGTCATCGACCTGATCAGCTACGCCACGACCTTCCCGCTGCTCATGGTGCTCGGCTTCGCGGGCGCTGCCACGGCGAATGGCGGCACCACGGCGTCGGCCGTGCCGGTCGTGCTCATCGCTGTCTTCGCTGTCTGGGAGATCGTCCTGCTCACCCTCAGCACCGGAGTCGAGGCTGGTGTCCTCGTGCTCGTCTATGCCGACATGCGAATGCGCAAGGAGGGCCTGGATCTGGTGCTGCTGCAGTCAGGGCAAGGTCGGCAGCTAGACGGCGAGGAGTTCGCGACCGCCAGCCTGGCCAGCCTGGCCAGCCCGTCGGCGCCCTGAGCGGCCTGCATGACCGTACTCTCGATCAGCTCTGCGAGCCTCTTGCGAGCCCTGCCCGGCACGGGCGGTCCGCTGATCGGCCGACGGGATGCCCGGCGGCTGGCCCGGCAGGAGCTTGGCGAGGTGAGCTGGTGGCAGCGGGTGGTCAGAGAGATCGCCCGCCTGCTCGACGCTGCGGGTAGCTCGGTGCCGCACGGCTGGTTCGGGCTGATCGTCCTGGCGGCTCTCGTCGTTGTCGTGGTCATCGTGGTTGTCTTCTGGGTCCGCCCGGCCAGGGCCCGGCGAGCTCGTGCCAGGTCTGTCCTTGACGGGGACAACAAGACCGCGGCGGACTACCGCCGGGCCGCGCAGCAGCTCGCGGAGGACGGCGACTACGCCGGGGCCATCGTCGAGGGAGTCCGCGCGATCGCCGCCGAGCTGGACGAGCGGGAGATCCTGCCGCCGAGGGCCGACCGCACGGCCGACGAGCTCGCAGCGCAGGCTGGCAGCAAGCTGCCCGGTCTCGCCGATGACCTGCGGGTCGTGACGCGGCTCTTCGACGACGTCAGGTATGGCGACAAGGACGGCACGCAGGCTGGCTACGACACCGTCATGCGGCTCGATGAGCAGGTCCGCGCAGCCCGGCCGGAATCTGGCGAGACCGCGCCGTTGCCCGCGCTCGTGGTGCCTCGATGAGCGCCGCCGTGCAGACCAGCCCGGACCTCGGCCCGCCAGGACCCGGCATACCTGGCCGTCGCCTGCGTCGGCCCGACCGCCGGCCATCGCTCCGCCGGCCAGCCACCGGCGAGCCGGACGGCTGGCGCCGGTGGCGGCTGCCGCTGACTCTCGTCGCCCTCTTCGCCCTCGCCGGACTCGCGATCGCGGTGGCGGTGTGGCATCCGAAGAGCAACAGCTACCTCGACCCCGCGGACTCGGGGCCACAGGGCACCAGCGCACTGAGTGACTTGCTCGGCGAGCGGGGATTCACTGTCGTCCGTGCCTACAGCCCGGCATCGGCCCTGGCTGCCATCGGGTCGCCCGGGGCGGGACCGTCCGCGGCGACGCTGGTCATCACCAGTCCTGACCTGCTCGCGCCACGCCAGCTCGCGCAACTGCGGCAGGCGCGCGCGGATCTCGTCATCATGGCACCGGGACCCCGCTCGCTGCGCACGCTCGCGCCGCACGTCTTCGTCGCGTCATTCCCGACGTCATCAAGCGGCGGAGTCGTGCGGCCGAACTGCGGTCTTCGCGCGGCGACCCTCGCCGGGCCGGCCAACGTCGCCGGCTACACCTACGGTGCCGCGCCGCCTCAGGCGGCTTCCTGCTACCAGGCGAACGGCGGTGATCCATCGCTCGTCCGGTACCCGCAGGCCGGGCGCACGATCACGATCCTGGGTGGCGACGTGGCGCTCAGCAACGGCTATCTCGCTCGCAACGGCAACGCAGCGCTGGCCCTGAACCTGCTCAGCGGTCAGCACCTGATCGTCTGGCTCACCCCGGAACCCGCCGTGGCGCCAGCGGCGAGCGGCCCGGGATCCAGTCCGGGGCGGCAGGTACCGCCGCTGCTCCCGGCCCGGGTCTGGCTGTTCATCGCGGAGCTGTGCGTCGCGCTGGCGCTCACGATCATCTGGAGGGCACGCCGCTTCGGGCCGCTGATCGCGGAGAACCTGCCTGTCGTGGTCCGCGCCAGCGAGACCGTTGAAGGCCACGCCAGGCTGTACCAGTCACGGCGAGCCAGGGACCGGGCAGCCAGTGCGCTCCGGTCCGCGATGCTTGCCCGGGTGCGGCCGGCCCTCGGCGTGGCCACGGACGCGGCACCTGAGGCTGTCGCAGCAGTCCTGTCCGGTCGCTCCCGGCTGAGTCAGCAGGAGATAGCGGGGATCATCTACGGGCCGACGCCTGCCAGCGACGCCGAGCTCGTGGACCTTGCCCGTAACCTAGACGAACTCGAGAGAGAGGTACGTTCGCAGTGATTGCCGACGATCCGGCTGACACCCGGCCGCAGGAGCGCCTGGGCGACGGCCCGAGGATGGCCCTGGCCGAGGTCCGCTCCGAAGTAGCCAAGGCCGTCGTGGGTCAGGACTCGGTCGTCAGCGGGCTGCTGATCGCGCTGATCTGCGAGGGGCATGTGCTGCTCGAGGGCGTTCCTGGAGTCGCCAAGACCCTGCTCGTGCGAGCCCTGGCCATGACGCTGTCGCTGGAGTCCAAGCGGGTGCAGTTCACTCCTGACCTGATGCCCGGTGACGTCACCGGCTCGCTGATCTACGACGCGCGGACCGCCAGGTTCGAGTTCCGGGCCGGGCCGGTCTTCACGAACCTGCTGCTTGCCGACGAGATCAACCGGACGCCGCCCAAGACCCAGGCCGCCTTGCTCGAGGCGATGCAGGAGCAGCAGGTGTCGGTGGACGGCGAGCCGCGCCCGCTGCCGGTGCCGTTCCTGGTGGCCGCGACCCAGAACCCGGTGGAGTACGAGGGGACCTATCCGCTGCCCGAGGCACAGCTTGACCGGTTCCTGCTGAAGCTGACCGTGCCGCTGCCGGAACGAGCCGACGAGATCTCGATACTCGAGCGGCACGCCGCCGGATTCGACCCGCGCGATCTAGGCGCGGCCGGGATCAGGCGCGTCGCCGGGCCAGCGGATCTCGCGCAGGCCAAGGACGCCGCCCGCGCGGTGCACGTCTCCAGCGAGGTCACTGGCTACATCGTGGATATCTGCCGGGCGACGCGCATCTCAGCCTCGCTGCGCCTGGGCATCTCGCCGCGGGGCGCGACCGCGCTGATGGCGACCAGCCGCGCCTGGGCCTGGCTGTCCGGCCGGGACTACGTCACGCCCGACGACGTGAAAGCGCTGGCCAGGCCGACCCTCCGGCACCGGATTCAGCTGCGACCTGAGGTCGAGCTTGACGGGGCCACCGCCGACGGGGTGCTGCAGGGCCTGCTCGCATCGGTCCCAGTGCCGCGATGACGCTGACGGGGCGCGCGGCGCTGGTCGCGCTAGCGGGCGGTCTCGTCGTACTGGTCGCCGGCAGCTGGCGGGCGTTCGGAGTCGTGAACGTCGTGCTCCTGCTCGCGATCGCCACCGACCTGGTCCTGGCTGCCCCTCTCAGCGCGGTCGCTGTCGCACGGTCCGGAGACACCAAGATCCACCTCGGCCAGTCCGGCACTGTGACCCTGACCGTGACGAATAACGGCAAGCGCAGGCTTCGCGGAGCGGTCAGGGACGGCTGGCGGCCAAGCGCGGCGGCGCAGCCGTCCCGGTCGGCCGTCTCGCTGCCCGGCGGCGAGGGAGCGTCCCTGACGACCACGCTGATCCCGCAGCGGCGGGGCGACTACGCGGGCGGTGCGGTCACCATCGCGTCGCTCGGCCCGCTCCGCCTGGCCGCCCGGCAGCGCAGCCTGCCGGCTCCGTGGACGATCCGGGTGCTCCCTCCGTTCCTGGCCCGCAAGCACCTGCCGGAGAAGCTAGCCAGGCTCCGTGAGCTAGACGGCCAGCACAAGTCCATGATCCGCGGCCAGGGCACGGAGTTCGACTCGCTGCGCGAGTACGTGCTCGGCGACGACGTCAGGTCGATCGACTGGCGTTCCTCTGCCCGCCACGCGGACGTGCTCGTCCGCACCTGGCGGCCCGAGCGTGACCGCCGGATCGTCATCGTGCTCGACACCGGCCGAACCTCAGCCGGGCGGGTGGGCGATATCACCAGGCTGGACGCCTCGATGGATGCCGCGCTGCTGCTGGCGGCGCTTGCCGTGCGGGCCGGCGACAAGGTCGACCTGATCGCCGTGGACCGGCGGGTCAGGACCCGGGTGGTCGGTGCCGGCCGCGGCGACGTGCTCGCGGCGATCACCAGCGAGCTTGCCCTGCTCGAGCCCGACCTGGTTGAGCCCGACATCGGGATGATGGCGGCCGCGGTGCTCGGCATCGCGCGCCAGCGCTGCCTGGTGGTACTGCTCACCGACCTCAACCCGGCGGCGATCGAACTGGGCCTCCTGCCGCGGATCCAGCTGCTGTCCTCCAGGCATCAGGTACTTCTGGCCGCGGTCGCCGACCCCCGGATCACCCAGATGGCTGAGGGCCGCGGCGGCCTCACCGCCGTCTACGACGCCGCGGCCGCCGTCAGCGCTCAGGCCAGCCGGGCGCACGTCGGCGCTCTGCTCCGGCGCGCCGGCGTCGAGATCGTCGACGCGCCGCCTGACCTGCTCCCGCCCGAACTGGCCGACGCCTACCTGAGCCTGAAGGCCAGCGGCCGGCTGTAGGGCGGCGCGTGCCAGCCGGCGTGCGGCGCGTGCTAGGGCGGCGATCGGCGCGTGCTAGCCGGCGATCGGCTGCTCATCGGGCGGCGCGTCGACGTCGCCCGTCTCCCCGGCGGCGACGGCTCGCCGGCCGAGGATGATCACGTACGCCAGGAACGCCGCCTCGGCGACGCCGCCGATCCCGATCCGGGCCCAGGGCGGCAGCGGTGACGGGGTGACGAACGCCTCGATCAGGCCGGAGACGAGCAGGACGCATGCCAGGCCGATGACGGCCGTCACGAACGACCTGCCCTCCTCGGCCAGTGCCCTGACCCGCGGCCGAGGCCCGGGATCGACCACCGTCCAGCCGAGCCGCAGGCCGACACCTGCCGCGAGGAACACGGCGCTCAGCT
>DASWAA010000377.1:0-4746 GCA_036391385.1 Streptosporangiaceae bacterium
TTCCGATCTGCTCGGCGATCTGGGGTGCGTCAGCTTGATAACAGCGGAGCAGCGCCGTAGCTGTCGCCTGATGGGAAGAGCTGCACTCCTGCTGCCAGATCACGGTAAACCCCGCCTCGCGGAGCACGCCCGTCAGCTCCGCCAGTTCGATGAGCCAGACGGTATCGGCGGCAGGCATCCTTGTCCGCTCCTGCCGGGTGAGCGGCCGGCCTTCTTCGACCGTGAACGCGAAGCGCCCGCCCGGCTCCAGCACCCGCGCCACCTCACCCACCAGCGCCTCCTTGTCGGGAAAGGCCAGCATCGTCTCCAGCAGGAGTACCACCTCGAAGGGACCGTCAGGCAGGGGCGGGAGGTGAGCTTGCCCGAAGCGGCAGGGGAGATCCCC
The DNA here is from genome assembly GCA_036391385.1 of Streptosporangiaceae bacterium. Taxonomy (GTDB): domain Bacteria; phylum Actinomycetota; class Actinomycetes; order Streptosporangiales; family Streptosporangiaceae; genus Chersky-822. The sequence goes on from DASWAA010000377.1 coordinate 386, forward strand.
GGCCAGTTCGCGGGCGGTGGCCAGTGCGCTGGCGCAGTGATCGACACCCAGGTAGCGGCATCGCGCCTCCGCCGTGATCATCCGGCCGGGTCCGGCTATCCCGCAGCACAGGTCGAGCACGGAGCTGCCGGAGCCGATCCGGGCCTGATGAGCCAGCGTCCGGATCTCGCTCGCCCGCATGAAGCTCTCCTGGCCCGCGTACTCGCCCGCTGGGTGGGCGGCCGCCCGCGCCCGCTCTAGCGCCGTCGACATGGTGCTCGCTCTCGGGTCGAACCGTGCCCGCCAGTGATACGTACCATCCTGTGTCAAGATGACGGATCAGCGGCGGGCGCGGTTCAGCTCGGCCGCAGGATGGAGGCTGGCCGAAAGTGATTGACACAGAGTTCACCCGATGACTATCAGAACCGAGAGCCGCATAACAATCGCCTGCAGCGCCGGTGAGGCGTTTGAGTACATCTGTAACGTCGGACGCTGGCAGGAGTGGGCGCCAACGGTTCTCGAATGCCAGGTTCGCGGAGGAAATCCGTTTCAGCCCGGCTCGGTGCTGGACCAGCGGGCGAAGGGGCCACTCTGGCTGAGCCGCGGCCGGAGTCAGCAGGTGACCACTGTCGAGGCACCCCGCTACGTGGCATTCGCCGGGCCGATGGGTACGTCCGCGGCGCGCTGGGGAATGGAATTCGAGCCGCTGGACGATGGGCAGACCGACGCCATGATGTGGATTGAGGTCGACCTCGCGGGCATCATGCGCGCGGTCCCCGGCCTTCTCAAAGGCAGTATTCAGCGCGTCAGCGATCGAGAGATGGTGGCGATCAAGGCTGCTGTCGAGTCCACAACGCGGGCAACCGCCCCGTGAGCCAGGCCGACGGCACGCGAGAGCGCCTGATCGAGACATACCGCAAGAAGGCGAAGCATTACGACGTCACCGCTTGGCTCTACCCCGCACCCGGCTACCCGCATCGGGCACAACGCCGCCAGGCCGTACAAGCGCTAGGCCTGCGCGCGGGTGACACCGTCGTCGACGTCGCTTGCGGCACGGGCCCGAACTTTCCGCTAATCGAGGAGGTGATCGGCCCCAGCGGCCGGATCTTCGGCGTCGATATGACCGATGCGATGCTCGCACAGGCCCAGGAGCGGATAGCGGCGAATGGCTGGAGCAATATCAGCCTCGTGCAGGCCGACGCGGCCGGCTTTGACTTCCCGGCCGAGGTCAACGCGATCCTGTCCACGTACGCCCTGACGCAGGTGCCCGAGTGCGCGGAGGTCATCGCCCACGGCTCCGCGGCTCTGCGCCCAGGTGGACGCTGGGTCGTGCTGGATCTCAAGATCCCGGACAACACGCCTGGGTGGCTCACCCAGCTCGGAACCGCAGTTGTGCGGCCTTTCGCCGCCATAGACCAGTGGCAAATGCGCCGGCCGTGGGAAGCGATTCGCGCGGCCATGCAGGAAGAACTGGCCGATCCCTGCTGGACCGAGTTGTTCTTCGGAACCGCGTTCCTCGCTGCCGGGTCTCGCGGCCCTGGGGCCTCCACCATCTCATGAGCCGACTGGCCGTCATCAGCGCCATCATGGTGGCGCTCGTCCTCGCGGGATGCGCATCCTCCACGGCGCCCGGGACTTCCGCTGTTGCCGCCAATCCGGTGCAGCGAGAGAATTCACTCCCAGGCACCCCTGGCTGGAAGATCCCAGCCAGCGCAGGGACGGTGATCACTGGCTATGCGTCCGAAACCAGCGTCGTCCCGGGGCAAAGCTTTCACCTGCACGTGGCCGCGCCGCCTGGCTCGCGCTATCGCGTGCTCGTCTACCGGCTGGGGTGGTACCGGGGGGTCGGGGGGCGCCTCATCGGGTGCGTGCCTGGCTGCCGCTCAAGCCGCGCCGCGATGGAGCAGCCCCCGCCAACCACACCAGGCCCTGTCGCCGGGCTGTTCCGGGCCCCGTGGCGCGTGACCGATCGCGTCAGGATTCCGCCTGACGCGGTCTCCGGCTACTACGAGGCCAAGCTCGAGATCGTCGACGGCGCGCACGACGGCGCCGTGGGAAGCGTTCCGCTGATTGTGCGCCAGAGCCCGACGGCTCCCGCGTCCGCGTTGCTGGTCCAGGTGCCGGTCAATACGTGGGAGGCCTACAACCCCTGGGGCGGCAAGAGCCTCTACCAGTTTGGCACCAGCAGGCACGCCGTCGAGGTGTCGTTCGATCGTCCTTTCGGCCAGCAGATGTTCTACGGCATGGTCACGAGGCTGGAGCTGCCCTGGGTCCGCTTCCTGGAGCATAACGGCATCGACGTTTCTTACCAGACCGACGCCGACACGGACAGGGCGCCCGGCTCGCTGCTGCAGCACCGCCTGGTGTTCGCGATCGGCCACGACGAGTACTGGACGCAGCGCATGCGCGACGCCTTCCATCGGGCGCTGGCGCGATCGACGAACCTGATGTTCGGTTCCAACAGCGGTGAATGGCGGATGCGCTACGCCGGCGGCCAGCGAACGATCGTGGAGTGGCGGAATCACCTGACCGATCCGGTCCGCAACCTGCGCCTCGACAACGGGTTCTTCAGGACCTTCGGCGAGCCCGAGTGCAAGCTGATGGGAGTCGAGCATCTGTGGGCCGCGCAGCGCAATCTGACCGCGCCGCCCACCTCGTACACGGTGGTGGGGCCGAGCAGCGATCCATGGCTGGCGGCTGCCGGCCTGGCGCCCGGGAACGTGATCCGTGGGGTTGTCGGCTACGAGTGGGACTCGCTGAAACCTGGCTGCTTTGCTGGTCAGGTGGTGCCGCTGATGACCGCTCGCCTCCGAGGATCCGACGGCGTCACCCACAGCGCAGACATGGTCCGGGCGACCGCGCCGAGCGGTGGCCGCGTGTTCGCGATGGGCACGATGGAGCTGGCCTGGGCGCTCGATGACCTGGACGGGAGCACCCCCGATCCGCGGGTGGTCGCGTTCGTCAAGGTAGCCATCCGCGACCTGACTCGTCCCGCCCCTCCGGCGGCGCTGATAATCCGGCATCGCGCGACGGGACTGGTCGTCTCGGCGCGCTTGCGTGCCCCAGACCCCCGCATCCTCCGGGTGATCGTGCGCCCGGTCAGGGGCGGCCGCGGGTGCGCGGACAGCCTCCGGTCGGTGTGTAAACTACCGCTCCCGCGCCGCGCCACCCGCTATGTCGCGGTCGCAGTCGACCAGTGGGGGGCGTCGCAGCCGCTGACCGTCACCGTGCAGCCGGGAAACGACGGTACGGCTGGTTTCGTGCGGCACGCGCTGTGGAGGGCCGGAATATCGTGCGGGTGCATGTAATAGTTCCCGAGGGGTTCGACGATCCTGGCCAGCCCAGCGGCGGCAACATGTATGACCGGCGCGTCTGCGCCGGAATGGCCGAGGCCGGCTGGGACGTGCTGGTCACGACCGTCGCCGCGGCGTGGCCGGTACCCGGCCCGCGTGCCCGCGCCGACCTGGCCCGCATCGTTTCCGCCATCCCCGACGGTGCCATCGTCCTGATCGACGGGCTCATCGCCTCGCCGGCCGCGGCGCAGCTGCTGCCGCACGCCGGCCGGATGCGTTTGACAGTGCTGCTGCACATGCCACTGCCCACCGCACTCGACGCACGCCATGATGCCAGCGCGCAGCGCTCTGAGCGGGTCGTGCTCCGCGCGGCCACCGGCGTGATCGCTACCAGCGAATGGACCCGCCAGCAGGTACTGACCCGATACGCGATCCCGGCCCGCCGGGTGCACGTCGCCCGGCCCGGCGTCGATCAGGCAGCCGCTCCGGCTCGGCCCGTCCGCGGCCGCCTGATCTGCGTCGGAGTCCTCGGCCGCCACAAGGGGCAGGACATCCTCGTCGAGGCGCTCGCCGAGCTTGGCCACCTGGACTGGCATTGCGTGCTGGCCGGACCGCTCGATCGCGACCCGGGCTTCGTCGAGCATTTGCAGGCCCATATCACGCGCCTGCGCTACGGCAACCGCATCCGGCTCGCTGGCGTCCTGACCGGCGCGGCGCTCAGTCACGCGTACACCACCGCCGACCTGCTCGTCGCGCCATCCCGCTCGGAGACCTACGGCATGACCGTTACCGAAGCGCTCGCCCACGACCTGCCCGTCATAGCCGCCGAGGTGGGCGGGCTGCCCGAAGCGCTCGGCTGCACCGCCGATGGCATCCTCCCCGGCCTGCTGGTCCCTCCCGGCGATCCTGGTGCCCTCGCCGTCGCGCTCGGAGACTGGCTGGGTGACGAGCATCACCGGCGCCGACTACGGGCCGCCGCACGACAGCGGCGGTCGACCCTGCGCGGCTGGGAACAGACCACGCAAGACATAGCGAACGCGCTGACAGCGGCCAGGACATTATCAGCCGTGGACGAGGCCCTGGAGCGGA
>DASWAA010000378.1:0-2621 GCA_036391385.1 Streptosporangiaceae bacterium
GGGAGCGGTTCGCCAAGCTCGCGTCCGCCACGGCAATCCCGGTCGAGACGCACTGCCACAACGACCTCGGCATGGCCGTGGCGAACTCGGTGGCCGGCGCACTCGGCGACCTCGACGCCGGCCAGGACGCGTGGGTCAACACCTGCGTCAACGGCATCGGCGAGCGCTCGGGCAACGCCGACCTGCTCTCCTGCATCCTGGCCTTCGAGCACGGCTTCGGCGTCAGCGACCAGGCCCGGCTTGGCGACCCGCTCGACCTGTCCTGGGCGCGCAGGTTCGGGCTGTGGGCGAGTTACGCCTTCGGGCAGCCGCTGCCGCAGAACCAGCCAGGCACTGGCCGTAACGCCTTCGCGCACGAGTCGGGCATCCACGCCGACGGCGCCCTCAAGGACAGGCACAACTACGAGCTCTACGACGACGACACGCTCGGCCCGTTCCCGCAGGACTGGCACGCCCAGCTCGGCCGGGTCGTGCTCACCGGGGAGTACGGCGGCATGGCCGGGTTCCGGCACGTGATGGACGGGCTCGGGATCGACACCGGCGAGGACGAGGAGCTGATCTTCCAGCTAGTGCAGCTCTGCGCGTCGGCGACCAGCAGGCCGCTGACCGACGACGAGCTGCGGCTGATCGCCGCCTACCCGCGTGAGCTGTCCCTGCTCTACCCAGGCCAGCTGAGCTAGCCTTCGCCCGCCGTCGAGTCTTTCAGCTATGGCCATATGGGTATGCTGATATGGTTACCCATATGAAGACGACCGTCGAGCTTCCTGACGAGCTGCTGCGCGAGGCGCAGCGCATAGCCAAGGAGGAGAGCACGACGCTGAGGTCTCTCGTGGAAGAAGGGCTCAGGGCAGTGATCACCCGGCACCGCTCCGGATCAGCCTTCGTGCTCAGGGATGCCAGCGTCAGCGGCCACGGTCTTCGGCCCGAGGCGAAGACCGCCAGTTGGTCCGACCTCCGCGAGATCATCTACGGTGACCGTCTGTGATCGCCATCGACACGAACATACTCGTGTACGCGCATCGAGCCGACTCGCCATTTCATGCCGCAGCCGCGGCGCGAGTCAGGGAGGTCGCCGAGGGCAGGGCGCCGTGGGCTCTGCCCTGGCCGTGCCTGCACGAGTTCTTCTCGGTCGTGACTCATCCGCGGGTCTACGACCCGCCAAGCACGACGAGCGAGGCGATCGACCAGATCGACGCCTGGCTCGAATCACCTTCCGCCGTTCCCATCAGCGAAGGCACCGTCTACTGGCCAGCGCTGAGCAGCCTTCTCGCCGACGGAAAGATCGCGGGACCTGTCGTGCACGACGCTGGGGTGGCCGCGTTGTGCATCGCACACGGAGTGCGCGAGTTGTGGACGGCGGACCGTGACTTCAGCCGCTTCCCGGCATTGCGCACGAAAAATCCGCTGCTCTGACCGCCAGGTCCGCTGTTCTTACAGCCTGACTGGGACTGCCGGGCAGGTGTCGGGCAACCTGTCCTCAGACAGCCGTCCGCGGGCTAGCGGCCGATCTGCTTGCGCCCGCGTATCCGGCGGACCCGGGCACGCTGGTTGGAGTCGAGCATGAGGTACCCCACGACCGGGACCGCCAGGGCCGCCACCAGGATGAGGACCGGTACCCACAGCGGGATGCCGAAGATCATCAAGATGATGGCAAGGGCGACCCCTGCGGCAGCCAGCTGCCACTTTCGCGACATAACCGGACTCCTCTGTCCCGTCGGGATCGCATCGTCCCGTCCTGAATTCCGTCTCACTCGCTTGTGCGCACGAGCCTGTCTCCACGGTAGCTCCCCGGCGGAGCACTACGGCCGGTTCTGGTGCGAGATGATGGAGCGCGATCGCTCTGGAAGGAAGACGATGACGCTGTCACTGCCGATCGGGTCCGAATCCAACGAGTACCTGTCCCGCGACGGGCTGGCGCTGCTGCTCGCGATGATGCTCGACCAGCAGGTCCCGTTCGAGAAGGCGTTCGGCTCGCCGTACCAGCTGGCGCTACGGCTCGGCCACGAGCCGACGGCGCAGGAACTGGCCGACTTCAATCCCGATGCACTCGCGGACATCTTCGCTGAGCGGCCCGCGCTGCACCGGTTCCCGCGGGCGATGGCGGCCAGGGCGCAGGAACTGGCCCGGATCGTCGCCGACCGGTACGACGGAGACGGCAGCGCGCTCTGGAAGACGGCCGCCAGCGCCGCCGAACTGCGCAGCCGGCTCGCCGAGCTGCCGGGCTACGGCAGCTACAAGGCCCAGATCACGATCGCCCTGCTCGGTAAGCAACTCGGCGTCCAGCCGGACGGCTGGCGCGAGGCGGCCGGGCACTTCGGCGAGGCCGGCTCGCACTACTCGGTCGCCGACATCAGTGACGACGCGTCCCTGGCCGCGGTCCGCTCCTACAAGAAGGCGATGAAGCAGAAGGCGGCCGCCAGCTAGCCGCCGAGCACCGCTGCCCGACATCCGGAGCCAGTGCAGGCGTCAGAGCGCAAGAGAGCCAGCGCATGACCATGAGCTCGTGACCAGGAGTAACGGCGTCCTGGCGACGTTCGCCTCCGCCTACCGGATCGACCGGGCCGGATTGCGCCCGGCCGCCGCGACGAAGGCAGCGCTCGGCGTCGTCATCCCGCTCATCG
>DASWAA010000379.1:0-16151 GCA_036391385.1 Streptosporangiaceae bacterium
GATCGGCTGGGAGCCGAAGATCACTTTCGAGGAACTCGTCGGCATGATGGTCGAGGCCGACCTGGAACTGCTGTCATCCGGCGGTCACGCCGAGGACTCGTTCGGCATCGACACCTGGTAGCAGTGCGGCAGGCGGCCGCGTTAATGCACGGCCACGCCGACGGCAGTGCCGATACCGTAGGTCGCCGCGGCGGCCGCCGCCGCGAGCAGCAGCTGGCGAAGCGCGCCGTGCAGGAACGACCGGTCGGTGATCCTGGACACCAGCCCGCCGCCGATGAAGGCGGCCACCGCCGCCAGCCCGACGGCGAGTGCCAGTGAGTCGACGTGCAGCAGATAGGGCAGCAACGGGATCAGCGCCCCGGCCGCGAACGTGACGAGCGAGGCGGCAGCGGCCACGAACGGCGACGGCAGCTCGTTATGGTCCACCCCGAGTTCCTCGCGCACGTGCATCCGCAGAGCTTCCTCGGGACGGCTTGACACCTGCCGGGCGACCCGGTCGGCGAGGTCGGCGTCGATGCCACGGTCACGGAAGACGGCGGCCAGCTCCCGGCGCTCGGCGTCAGGGTTGTGCTCGAGCTCGTACCTCTCCTTGCGGACCTCGGCGGCGACAAGCTCGTTCTGCGAAGACACCGACACGTATTCGCCCGTTGCCATCGAGAAGGCGCCGGCGGACAGGCCGGCCAGCCCTGTCAGCAGGATCACGTGCGCGGGCGCTCTGCCGCCGCCGACCCCGGCGATCAGCGACACGTTCGTGACCAGGCCGTCCATGGCGCCGAAGACTGACGGGCGTAGCCAGCCGCCGGAGACGTCGCGGTGCTGGTGTCCGTGCGCCTCGCTCTTGGCCGGCAGGTCCTGCCCAGCCGCTCCGGGCGCTCCAGGCGCTCCGGGCGTTCCGGCCGGAACGGATTTGGCCGACGTCCGCAGGTCCTGCCGGTTCTCGGCGGCTGTCATGGTCACCCTTCCCGACTAACACCGGGGCGGCGAACCTCGGCGGCACCCCCGTGCACCTCACGCTCAGACAAAGAACCAGCATATTAGGACTGGCTGGGCCAGCCGCCGGCACTCCAGGTCGGTCGCCTCGGCCAGCCCGATCCCGCGCACGCTGGCCGCGGCTAGCGTCGACGCTAGCCCTCCGAGTACATCCCGATGATCCGGGCGTCAGCGCGGGCCAGGGCGGGATTCTGGCATCGCCGCGCGGGCCGAGCCGCGGGCCAGGGCGTGTTTCCCGGATCTTCGGCCTGCTGCGCGACCGCCCGCCGCGCGGCTCGCCACCCGCGGCCACGATCAGGGAAACACGCCCCGGGACACCGGTCAGCTCTTGGTGGCCCCGTAAAGGAACAGGTGGCCGATGGCGGTCGGGTAGACCCCGGCGACATTCTTGGTCCAGGCGGACAGGTAGTTGTAGAAGTACCCGTAGATGATCGGGGTCTGATCGAGCAGCAGGGTCTCGATCTGCCCGGCCAGCGTGCGCTGGGTGGACAGATCGACGGCGGCGATGTACTGCGCGGCCAGCTTGTCGTACTGCGAGCTGCGGAAGCGCGCGGCATTCCACGACCCGGTGCCCGTCTTGGCATTGATCGTCTCGAGCGGGTTGGTGAGGAAGGCGTTGGGTACGCCGCGATGACCGTAGTCGACCAGGCTCATGGTGCCGTCGAGCCAGTCCGAGTTGCCGAAGGTGGCCTTGCCGTAGTAGACCGACGACGGCTCCACCTTGACGTCGATGGTCACCCCGATGGCCTTCGCCGACTGCTGCACGATCTGGGCGTACTGCGGGATCTCCTGCTGCTGGTTGGCGAGCAGCTGGGTGGAGAAGCCCGAGCCGTGGCCAGCGGCCGCGAGCAGGGCCTTGGCCTGCGACAGGTTCTTGGCTCGCTGGGCCACGCTGCTGTTGGTCGAAGGGAACACAGGCGCGAACGGGCTGTCATTGCCGATGTCGGCGTACCCGTTGAACAGCGACTTCACGATGGTCGGCCGATCCAGGGTCAGGGCGATGGCGCGCCTGACCCGCGGGTCGGTGAACGGCGCGACGTCGGTGCGCATCGACAGCTCGCGATGCGCGCTCGACCTCAGCTTGCTGACGGTGTAGCTGCCGTTCAGCAGCTGCGGGCCGCCCGCCACCGAGAACTGCCCGACCACGTCGATCGTCCCGCCGGTGAGAGCCAGGACGAGCGGAGTCTCGGTGTCGAAGAAGGTGAACTCGGTCGCCGCCGGCAGAGCCTTCGTCCCCCAGTACTTCTCGTTGCGGGTGAACGACGCGCCCTGCTTCGGCGTGTAGCTCTTCAGCACGAATGGCCCGGTCCCGATGAAGCTGCTCTCCCACTTGGCCGGGTCGTAGCCGTTCGGCAGGATGATCATGTTGTAGTTGTCGGAGGAGGTCAGATAGGGGAAGTTGCCGTTCGGCGCCTCAAGGTGGAAGGCGACGGTGTGATCGTCGACCTTCTGCACTCCGGAGGGGACCAGCACGCCCGCAAGGGTCGGGTTAGCGGCCTTCGGGTTGGTCATGAGCTTGTAGGTGTAGACCACGTCGTCGGCGGTGAGCGGCTGGCCGTTGTGGAAGGTGACTCCCGTGCGGATCTTGAACGTCCATACGTCGGCCGACGAATTGGATGACCAGCTCGTCGCGAGCACCGGCTGGAGGGTGAGCGTCTGATCGGACAGGCACAGGTACTCGCCGGTCTGCGCCAGCATGTCGAGGCCGCCCTGGTCGGCGACCGTCACCGGGTTGATGGCACCGGTCGGGGTGACGATCCCGGCCCGGATGGTGGCGTTCGCCCCCGACTTGCCGCCGTTGCTCTTTGACGAGCTCGGGGAGCTACCGCACGCGGCGAGCACCGTGCTGAGCACAGGGAGTGAAAGTCCGACTACGGCGCCGCGTCTGAGCAGGTCACGGCGGCTAAGGCGGCCGACGACGAACTCATCGATGACGTGATTGGCAATCTCTCCGTGCTCGGCGCGAACGAGATCGAGCCGATGATGATCGATTTTCACGGGCAGCCTCCGTGTGTTCGTCAGCTGATCGTCAGCCGGACAGCAGTTTTCCTACCTAATCGGACTTCCAAAGCCTGCGCAATCTTCTAGTCACTTCAGCATGGCGTTTCCTTGCCGGCGGCGCAGGTCGTCGATGGGTATGTGGCAGCTCATGAGGTGGCCAGGCTCGACCTCGGCGAGAGGTGGCTCGATCGCCTCGCACTCGCCGGTATCGAGCCGGCGCGGGCAGCGGGTGTGGAACACGCAGCCAGAAGGCGGGCTGGCGGCCGACGGTATCTCGCCCTCCAGCCTGATCCGCTCGGTGCGCTGGCCGTCCAGGGTCGGCACGGCGGAGAGCAGCGCCTCGGTGTAGGGGTGATGCGGCCCGGCGAAGACCATCTCGGCCGGCCCGACCTCGAGCAGGCGGCCCAGGTAGAGCACGGCTATCCGGTCGGCCAGATAGCGCACCACGCCGAGATCGTGCGAGATGAACAGGTAGGTGACCCGCTCCTTCGCCTGCAGGTCGGCGAGCAGGTTGAGGATGGCGGCCTGAACGGACACGTCAAGCGCCGATGTCGGCTCATCGCAGACGACCAGCCTGGGTCCGCTTCCGAACGCCCTGGCGATCGCCACCCGCTGCTTCAGCCCGCCAGACAGCTGGCCTGGGCGCAGGCTCAGGTGGCGCTGTTCCATCCGGACCGACCTGATCAGATCGGCCAGCCGCTCGGCCAGCCGGTCGCCGGAGAGCCCGGCGAGTCGGCTGAGCGGCCTGCTGATGAGCCGCCTGACCGTATGGCGGCGGTTCAGTGCCGAGTCGGGATTCTGGAACACGATCTGCAGAGCCCTGAGCAGTTCCCGCGGACGTCGCCGCAGGTCGGAGGGGAGCGGGCCGCCGTCGAACTCGATGACAGCGCCGGGATCAGGCGCGACCAGGCCGAGCAGCGCCCGGGCCAGGGTGGTCTTGCCGCTCCCGGACTCGCCCACCAGGCCAAGGGTCTCGCCCCGGATGATCCGCAGGTCGACCCCGCGCAGCGCCTGGACGTCGCTGCCGCCGGAGCGATAGGTGGCTGACAGCGCCCTGACCGTGACGATCGCGTCGTCCGGCGCCGCCGCCGAGGGCAGCGATGCGTCCTGCGGTGTGCTGCGCGGTAGTTCCGCGGCCTCCTCGTGCCGGTAGCACCGGGCGGTATGCCCCGGCCTGATCCCGAACGCGGGCGGCGGTGCCGTGCGGCACTCGTCCCGGACGAGCCCGCAGCGCTCGGCGAAGACGCAGCCGGTGATCGCCTGACCCGGGGCGGGCAGGAAGCCAGGGATGGCATCGAGCCTGCCGTGGTCCTTGCGCTGGCCCCGGCGGGGAATGCAGCGCAGCAGTCCCACTGTGTACGGGTGGTTCGGCTGGTCGAAGACGACGCCGGCCGGGCCTTCCTCGACAAGCTCGCCCGCGTACAGCACCCCGACCCGGTCGCACATCCTGGCGATCACGGCCAGGTTGTGGCTGATGAAGAGCACCGAGGTGGCCATCTCCGCGCGCAGTCCGGCGACCAGGTCGAGAACCTCGGCCTCAACGGTCGCGTCGAGTGCCGTGGTCGGCTCGTCGAGTATCAGCAGGGTCGGCTCGGCCGCGAGCGCCATCGCGACGACCACCCGCTGCGCCATCCCGCCAGAGAGCTGGTGCGGGTAAGCCTGCATGACCCGGCCCGGGTCGGACACCTGGACCTTGCGCAGCATGTCAAGCGCGCGGTCGAGCGCCGACCCGCGGTCCAGGCCGGCGATCTCGAAGACCTCGGCGATCTGCCGCCCCGCCCTGATCGAGGGATTGAGCGCCCGGCCAGGTTCCTGGTACACCATCGACACTGTCCTGGCCCGCAGGTCCCGCAGGGCGGCGCCGGACATGGACAGCGGGTCTTTCCCCGCGATGCGGACCGAGCCACCGGTGACCAGGCCGTTGCGCGGCAGGTACCTGGTGAGGGCGAGCGCGACGGTCGACTTGCCTGAGCCTGACTCCCCGACCAGGCCATAGGACTCGCGGCTGCCGATCTGGAACGACACGTCCCTGATGGCCGCCCGGCTCTGCCCGCGGACCCGGTAGGTTACCTCGAGGTTCGCGACCTGCAGGGTCGGCCCGGGCTCGGCCCCGGCCTCCGGTGCCGCCGCCTCTGGCCCGGTCACGAGGAGATCACCTGCTCGATCGCGTCGGTGACCAGGTTGAGCGCCATCACGAGGGAGGCGATCGCCAGCGCGGCGAACAGCGTCTCCCACCAGTAGCCGGCCCCGAGCAGCCCGTAGTTCGCCGCGATGTCACCACCCCAGTCCGGGGTTGGCTGCTGCACGCCGAATCCGAGGAAGGACAAGGTGGCCACCGCGAAGATGGCATAACCAAGGCGCACGGTGAACTCGACCACGATCACCGGCATCACGTTCGGCAGGATCTCGGCGAACATGATGTAAGGCGCCCGCTCGCCAAGCAGCCGGGCCGAGGAGAGGTAGTCCTGCTGGCCTTCCACCAGGACGGCCGTCCGGACCGTGCGCGCGATCAGCGGCGTGAAGATGAAGCCGATCACGACGATGAGCGTCACGGCTGACGGCCCGACGGCGACGATGAAGAGGAACGCCACGATCACGACCGGAAGGGCGAGCACCGCCTCGACGATCCGGCCGAGAACGGTGTCGATGACGCCGCCGAAATAGCCCATGACCAGGCCGAGCACGGTACCGAGCACGGTGCCGAGCAGCGTGGCGAGCGGGGAGATCAGCAAGATGTCCCTCGCGCCGGTGATGACACGGGAGAGCACGTCCCGTCCGAGCGGGTCGACGCCGAACGGGTGCGCTCCGGACGGCGGCGAGTTCTTGGCGAGCAGGTCCTGCGCCAGCGGATCGTGCGGCGCGATCGCGTGGCCGAAGATCGCGCAGATCACCCAGAACGCCAAGATGGCCGCTCCGATGCCGAACGTGGGCTTGCGCAGCAGCAGCCGCCAGGGCGCGGGCGGCGCGGCCAGGGCGTGCGAGATCGCTACCTCGCCGGGCGCCGCGGTGAACTGGGTCATCTCGCGCTCACCGACGCGCCGGCCCGCAGCCGCGGGTTGAGCAGCGTGTAGAGCACATCGGCGATCAGGGTCGCCACCATGTAGACGACGCCGATGGTCAGGACGCCGGCCTCGAGCATCGGGAAGTCCTTCCCGTTGGCCGCGGTGAGTATCAGGCGGCCGATGCCCTGGTAGTTGAAGAGTGTCTCGACCACCACGAGACCGCCGATCAGGTATCCGGTCTGGGTCGCGATGACGGTGATCGTCGGCAGCAGCGAGTTGCGCAGGATGTGCCTCCTGACGACCACGCTGCGGCGCAGGCCCTTCAGCGTCGCGGTTCTCGCGTAGTCCGAGTCGAGCGCCTCGATCGTGCCCGCCCGCGCCATCCTGGCAATGTAGCCGAATAGCACGAAGACCAGCGGGATGACCGGAAGGATCAGGTGGTCGAGCTGACTGGGGACTGACATGCCGCTCAGATCCCCGGTCGGGTACGGGAGTACCTTCAGCGCGATGCCGAAGACGATGATGACGACGATGCCGGAGACGAACTCAGGCACCGTCGACGCCGCGAGTCCCGCGAGCGAGATCGTCCGGTCCGCGGCCCGCGCGTAGTAGAGGGCGGCGAGCACGCCGCCGGCGATTCCCAGCGGGATGATGATCACGAGCGCCAGGATGGCGAGCTTCGCCGAGTTGCCGAGTGCCGTGACGATGAGCGGCTCGACCGGGGTCCGGTAGGTGTAGGAGATGCCCATGTTGCCGTGCAGCATGCCGCCGACCCAGCCGAGGTACTGCGTCACAAGCGGGCGGTCGACGCCGAGTTGATGATCGAGCGCCCGCACCGCGCTCCGCGCCGCGAACGGTCCGAGAACGGCCCTGCCCGGATCGCCCGGCAGTACCTGCCCGGCGAAGAAGACGATAACGCTGAGAATCCAGAGCGTGACAAGGGCCAGGCCGATGCGCCTGAGCAGGTACCGCGGCACGCTGCCTCCTGATGGCTCAGGCCGAAGCTGTACGGGCCAGGCGAATGTGGCCAGCCTAGTTTTGCCGTCGATACACCGCAACGTCCCGCTCCGGATGCCCGCGGACGGGGAATGGCGCAGGCGGGTGGTCAGCAGCTAGCCTCTGCTCAGGCGGCCTGGCCGATAGGTCGCTGGAGGAGAGCAGGGCTAGGATGGGCGAGTCGCCGGTCATGGCGATAGGCGAAAGCTTCATCGGCGAAGGCGCGGATGCCGCCCACGTCAACACGGTACTCGGGCGCAGGGACGGGCCGGTGGGGACCGCGTGGGCGAGCGCCCTCGCGGCACCTCGACAGGGGCACACGCCGTTCATCGCCGTACTGCGGCCCGGCATTCCTGCCAAGCCCCTGACCCTTTTCGTCAACAAAGCTCCGATCGCTAGTCCCGGGCATGGCAGGCTGACCTGGGGAGCCGCGCAGGCTGGGGTCGCGGCCGGAGTAGCCGACGCAGTCGTCGCCGGCGTGATCGCGGCGGCCGACTGCGACGACCTCGTGCTGATCGCCGCGGTCTGGGTGAACCCGGAGGCAGCCGACGCCGACCTCGTCTACGCGAATAACCGGGCCGCTACCATCGCGGCGCTGCGCGCTGGCGCCGACGGCGCCCCGGACCTGACCGATGTGCTGGCCGCGCGCGATCGCCCGGCCAACCCGTATTACACGGCACCTGACCCGGGCGTGCCGTCCGCGCCCGACGCCGGTCACCAAGCCCGGTGAAGATCACCGCGATCGACGTCGAGCGGCTCAGGCTGCCACTCGACCCGCCCTTCCTCGCGGCGTGGGACCCGCGGCCGCGGGTGAACTTCGACGCCACCCTGGTCCGGGTGCACACCGACGAGGGCATCACCGGCTACGGGTCGGGCGACAGCATGGACGGATTCGCCAGCTACGCCGAACTCTTTATGGGCCGTGACCCGCTCCAGATCGAGCGGCACGTGCGCACCCTGGAGACGATCGCCTTCCACGCCGGACGCTACTGGCCGCTCGAGGCGGCGCTCTGGGACATCGCGGGTAAGGCCTGCGGCCAGCCAGTGGCCACGCTGTTCGGCGGCGCGCTGAGCGAGATCGCGTGCTATGCGTCGTTCGGGGAAGCACGCGGCCCGGAGGCCAGGGCACAGGCGGTGCTTGCGGCCCGAGAGGAAGGATTTCGCGCGGTCAAGATCAGGATCGCGCGGCAGGACGTAGCGTCCGGGCTTGCCGCCGTCCGGGCCGCCAGAGCCGCCGCCGGGGACGACCTGGCCATCATCGTCGACCTTAACCAGTGGTGGCGGATGCCGGGCGACATCTCGCCCGCACTGGACCTGGCGGCGGTCCGCAAGGTCGCCGACGAACTGCGCGAGCTCGGAGTCCTGTGGCTGGAGGAGCCGCTGCCCGCCGCGGACCTCGACGGAATGCGGATGCTCAGGGAGCAGTCGCGGGTAAGGGTGGCGGGCGGCGAGATGGCGCGAACGGCGCAGGAACTGCTCGGCGCGATCGCCGCCGGCGCCCTCGACGTCGTCCAGCCGGACGCCGTGCTCGCCGTCGGCATGTCACGGGCCAGGACCGTGGCACACGCGGCGCTGCTCGCCAATCGCTGGTTCACACCGCATACCTGGACCAATGGTCTCGGCCTGATGGCCAACCTGCACGTCGTCGCGGGCGTCGGCGGCGGGCCATACCTCGAGTTTCCCTACGACCCGCCGGGGTGGACCCCGCGGCGCCGCGACTTCTTCCTGACCGAGCCGCTCGCCATCGGCCAGGACGGCTGCATGAGCGTTCCGCGGGCGCCCGGTCTCGGCGTGACCGTCGACGAGTCCGCGGTCGCCAGGTGGTCCCTGACCAGCTCGTCGAGGTAGGTGACGATGAGAGCGGGGTTCAGATGAGAATCGGATTCATCGGCCTGGGCCGGATGGGCGGCCCGATGTGCCGCAACCTGCTGTCCGCCGGGCACGACCTGGTCGTGCACGACGTGCGCGAGGCGGCGGCACGAGAACTGCTCGCCGCCGGGGCGGCGTGGGCGCGGACGCCAGGGCAGGCGGCGGCTGGCCGGGAGATCGTGATCACCAGCTTGCCCTCGCCCCGGGAGGTCGAGGAGGTCCTGCTGGGCTCCGGCCGCCATTTCGACTCGGGCCGGACGGGAAGCCCGGAAAGTCCGGGAAGCGCGGGAGGTCCGGCGGCCCCGGCGGCCCCGGCGGCTCCGGGACGCCCGGCGGGCTCGGGCGCCCTTATCGACGGGCTTGAGCCGGGCTCCATCTGGATCGACATGTCCACCAGCGTGCCGGCGGTCGCCGACCGGGTACGGGCGCTCGCCGAGCCGCGTGGCATCGGGGTCATCGACGCGCCGGTCAGCGGGATGACGACCGGCGCGCAGGCAGGGACACTGCAGATCTTCGTCGGCGGAACGCTGGCCGATTACCGCAGGGCAAGGCCGGTGCTCGAGGCGATGGGTGACAAGCACCGGATCAGGCATGTCGGCCCGCATGGAGCCGGGTACACGGTCAAGCTCATGCTGAACCTGCTGTGGTTCGCGCACCTGTGCGCCACGGCCGAGGTGCTCGCGGTCGGCGTCGCGGCCGGAGTCGACCTCGGGACGCTGCGCGAGAGCCTTCTGGCCAGTCCGGCGGCCAGTCATTTCGTCGAGTCCGATGTGCTGTCCGTGATTCGTGACGGCGACTACGACGAGGGCTTCGCGCTCGCGCTCGCCTGCAAGGACCTTGGCCTGGCCGTCGACCTGGCCAGAGCGACCGGCGTTCCCGTCGAGCTGAGCGCACTCGTCGAGCAGATCTACCGCCGTGCGCGCGCACAGTACGGGGACCTAGGCGGCGAGATGCTGCCGATCAAGCTGATCGAGGACGTCACCGGGACGCCGCTGCGGCTGGCGGCTTACCCGGCAGGCACGGGCACCGAGTCAGCCCGGACGATCGGTCAGGAGCGATGATGACCCGCGCCCTGGCCAGCCTTCGGCTGGCGATCGCTCCTACCCCTACCGCTCACTTCGGTGCTGGCCGCATCGGCGAGGTCGGCGCCGCGGTCAGCGCGACGGGTGGCTCCGCGGCTGTCATCGTCACCGACGCCGGCCTGCTCGCTACGCCGGTCATCGGCGCGGTCCAGGCCGCGCTCGACGAGGCAGGCATTCCCGCCGTCGTCTTCGGCGGGGTGCACGGCAACCCGACTACCGATGACCTCGCGGCCGGAGCGGAGGTCGTCACCGAGCTTGACGCACGCAGGTCTGCCCTTGTCGCCGTCGGGGGCGGGTCATCGATCGACGCGGCCAAGGGCATTGCTCTCGCCGCCGTCAACGCCGAGCGAGGCCGTGACCTGGACTACCGCAACGATTTCGCGCTGCCGGGACTGCCGATCGTGGCCGTCCCGACGACGGCGGGAACCGGTGCCGAGACCAACGCTTTCGGCGTCGTCACCGATCCCCTGACGCACCGGAAGTTCTACGTCGGGCATTCGAGCACCATGCCGGCGGCCGCGATACTCGACCCCGAGCTGACGGCCGGCCTGCCGCCAGCGGTGACCGCCGCAACCGGCCTAGACGCTCTGACCCATGCGATCGAGTCCTACCTGTCGGTCCGGGCCAACCCGTGGTCCGACGGTATCGCCCTCCAGGTGATCTCGATGGTCAGGGCATACCTGACCAGGAGCTTCCTGGCCGGCGACGACCAGGAAGCCCGAGCTGGGATGCTGCTCGCCTCGCACATGGCGGGCATCGGGATGGGCACCACCGGGCTTGGCCTTGTGCATGCGATCGGCCACGCCATCGGAGGCAGGCACGACATCGCGCACGGGGTGACGCTGGCGATGGTGCTACCGCAGGTACTGCGGTTCAGCGGGGACGTATGCGGTGAGCGGCTCGCCGCGATCGCTTTCGCTCTCGGCTCAGGCGACACGGGAAAGGACAGCCGGTGGAACGCTGCCGCCGCGATCGACGCGGTGACAGGCTTGCGGGCGGAGATCGGGCTAGCTGTGCGGCCCGCGGACTACGGGATCGGCGCGGACGTTTACGCGGCGATCGCCGCTGACGCGCTTGACGACGAGGTGCTCGTCAACGCACCGCGACAGCCGTCGGCCGCACAGATCGAGGAGATCCTCGCCGCGGCGAGCAAGTAGCCGATCATAGGTCGGCGGCAGCGAGAGCGAGCGGCTGCCGGAGAGGGCTGGACATGGCACAGACAGCGAATATCGTGTCAGGGTGACGGACGGCGGTGCGACTAACGACAGCGCGGCAGGTGGCAGTGCGGCAGGTGGCAGTGCGGCCAGCGACAGCGCGACCGGCGACAGCGCGGCCAGCGACAGCGCGGCAGGTGGTCGCGTGACGAACCGCGAGACCGCGCGGCCCCGCGCCGGTCGCAGGACAGGTCGGCCGCGTGTGCTGATGGCCGCTTCCTTGCTGGCCGCGGCTGCCATCCTGTCAGCTCTGACGGTGCTTGCCATCCGCTGGACGACGTCCTCGCACGCGTCGGCAGCAGCTAAAAGCGGCCTCGGGTTCTTCCGGCTCGACCGGCCCGCGCCTGCGCTGCGGCTGCCGAACCTGCGCGGCGCAGGGACATCCGACCTGACCAGCCTGGCCGGCAAGCCCATCGTGCTGAACTTCTGGTCGTCGTCCTGCCCGCCGTGCAAGAAAGAGACGCCAGCCCTGGCCAGCGTCGCCCGCACCCTGGGCGGCAAGGTCAGCTTCCTGGGCATCGACTCGGCAGACCTCCGCAAGTCAGCGTCCGCGTTCGTGGCGAAGTACAAGGTGCCCTACCCGATCGCCTTCGACCAGGGAGCGGCTGCCACCTCCGCCTACGGTGTCGTGGCGCTGCCGGTCACGTTCTTCTTGTCGCCGTCAGGTAAGACGATCCTCGGCGAGAACGTCGGACCGCTTACCTCCGGTCGGCTGAGGGTGATCCTCAGCGAGCTCTACCACGTCACCTAGGGTCGGTCAGGGCCGCTGGTAACGGCCGATTCCCTGCGGGCAAGATGAAGTCGTGGCCGCAGTGTTCCGCTGTGGCCGGTGAGCCTACTCGGTGAGGAACTCGCGATGACCGCTGCGCGAACGACTGGCCAGCCAGCCGGCCCACGGCCGGTACGGGCACCCCGCGGAACGGACCTTTCCTGCAAGGGCTGGCCGCAGGAGGCCGCGATGCGGATGCTGATGAACAACCTCGACCCAGAGGTTGCCGAGCATCCCGACCAGCTCATCGTCTACGGCGGGTCAGGGCGGGCGGCGCGGTCCTGGGAGGCATTCGACGCGATCGTCGGCTCGCTTCGCGACCTGGAGGGGGACGAGACTCTGCTGGTGCAGTCGGGCAAGCCGGTCGGCGTGTTCCGCACCAGTGAGTGGGCGCCCCGGGTGCTGATCGCCAACTCCAACCTGGTCCCGCAGTGGGCCAACTGGGATGAGTTCCGGCGGCTCGAGTCGCTCGGGCTGACCATGTTCGGCCAGATGACCGCGGGCTCGTGGATCTACATCGGCACGCAGGGCATCTTGCAGGGCACCTATGAGACCTTCGCGGCAATCGCGCAGAAGCGGTTCGGCGGCTCCCTGAGCGGGACGATCACGCTGACGGCTGGCCTCGGCGGGATGGGCGGCGCCCAGCCGCTTGCTGTGACCATGAACGGTGGCGTGGCGATCTGCATCGACTGCGACCCGGCCAGCATCAGGCGGCGCATCGACCACGGCTATCTCGACGTAGCCGCGGACGACACCGACGACGCGATCCGGCGGGCCGTCACCGCCGCGCAGGCTGGCCAGCCGCTGTCGATCGGCCTGCTCGGCAATGCCGCCGACCTGCTCCCTGCGATGCTGAAGCTCGGCGCACCGGTCAACGTGGTGACCGACCAGACCTCGGCGCACGATCCGCTGACCTATCTGCCGCGCGGTGTGGCTTTCGATGACATGGCCGCGCTCCGCGCCGAGGACCCGGCGGGATTCACCCGCAGGGCGCGCGAGTCGATGGCGGCGCACGTCGAGGCGATGGTCGGCTTCATGGACGCCGGAGCCGAGGTATTCGACTACGGCAACTCGATCAGGGGCGAGGCCGAGCTGGCTGGCTACGAGCGCGCGTTCGCCTTTCCCGGCTTCGTGCCTGCCTATATCCGGCCGTTGTTCTGCGAGGGTAAGGGTCCGTTCCGGTGGGCCGCGCTGTCCGGTGATCCCGCCGATATCGCGGTGACCGACCGGGCGATACTCGACCTGTTCCCCGAGAACCGGCAGCTGGCCAGGTGGATCGAGATGGCAGGCAAGAAGGTCCACTTCCAGGGCCTGCCAGCCAGGATCTGCTGGCTCGGTTACGGCGAGCGTGACAAGGCGGGGCTGCGCTTCAACGACCTGGTCGCCAGGGGCGAGGTCCGGGCGCCGATCGTGCTCGGCCGCGACCATCTGGACTGCGGGTCGGTCGCCTCGCCCTACCGGGAGACCGAGGGCATGGCTGACGGATCCGACGCGATCGCCGACTGGCCGCTGCTGAACGCTATGGTCAACACCGCGTCCGGGGCTTCCTGGGTGTCTATCCACCACGGCGGCGGCGTCGGTATCGGCCGGTCGATCCACGCCGGCCAGGTCTGCGTCGCCGACGGTACCCCGCTGGCTGCCAGCAAGCTCGAGCGAGTGCTCACCAACGACCCGGGCATGGGCGTGATCAGGCATGTCGACGCCGGCTACGACCGTGCCCGCGAGGTCGCCACAGAACGCGGAGTACGCGTTCCGATGCAGGAGCACCACGAGTGACCGGAACCCCGCCCGCCCAGGGAGATCCCGAAGGGACCGGATCCGCCGCCCCCGGCGATCCCGAAGAGAAAGGCGTCACCGGCGACGCAAACTCTTCCTCTTCGGCGAGTGCTGCCGCTTCCGGCGGCCCCGTCGCCGCTTCGGCGTCTGCTGGCCCGGGGCGGGTCTGGACATCGCCGTTGTGGCAGTCCCTCCTGCCGCTGGGGAGGGACGACCAGACGGGCGGTTACCGCCGCTACTCGTTCACTCCCGCCGAGTCCGAATGCCGGGCCTGGTTCCTGGCGGCGGCCTCGGAGCGCGGCTTGCGCACCGAGCGAGACCGCAACACCAACCTCTGGGCGTGGTGGGACCCGCAGGACTCGCCTGCGGACGGCATGACCGGGGAGCAGGCCGTTGCGCAGCCAGGCGGCTCAAGCGGCGGGCCGGCCGAAGGCCGCAACGCGCGCCTTCCGGCGATCGTCACCGGCTCCCACTTCGATTCCGTCCCGGACGGCGGCGCGTTCGACGGTCCACTCGGCATCGTTTCGGCGTTCGCCGCGATCGACCTGCTCAGGGCGGCCGGCGTGCAGCCGGTCCGGCCGATCGCCGTCGTCGCGTTCACCGAGGAAGAGGGCGCGCGGTTCGGGATGGCCTGCCTCGGCAGCCGGCTTGCGACCGGCATCGTCGCGCCAGAGGACGCCAGGGAGCTGACCGACGCCGACGGGACCGGGCTGGCCGAGGCGATGACGACGGCCGGCCTCGACCCGTCCTTGATCGGTGCCGATCCCGAGCGCGTCTCCGGCATCGCCGCCCTGGTCGAACTGCACGTCGAGCAGGGCAGCGCGCTCGCGGGGATGGGCGCCGCCGTCGGCGTCGCCGAGTCGATCTGGCCGCACGGCCGGTGGCGGATCGACTTCGCCGGCCGCGCCGACCACGCGGGAACCACCCGGCTGGCCGACCGCCGCGACCCGATGCTGCCCTACGCGGCTACCGTGCTCGCCGCCCGGACTGTCGCGTCCGAGCTTGGCGCGCTGGCCACGTTCGGCAGGGTCGTGGCCGAGCCTGGCGGCTCCAACGCGATCTGCTCGGCCGTGCACGCCTGGCTGGACGCCCGCGCGGCGGACGAGGAGACCCTGAAGGAACTGGTCAGCCAGATCACGGCGGTGGCGAAGCTAAGCGGCTCCAATCATGGCGTGACAGTGACCAGCCGTTGCGAGTCGCTGACACCCGTTGTCGAATTCGACCGCGTACTGCGCGATCGGCTCGTGGCTGCACTGGCCGAGCAGGGTACGCAGGCGCCTGTGCTGCCGACCGGGGCGGGGCACGATGCGGGCGTACTCGCCGCAGTGCTGCCAACAGCGATGATCTTCGTTCGCAACCCGTCCGGGGTTTCGCACTCGCCCGCCGAGCACGCGGAACCCGAGGACTGCGAGGCCGGGGTGGTTGCCCTGGCCGCAGTGCTCGAGGAACTCGCGTGCCGATGACGCCGGCTTCCGAGCCGGAGCGGCCCGGCCAGCCGGAGCGGACTGGCTGGCCGGAGCAGACCAGCCGACCGGAGCAGACCAGCCGACCGGAGCAGGTAGGCCAGCCTGAGCAGACTGGCCGGCCGGGCCGCGTGGCCGTCCGGACCTGGCTTGCCGAACTTGCGTGGCTGCCCGGGGTCGGGGTGCTGCCTGACGTCCTGATCGAGGCGGCAGGCGACCGGTTCACTGCTGTCACGCCGCGCACCATGGCCGGCTCGCTGCCGCCAGGGACGATCAGGCTGGCCGGGCTGACCATGCCGGCTCTTGCGAACGCGCACTCCCATGCCTTCCACCGCGCACTGCGCGGGATCACGCAGGCCGGCCGGGGCACCTTCTGGACGTGGCGCGAGCGGATGTACCAGGTAGCCGCCCGGCTGGACCCCGACAGCTACCTTGCGCTGGCACGTGCCGTCTTCGCCGAGATGACGCTCGCCGGGATCGGCTGCGTCGGCGAGTTCCACTACCTGCATCACGGGCCGGACGGGACCAGGTACGCCGATCCCAACGCCATGGGGCGGGCGATGGTCGAGGCCGCAGCCCAGGCTGGCCTGCGGATCACGCTGCTCGACACGTGCTACCTGGCCGGCGGCCTGGACCCGGGCGGCTGGTCGATGCCGCTGGCCGGGCCGCAGTTGCGGTTCGGCGACGGGACGGCACAAGCGTGGGCGCAGCGCGTCGACCTGCTCGGTGCGGACGCGCACGGCCTGATCGCCCCAGGAGCCCGGGCCGGTGCGGCGATCCACTCGGTCAGGGCCGTTCCGCCGCCGCAGATGCACCCGGTGGTGGCCTGGACCCACAAGGCCGGGTCGCCCCTGCATGTGCACGTGTCCGAGCAGGTCGCGGAGAACGAGGCCTGCCTGGCCGCGTACCGGAGCACGCCGACGGCGGTGCTCTACGACGCCGGGGTACTCGGCCCGCGTACCTCTGTCGTGCACGCCACGCATCTGACC
>DASWAA010000380.1:0-25565 GCA_036391385.1 Streptosporangiaceae bacterium
TCAACGTCCCAGCCTTCCGCTCAGCCAGGCGAGCGCGAGCCCGCGTCCCGTGACGCGATGCGGAACGCCCGCCGACAGGATGGTCCAGGCCCCGTGCGAGGTACCGCACAGCACGGCAGTGGCATCCGGGGACCACATGCACCCGGCCGGGGTACTCATGCCGAACGGCAGGTTCACAGTGCTGCTCTGCGCGCCGACATCCCACTCGGTGAGCTCAGGACCGATCGCTCCGGAACCCACGAAGGCGAGTGTCGTGCCGGAAAGCGACCAGGCGATGGCCGGGATGGCCGGTGATCCGGTCGACTCGAAACCGAGTACCTTGCCCCGGCGGTCCAGCACCACTACCCCGGCCGAACTGCCGGGTGAGGTCGGCTGCACCTCGACCGCGACCATCGTCCCCTGCGGGTTCGGGATCGCCCGGAGCGTGACCGTGGCCCTGGCCGAGATGCCGAGTATGTGGCGGAGCGAGGCCGAGGAGGCGAGCACGCGCGGCGGCGCTCCCGCGTCCCGAAGCTCAAGCCGGACGTCCGGGGTCACGCCGTCGTGCAGCGGCAGGCTGGGCCAGCCAACCGGGGCGAAGACACCGGGAGCCTGCGGGTCGCCGGCGGCCAGATCGGCGATGCCGAGCGGCACGGTATGCCCGGTGCTGACGGACTGGATCGACGTTGGCGCTTTCGCGACCGGCAGGCTGTAGGTCAGCCCCTGCAGGACCACGCTCCGGTCGTGATCGGCGAACGGGCTGGCCAGCGCCGGGTCGCTGGTGGTGCTGAAACTGAGCGAGTTGGGCACCTTCACCGGCACAGCCGGGTTAGCCAGCGAGATCAGGATTCCCATCGCCGGGGCGATCAGGTACTTGCCGTCGGCGGAGACGACGGGAGCCGGACTGACCGGGAAGAGGCCGAGGCTGCTCAGCCGCACGGTCCGGCCGGATCGCAGGTCCGTGAGAGTGAGCTGACCGCTGGGCGCCTCGGCCAGGACGATGCCGGCGAAAGACCCGGCTAGCGGGCGGGGCGAATGCTGCCGGTGCGGGCTGCGGGTGGTGACGACGATGACAGTGACGCCGACTACCGCGACGAGGACGAGTACTGGCAGGGCCCGCCACCAGCGCCGGGGCGGCGGCTCTGGATCGAGAGCCGGGAAACGCGGCCGCGTGCTCGTTTCCGACTCCACCGCATCAGGCTAACCGAATGAGACATTAATACCGCTAATTGTTACGGAACCTACCTGGGCTCGTTATCGGCAGGTTGCCGAGCCGGACCCTTCCGCAGGTCAGGCAGTGATTTACTGGCACACAAGAACTCGCATGTTGCGTGAAGGATGGTGTGCGGCGATGGTCGCGACGGTACACAAGTCAGCTCAGGCCGGCCCGGTCAAGACCTTTGACTCACTGAACCCGGCGACCGACGAACCGATAGCGACCTTCCCGATCTTCGGCGAGCACGAAGTCAGGGAGACCGTCGACCGGGCGCGTGCCGCCGCGGCCTGGTGGTCGTCGCTGAGCTGGAAGGAGCGCCAGGCCAGGCTGCTGCAGTGGAAGTCTTACCTGACCAGGTACATCATGCGGCTGGCCGAGCTCGTGCACGCCGAGACCGGCAAGCCGGTGTCCGACGCGCAGCTGGAGATCATGCTGGCCATCGTGCACATCGACTGGGCCGCCAAGAACGCGCGCAAGGCGCTCGGCCCGCAGAAGGTCCGCAGCGGCCTGGTGGCCTTCAACCACGCATCGACGGTGCAGTACCACCCGCTGGGCGTGGTCGGGGTGATCGGGCCGTGGAACTACCCGGTCTTCACCCCGGTGGGCTCGATCGCCTACGCCCTGGCCGCCGGGAACGCGGTCGTGTTCAAGCCGAGCGAGCTGACTCCCGCGGTCGGCGGCTGGCTGGTCAGCTCGTTCAACGAGGTAGTGCCCGAGCATCCCGTCTTGCAGCTGGTGACCGGCTTCGGCGAGACCGGCAGCCACCTCGCTCGCAGCGGCGTGGACAAGATCGCCTTTACCGGCTCGACCCGGACCGCTAAGAAGGTCATGGCCGCTTGCGCGGAGAACCTCACGCCGATGGTCGCCGAGTGCGGCGGCAAGGACGCCATGCTGGTGGCGGCCGACGCCGACCTGGACGCCGCGGCGGACGCGGCCATCTGGGGCGGGCTGTCCAACGCGGGCCAGACCTGCGTGGGCGTCGAGCGGGTCTACGTCGTGGCGGACGTCTACCACACCTTCGTCGAGAAGCTGGCCGACCGGGTCACCGCGCTGCGGCCCGGTGACGACCGCGAGGCGCACTACGGGCCGATGACGATGCCCAGTCAGCTCGAGGTGATCGAGCAGCACATCGCCGACGCGATGGCATGCGGCGGCCGGGCGGTCGTCGGCGGGCTCGGCAGCATCCGCAAGCCTTATGTGGGGCCGGTCATCCTGGCCGACGTGCCGGAGTCCAGCAGCGCGGTCACCGAGGAGACCTTCGGCCCGACCCTGACGGTCAAGAAGGTCGCCGACCTCAGCGAGGGCGTGCGGCTAGCCAACGCGGGCCGGTACGGCCTCGGCGGCAGCGTCTACACCAAGAACCGCAAGACCGGCCTGCGCACGGCCCGGGCCCTGCGGACCGGCATGGTGTCGGTCAACTCTGCGCTCACCGTGCTGAGCGTGCCCGCGCTGCCGTTCGGCGGGGTCGGCGAGTCCGGGTTCGGGCGGATCCACGGGACCGACGGGCTGAAGGAGTTCGCCCGGGCTCAGTCGATCACCCGGCAGCGGATGAAGCCGATGACAAACCTCACCACGTTCACCAGGACCGACAAGGATCTCAAGTCGATCCTGTCCCTGGTGACGATGCTGCACGGCAGGCGCTACAAGTAGCCCGCTCAGCGCACGCTGACGGCGAGAGCCAGGTCGCCTGGCTCGATGGCCGCTAGCGGCGCGCGGCCGCAGATCAGGTCGGCCGCGCGCTCGGCGAGGGCGATCACCGGCGCGTTGGTGTTGCCGCGCGGCACCGTAGGCATCACCGAGGCGTCCACCACGCGCAGCCCTTGCACGCCGTGAACGCGCAGCTCGGTGTCGACCACGCCGGTGAGCCTGTCCCGGTCGAGCTGGGACTTGCCGCTCATGGCGCAGGTGCCGACCGGGTGGTAGATCGTGGTCACCGCACGGCGCACGAAGTCACGCAGCTGATCCTCGGTGCGCAGGTCAGAGCCCGGGGCTTCCTCGGCCGACCACATCTTGCGCAGCGGCCTGGTGTCTGCGATCTCCCTGACCATCGAGACTCCCCTGACCAGCGCCCGCGTATCGGCCGGGTCGGCCAGGTAAGCCGGGTCGATCACGGGCCGGTGCCGGGGGTCAGCGCTGCGCAGCGTGATCCGTCCCCGGCTGGCCACGTCGACCAGCGTCACGAGCACGGACATGCCGCGGTCGGCCGGGTCGGCCAGGCCGCCGTCGCGGAACGGTACCGGCAGCACGTGCCACTGGAGGTCTGGTGCGGGCAGGCCGGACTCGGTCCGCACGAAACCGCCCGCCTGGGCGATGTTGGTCGTCATCGGGCCCGAGTGCGTGAACTGCCAGCGCATCAGGTTCTTCGGGCCGGCCAGCTCGGCCAGGCCGCGGAGCTTCGGCGTCGACCAGATCGTGGCGACGGCAGGGTGATCGGACAGGTTCGCCCCCACACCGGGGCTGTCGACGACCACACCGATGCCGTGCTCGCGCAGATGCTCGGCCGGGCCGATGCCGGACAGCATCAGCAGCTGCGGACTGTTGACCGCGCCGCCGGAGAGGATGACCTCGCCGTCGACGCGTGCCTCGTGCTCGCCGCCACGGTGCAGGTAACGCACGCCGGTCGCACGGCCGTGCTCGATCACGACGCCGGTCGCGAGCGCGTCGGTCAGGATCGTCAGGTTGGGACGGCCGGCCGCCGGGTGCAGGTAGGCGTCGGCCGCGGACCAGCGCCTGCCGTCCTTCTGGGTGAGCTGGTAGAACCCCACGCCGTCCTGGGTGGCGCCGTTGAAGTCGGCGTTGGCGCTCGAGCCCGCGTTGATCGCTGACTCGACGAACGCGGCCGGCGTCGCCGACCGGAACTTCGGGTCGACGACGCTGAGCGGACCGGACCCGCCGTGGTAGATCGACGAGCCGCGCGAGTTGTGCTCTGCCCTGATGAAGTACGGCAGCAGATCCGTGTACCCCCAGCCGTCACAGCCGTACTCGTCGCGCCAGGTGTTGTAGTCGTGCTTGTTGCCCCGGATGTAGATCATCGCGTTGATCGACGAGGAGCCACCGAGCACCCGGCCGCGCGGCCAGTAGACGGCCTGACCAGCCGCGCGGTCCTGCGGGACGGTCTGGAAACCCCAGTCGTACCGGCTCTGGAACAGCAGGTTGAGCGCGGCCGGGATGTGGATCTCGTCCGCGTCGTCGGGCGGCCCTGCCTCGAGCAGCAAGACATTCGTCGACGGGTTCTCAGTGAGCCGCGCCGCGAGGACGCACCCCGCGCTACCTGCGCCGACAATCACGTAGTCGTACATGATCACTCCCTGAGCCCTGCTGCGGACAATGCGTGCAAACACCCTACTAGTCAGCACAGGGAGTGACAGACCTTAGCGGTCCGCAAAATGTGACCGGAGGCCATCAGCAGCACCCGGCGGGCCCCCGATACCGCCGGGCTCCCCTGATGGCCTCCGCGTCGACCCGCCGAACGATCGACGGTGATTACTCTGTGTAGTTCCATCATGCCATACCGTGCCCAATTTGGGAATAGCAGGAGTGTCTACACGGAACGCGCGTCGCGTACCGGCCGCACGGACAGGCCGGCCGGGTCGCTACCGTGTAGCCATGCCGAAAGACAAGTCCCCAGTCGTCCTCTCCCGCATCTACACCAAGACCGGTGACGATGGCACCACCAATCTCGGCGACCTCAGCCGCGCGCCGAAGACCGACCTGCGGCTGGCCGCTTACGCCGACGTGGACGAGGCCAACAGCGCGATCGGCGTTGCGGTCACTACCGGCGGGCTGGCTGACGACGTCAGCGCGCTGCTGATCAGGATCCAGAACGAGCTTTTCGACGTCGGTGCTGACCTCAGCAACCCGGTCGTGCCCGACCCTGCCTATCCGCCGTTGCGGGTGGACGAGAGTTACCTCGCCAGGCTGGAGCAGGCCTGCGACAGCTACAACGAGGCGCTGCCCACGCTGCGCAGCTTCGTCCTGCCGGGCGGGACGACGGGCAGCGCGCTGCTGCACGTCGCGCGGACGATCGTCCGGCGCGCCGAGCGGTCAGCCTGGGCCGCCATCCAGGTGCACGGCGACACGATGAACGTGCTCACCGCCAGGTACCTGAACCGGCTCTCCGACCTGCTGTTCATCCTGGCCCGGGTCGCGAACGAGCCAGCTGGCGACCTGCTCTGGAAGCCCGGCGGCGAGCGCTAGACCCCGTACCACTGCGGGGCGGCTTCCACCCAGGCGAGCAGGCCGGTCAGCGCGTCCTGGCTCATCGCCAGCCAGATGGCCTGCTCTCCGTGCTCGAACCTGGCGACGGCGGTGCCGACCGGCAGGACCCGGTCGGTTACTCCGGTATCGGCGCCGACCACCCGGCGCTCCACCAGTCGCAGTGATTGCCGGCTGACCACCACCCGCGGGCGCAGCCGGACGCCGAGCCCGGGAAACCAGGCCAGCTGGCCAGTGCGGTAGGCAGCGATTCCGTGCTGCCACCGCAGCTCACCGTCGCGGCGCAGGCTGCAGCTGACAGCGCCACCCGGGCGCCTGATGGCGACGCGCCGGGCGGTCAGGCCGAGCACGCCGATCAGTAACGGCGAAGTCAGGGCGACGAGGATCCAGCCGATGAGAGCTAGATCCTCGTCCAATTCAGGCCTCTTCGCCCGCGGCCCGGAGCCTGGCCCTGGCGTACCGTACCTGCTCGGAGTCCTCGCCATTTACCATCGCGGTGCTGATGGCCTCCCTGGCCGACGAGGTGTCGACGTCCGTCCCCAGCATCGCGGCCCTGGCCAGGATCGACACCTTGTCGTCGGCGACAGACAGGAAGCCGCCGGATACGGCCGCCTGGATCCAGCTCCCTGCCTCGGGCAGGATCCGGACGACGCTGCCGGTGGCCAGGATGCCGAGCACCGGGGTGTGGCCAGTCAGCACGCCGATATCACCGTCGAGCGTCTTGGCAATGACCCGGTCGGCGTCGCCCGCCCAGACCTCGCCCTCGGGGACGACGACCCGCACGTGCAGTGTCATGAGCGCTCAAGCTCCTTGGCCTTGCGCTCGACGTCCTCGATGCCGCCGCACATGAAGAAGGCCTGCTCGGGGACGTGGTCGTACTTGCCCTCGGTGAGCGCCTTGAACGAGGAGATGGTCTCCTCCAGCGTCACGAACACACCTGGCTGACCGGTGAACTGCTCGGCCACGTACATCGGGTGCGAGAGGAACCGCTCGATCCGCCTGGCCCGCTGCACCGTGACCTTGTCTTCCTCGGACAGCTCGTCGACGCCGAGGATGGCGATGATGTCCTGAAGCTCCTTGTACCGCTGGAGCATCCGCTGGACCTCGCGGGCCACGTCGTAGTGCTCCTGGCCGATGTACTTGGCGTCCAGGATCCGGGATGTCGAGTCCAGCGGGTCCACCGCCGGGAAGATGCCCTTCTCGGTGATCGCCCGGGACAGCACCGTGGTGGCGTCGAGGTGGGCGAACGTGGTATGCGGCGCCGGGTCGGTGATGTCGTCGGCTGGCACGTAGATCGCCTGCATGGAGGTGATCGAGTGACCGCGGGTCGAGGTGATCCGCTCCTGCAGCTGGCCCATCTCGTCCGCCAGCGTCGGCTGGTAGCCCACCGCCGATGGCATCCGGCCGAGCAAGGTGGAGACCTCGGAGCCTGCCTGGGTGAACCGGAAGATGTTGTCGATGAACAGCAGCACGTCCTGGCCCTGGACGTCGCGGAAGTACTCGGCCATGGTCAGCGCCGACAACCCGACCCGAAGGCGGGTGCCCGGCGGCTCGTCCATCTGGCCGAAGACCAGCGCGGTGTCCGCGATGACGCCGGAATCCGTCATCTCCAGGAGCAGGTCGTTGCCCTCACGGGTCCGCTCCCCCACCCCGGCGAAGACCGACACGCCGCCGAAGTTCTGCGCGACCCGGCGGATCATCTCCTGGATCAGCACCGTCTTGCCCACGCCGGCGCCGCCGAACAGGCCGATCTTGCCGCCTGTCACGTACGGCGTTAGCAGGTCGATGACCTTGATGCCGGTGACGAACATCTCGGTCTTCGGCTCGAGCTGGTCGAGCGGCGGCGCCTGGCGGTGGATCGGCCAGCGCTCGGTGATCTTCAGCGACGAGGTCGGCACGTCCAGCGTCTCGCCCAGGGCGTTGAAGACGTGACCCTTGGTCACGTCGCCGACCGGCACCGAGATCGGGCCGCCGGTGTCGGTCACCGTGGCGCCGCGCACCATGCCGTCCGTCGGCTGCATCGAGATCGCCCTGACCATGTTGTCGCCGATGTGCTGAGCGACTTCCAGGGTCAGCATGCTCGTGCGGCCGCCCATCGTGACGTCGACGTGCAGCGCGTTGTAGATCTCGGGCATCTCATCGGCCGCGAACTCGATGTCGACGACCGGGCCGATCACCCGGGCGACCCGGCCGGTCGCGGCCGACGTCGCGGCGTGCTCTGCTGTAGCGGTCATGCTGATGCTCACTTACTCCCACTGATCGTCTCGGCCAGCGCGTTAGCGCCCCCGACGATCTCGCTGATTTCCTGAGTAATCTCGGCCTGCCTGGCCTTGTTTGCTTCCCTG
The DNA here is from genome assembly GCA_036391385.1 of Streptosporangiaceae bacterium. GTDB lineage: Bacteria > Actinomycetota > Actinomycetes > Streptosporangiales > Streptosporangiaceae > Chersky-822. The sequence continues at coordinate 7,756 of DASWAA010000380.1, forward strand.
GTGAGCGCCTCGAGCAGGTCGTTGGCGTTGTCGGTGGCCGACTTCATCGCCCGCCTGCGTGCCGCGATCTCGGCCGCCGCGGAGTCGAGCAGCGCGTGGAACACCCGGCTCTCCACGTACAGCGGCAGCAGTTGCTCGAGCACCTCCTCGGGGGACGGCTCGAACTCGTAGATCGGGATCGGCACCCGCTCAACCCGTTCTTCGATCTCCAGCGGCAGCAGCCGGTGCACGGCCGGACGCTGGGTCAGCATCGAGACGAACTCGGTGTAGACGAGGAAGATCTCGTCAACTCCGCCTTCGGTGGTCGGGCGCAGGAACATCTCAAGCAGCGTGCTGGTGATGTCCGTGGCGTTCTCGAACCGCGGGGTGTCGGAGAAGCCGCTCCACTCCCCGGTCATCGGCCTGTCCCTGAACCGGTGCCAGACGATGCCCTTGCGGCCGGAGACGAACGGCACCGCCTCGACGCCGCGCTCGGCGAGCAGCGCGTTCAGGCCCTGCGCCTCACGGAGCACGCTGGCGTTGAACCCGCCGCAGAAGCCGCGGTCGCTGGTCAGGATCACCACGGCGGCCCTAGTCGGGTTCGGGACTGGCCTGGTCAGCGGGTGGTCGATATTCCCCGACCGGCTGACCACGGCCTCCACGGCGGCCGTGATCTCCCGCGAGTACGGCCCGGCGGCGTGCGCTCGCTGCTGCGCCTTGATGATCCGCGACGAGGCGATGAGCTCCTGAGCCTTGGTGATCTTGGCGGTGGACTTGACCGTGGCGATCCGCCGCCTGACCGCGCGAAGCTGTGCACCCATCTGACTACTTCTTCTCCGCTACGTGCCTGACGATCTTCTCGGCCTCGACCTCGGACTCTTCCACCGGCGCGACCGGCTCCTCGGTCGCCAGGAACTCACCGGCGGTGGTCTCGAACCCGCGCCGGAACTCGCCGACCGCGTCCTTGAGCGCGGTGATCGTGTCCTCGGACAGGACGCCGGTCTCCCTGATCGTGTCGAAGATGCCGGACCGCTCCCTCGCGATGTAGTCGAGGAACTCGCTCTCGAACCGGCCGATATCGTCGACCGGCACGTCGTCGAGCTGACCGGTGGTGCCCGCCCATACCGAGACGACCTGCCGCTCCACCGAGTACGGCGTGTACTGGCCCTGCTTGAGCAGCTCAACCAGCCGGGCCCCGCGCTCGAGTTGCGCCCGGGAGGCCGCGTCCAGGTCGGAAGCGAACGCGGCGAACGCCTCCAGGTCGCGGAACTGGGACAGGCTGAGCTTGAGGCCGCCGGCCACGCTCTTCATCGCCTTGGTCTGCGCGTTGCCGCCGACCCGGGAGACCGAGATGCCGACGTTGATCGCGGGCCTGACACCCGAGTTGAACAGGTCGGTTTCCAGGAAGATCTGTCCGTCGGTGATCGAGATGACGTTGGTCGGGATGTACGCCGAGACGTCGTTGCCCTTGGTCTCGATCACCGGCAGCCCGGTCATCGAGCCGCCGCCGAGCTCTTCGGACAGCTTGGCGCAGCGCTCGAGCAGCCGCGAGTGCAGGTAGAAGACGTCACCCGGGTAGGCCTCGCGGCCTGGCGGGCGGCGCAGCAGCAGCGAGATCGCGCGGTAGGCCTCGGCCTGCTTGGTCAGGTCGTCGAAGATGATCAGGACGTGCTTGCCCTGGTACATCCAGTGCTGGCCGATCGCCGACCCGGTGTAAGGAGCGATGTACTTGTAGCCCGCCGGGTCCGAGGCCGGGGCGGCGACGATGGTGGTGTAGTCCATCGCACCTGCGTCCTCTAGCGACTGGCGGACCGAGGCGATCGTGGAGCCCTTCTGGCCGATCGCGACATAGATGCAGCGCACCTGCCTGACCGGGTCGCCCGATTCCCAGTTCGCCTTCTGGTTGATGATCGTGTCGATCGCGATCGCGGTCTTGCCGGTCTGGCGGTCGCCGATGATCAGCTGGCGCTGGCCGCGGCCGATCGGAGTCATGGCGTCGATCGCCTTGATGCCGGTCTGCAGCGGCTCCTTCACCGGCTGGCGCTGGACGACCGTGGGCGCCTGCAGCTCCAGGGCGCGCAGCTCGGTGGTCTCGATCGCGCCCTTGCCGTCCAGCGGCTGGCCCAGCGGGCCGACCACGCGGCCGAGGTAGGCATCGCCCACCGGCACCGAGAGCACCTCGCCGGTCCGCTTGACCCGCTGGCCTTCCTCGATCTTGCTGAAGTCACCGAGGATGACGACACCGATCTCGCGAATGTCCAGGTTCAGCGCGAGACCGCGGGTTCCGTCCTCGAACTCGAGCAGCTCGTTCGCCATGGCGGACGGCAGGCCCTCGACCCTGGCGATGCCGTCACCGCACTCGGTGACGATGCCGACCTCCTCGGTGGCAGCGGCGCCAGGCTCGTAGGCCTCGACGAAACGCGCGAGCGCGTCCCTGATCTCCTCGGGCCTGATGGTCAGCTCCGTCATCTTCCTCGCGTCTTTCTCGTCTGGTTGTTCATCTGTTCCGGCCTCACGCGGCGAGCCCGCGGCGGAGCTCGGCGAGCCGGCTCGCGACGCTGCCGTTGATCAGCTGGTCGCCGATCCGGACGGACATCCCGCCGAGCACTTCGGGGTCGAGCACGACATTCAGGTGGACCGCGTGCCCGTACGCCGCCACGAGGCCGGCCACCAGCCGGCTCCGCTGCGCCTCGGTGAGCTGCACGGCGACCCGCACCTCGGCGAGCAGGCGCTCGCGGAGCTCAGCGGCCAGGCTCGCGTACGACTCCAGGCTCGCATCCAGGCTACGTCCCCTCGGCTGCCCGGCAGCCTGGGTGATCAGCCGGAGCGCGGAGTCGGTGACCTTGCCGGTGAGCAGGTCGGTCACCACGCTGCGGCGGCCCTGCGCCGAAGCGAACTGGTTCGACAGCACGGCGCGCAGGCCAGGGGTGGCCTGGACGATCCGGCCGAACCTGAATAGCTCGTCCTCGGTGTCGTCGAGCTGGCCCTGCGCGTCGGCGGCGTGCGCCATCGCCAGGACGGCGAGCTGCTCGGCCGCGTCGGCGAGGTCGCCCGGGGCGGACCAGCGCTCGCCGACCAGGCTGGTGACCTGGTCGATGGTGGCGGCGGACACCTTCCCGCCGAGCACGGCGCGCGCCAGGCCCGACCGGGCCGCACCGTCCCTTGACGGGTCGGACAGCGCCCGGCGTAGCCCGGGCTCGCTGTCGAGCAGGCCGACCACGGCGAACAGCTCGTCGCCAAGCCCGCTGGCCTGCGCGGCGGTGCCGCCGGCCAGCGCCGTCGCCAGCCGGCCCTTAGCGGCGGCCAGCGCTGCCCTGCTCGTGCCCCTCATCGGGCCGCTACTCCGCTGGAAGAGTCGAGCTCGGCCAGGAACCTGTCGACCATCCGGCTCTGCCGGGCCTCGTCCGCCAGGGACTCACCGACGATCTTGCTGGCCAGCTCGACGGCCATCGCGCCGACCTCGGCGCGCAGCGTGGTCATCGCCTGCTGCCGCTCCGCCTCGATCCTGGCGTTCGCCGCGTCGACCATGCGCTGCCCCTCGGCCGCGCCGTCGGCCCGGCCCTTGGCCACGATCTGCGCGGCCTCCTCCTTGGCGGCCTCGCGCAGCCTGGCCGCTTCGTGCCTGGCGTCGGCGAGCTGGGCCTTGTACTCCTCGAGGACCCGGTTCGCCTCGACCTGGGCGTCCTCGGCCCGCTTCAGCCCGCCCTCGATCTGGTCGGTCCTGGCCTCAAGCATCGCGTGCATCCTGGGCAGCACGAGCTTCCACAGGCCGAAGAAGATGATGCCGAAGGTGATGAGCCCGAGGATCAGTTCGGTCGTGTCAGGAACTAGCGGCGACTGCAACTGTGCTGCGAGCACCATGGCGTCTACCTCTCGGCCGGGACTACTTGATGAAGAACGGGACCGCGATGCCGATCAGCGCGAGCGCCTCGGTCAGCGCGAAGCCGATCCACATGAACGTCGTGATCTGGCCGGTCGCCTCTGGCTGCCTGGCCATCGCCTCGATCGCGTGGCCGAAGACCAGGCCGATGCCGATGCCAGGGCCGATCGCCGCGAGACCGTAGGTCAGCGCACCCAGGTTCTGGATGTGCAGCTGCTGGGTTGGCTGGGTCGCCGCCAGGACGTGGTGGACCAGGTGCATCACGTGAATCGCGAGCATGTCTCTTGTTTCCTTCTTTCCGGGCCGGCGGTCACTCCGCCGGAGGCTTGCGGGTGTTGGTTAGTGCGCGCTGGACGCGTCCGCGAGGTAATACGCGGTCAGCGTCGTGAAGATGAAGGCCTGGAGCAGCTGGATCAGCACCTCCAGGCCGGTCAGGATGATCGTCACGATGAACGACGTGGTGGCGAACAGCAGGCCGATGGTCGCGCTGAACAGGTACCACGAGGCGAGCCCGAAGACCAGCAGCAGCAGGTGACCGGCCAGCATGTTGGCGAAGAGCCGGATGGACAGCGTGAACGGCCGGACCAGGATGTTGGAGACCAGTTCGATCGGGCTGAGCAACGGCAGGATCCACCACGGGGCGCCCGAGGGGACCGCGATGTTCTTGAAGTACTTGGCCGGCCCCTTGGCCCGGATCCCCACGGTCAGGTAGGTGATCCAGACCACCAGCGCCAGGCCGACCGGAAAAGCGAACCTCGACGTGGCCGGGAAGTCGATCAGCGGGATGATCCCGCCCAGGTTCATGATCCAGACGAAGAAGAAGATCGAGACCAGGAACGGCAGGTACTTGTCGCCGGCCTTGCCCAGTTGCGGCCGCAGGATCTGGTCGCGGACGAACAGCACGCCCATCTCGCCCAGGTTCTGCGCGCCGCGGGGGACCAGCTTGGGCGCCCGGAACGCGTAGGCGAAGAAGCCGAGCACGATCGCGCCGGCCATAACGGCCAGCACCATCGGCTTGGTGATATGGACGGCGCCGATGCTGAAGATCGGCTTGAAGTAGAAATTGTCGATCGAGGGGGCCGGATAGCCGCAGCCGCCGCCGAAGTGGCCGCCGATGCAGTCCTTCGCGGCCAAGGTCATCCGACCGTCAATCACGCTGTGCTCCCTGCACTATCCCGACCCTGACCGGGTGACTCTGAAGATGATCAAGGCGACCGATAGCACCAGCCCGGTGACCATGCCGACCGGGAACAGCACCGCCAGGTGCGTCCACCGCCCGATCAGCCAGCCGATGCCGCCGTACAAGATCATGCCGCCAAGCATGTAGCTGAGATACGTGTAGCCGCTTGAGGTGTCCGGCTTGCGCGGTCCCGGCGGCCCGGACGGGCCGGCCGGACCCGACGGACCACCCGGCGTGTCCTGACTCATCCACCGCTCACCGCCCGTCAGGCTCGACGTACGGCGTCTTGAGCCGCATCGACCAGACGATCTGGGCGGCGCTGTACACGAGCACGCAGACGATGGCGGTCAGGCCGAACAGCCGGGGGTTGAACGCCGTGCTGTCCTGGAACTGGCCTACCAGGATGAGCAGGACGAGTATCTTGAGCAAGTAGGTGCCGAGCGCGGTCATCATCATCAGCTGCGGGCTGACCTTGGCGGCCTTGCCGACAGCGAAGATGCTGATTCCGAAGAAGGCCGCCACGAGGACGATCGCGATCACCCCGGCGATCAGGCCCTTGGCACCCCCGACGACGCCGCACACCGCCAGCATGATCGCCGCCGCGACCGCCGTGATGACGGCTGACCGACGGACGATCCGGGCGTAGTTCGCCAGCATCGTTACTCCGGAGGAACTGGCCGACGGCCCGCTGGCCGGTCGGCAGGTACGTAGGCGGAAGTGCCTGCGTGACACTCCGACCGCCCAGCCCCCGCAGAACCAGGCGAGCGAAACGTATCACGAGCCACGCAGCCGACGTTGCGCGGCTGCTCGTGAAAGATATCACAAGCTGTCCGGCGATGGCCTCAGCAGGTCACCGAACGTGACGAATGCAACGACCAGGCTACGGGACCACGCGGCCCGAGGCCCTGGCAGCCGGCGTGCTGGCACCCGGCGTGCTGGCGCCCGGCGTGCTGGCAGCGGGCGTCTTGGCGGCTGGCATCGGCATCGTGGCGTCGATCGGGTGCACCGGAGTCGGCTCGATCGGCCGGAACAGCATGTCCCCTCGCTGCGGGTCCGGCCGGGCCGCAGGCGCCGGGGCGGGTGAGACTGGGGCAGGCGAGACTGGCAGGTCGGGATCGGGCGCGGCAAGCACCGGCGCCAGCTCGGGCGCTGGCTGCCGCGCCAGGTCCGGTGCGGGCCGCCGAGCCACCTCCTTCGCCCGTTCCCACCAGCGCAGCTTCGGCATCGAGAGCAGCGCGAGCAGCAAGATGGCGGCGAGAGTGGTCAGCAGCAGGACGGCGAGCGGCACGGTCACGAGCGACAGCGCGACGACCGCCGCGGAGAACAGGGCCGCCCATGCGTACAAGATCAGCACGCTGGCCCGGTGCGAATGGCCGATCTCCAGCAGCCGGTGGTGCAGGTGCTTGCGGTCGGCGGCGAGCGGCGACAGGCCCGCCCTGGTCCGCCTGACCACGGCGCGCAGCATGTCGAAGTACGGGATCACCAGGACCGCGGCCGGCAGCAGCAGCGGCAGGATTTCCGCGTACCTGTTGGCCTCGTTGTTCAGGCTCGCCCAGTCGAGCTGTGAGATCGCCTGAATCGGCACGTAGGCAAGCAGCAGCCCGAGCAGCATCGAGCCGGTGTCGCCCATGAAGATCCTGGACGGGAAGAAATTGTGCGGCAGGAACCCCAGGCAGCTTCCGGCCAGCACGATCGCGGCCAGCGCGGGGGACGCCATGGCGGGCAGCTGGGCGACCTTGACCAGGGAGTAGTAGTAAGCGAAGAACGAGATCGCGCTGATGAACACGATGCCGCCGGCCAGCCCGTCCAGGCCGTCGATGAAGTTCACCGCGTTGATGGTCGCGACCACGACCAGGATGGTCAAGACGATCGACTCGTTCCTGGTCAGGATGAAGACTTCCTTGTTCGGCCCGGGGAACGTCGACAGCTGCGCACCGCTCGCGAACAAGATGACGGCCGCGACCACCTGTCCGATCAGCTTGCCGATCGCGCTCATGCCCCAGCGGTCGTCGATGATCCCGATCGCCACGATAAGTCCGCCCGCCCCCAGCAGGCCGAAGATCGGCCCGCTGCCAGGGAAGGCGTCCCGCAGCGGCACCATCTCGTGTGCCGCGAGCAACCCGGCCGCGACCCCCAGGTACATGGCCAGGCCGCCCATCCGCGGGATCGGCGCGGCGTGCACGTCCCGGTCGCGGGCCGGGATGACAGCGCCGAACTTGATCGCGACCCAGCGGACCAAGGGGGTCAGCATGTAGGTCACGGCCGCCGTCACCAGCAGCGTCAGGACGTACTCGCGCACGGCGCCCTCACCACGGGTCCATCACGATCGGATCGGCTTCGAGATCACTGACATCGCCATCAACTGTATGGCACCGCCGGCCGGCCCGATGCCCCGACCGTGGTCAATCGGACATCGCGACAGCCGCCACTTCGCGCAGCTTCCCGATCGGGACGGCACCGCTGCGCAGCAGCCGCGGCATGTCCCCGGTCAGGTCGACGATCGTCGAGGGGACGTCGGACTCGCAGGCGCCGCCGTCCAGGTAGACCTCGACCTCGTCGCCAAGCTGCTCGCGGGCTCCGGCCGCCGTGGTGGCCGCCGCCGAGCCAGTCAGGTTCGCGCTGCTGACCGCCATCGGCCCGGTCTGAGCCAGCAGTTCGAGCGCGATCGGGTGCTGCGGCATCCGGACCGCGACGGTGCCCTTGGTGTCGCCGAGGTCCCACTTCAGCGACCGGCTGGCACGGCAGACGACGGTGAGCCCGCCCGGCCAGAATTCGTCGATCAGCTCCTGGCCGTAGGGACCGAGATCCTCGATCAGCGCCGTGGCGGCCCGGACCGAGCCGACCAGCACCGGGGGCGGCATCTGCCTGCCACGACCCTTGGCGGCAAGCAGGCGGGCGACGGCCGCCGGGCGGAACGCGTCGGCGCCGATGCCGTAGACCGTGTCCGTCGGCAGCACCACGAGCGCGCCCTTCAGCACGGCCGCGGCAGCCGCCGCGACGCCGGCGATCCGCTGCGTCTCGTCGGCGCACTCATAGATCTCGCTCAAGGTCACTCCCTTACGGCCAGATCGCCGTGACGAACCGGTGCAGGCCCGCGAGGTCGCAGTGGTTGCGGGTTTCCTTCCAGCCGTTCTCCTCGGCGAACACCCAGTACACGGCGGTGCCCTGGGGCGAGCCGTGCTCGACGGCGATCCGGCCGCCCGGCCGCAGCAGCCGCCTGGCGACGCTCTCGACCACGCGGACCGCGTCCAGTCCGTCAGCACCGGAGAATAGCGCCGCCGGCGGCTCGTACTCGCCGACTTCTGGCGGTACGTGCGCCCCGACCGGGATGTACGGCGGGTTGCTGATCACCAGGTCGACCGAACGGTCGAGCTCGTGCAGCGCCGAGGCGAAGTCACCGGCGTGCAGCGTGACCCGGCCGGCGACGTGCGGTGCGGCGGCGGCACAGCGTTCGATATTGCGCTGCGTCCACTCCCGGGCGAGCGGGTCGCCCTCGACCGCGTGCACCCGCGCCCTGGGCACCTCCTGCGCGATCGCGAGCGCGATCGCCCCCGAGCCGGTCCCCAGGTCAGCGACAACGGGCTCAGCGACGTCCATCTGGGTGAGCCGGTCGATCGCCCACCCGGTCATCACCTCGGTCTCGGGCCGGGGGGTGAAGACGCCAGGACCGACCTGCAGGTCCAGGTACCGGAAGTAGGCGATGCCGGTGATGTGCTGCAACGGCTCGCGGGCCTCGCGCCTGGCCACGTCGTCCCAGAATCTCGGGTCGAAGTCAGCGTCGGCGACAAGGTTGAGCTGGCTCCGCGCGACACTGTGCCGGTGCGCGGCCATCAGCTCGGCGTCCGCGCGAGGCGACTCGACGCCTGCCTCGGCGAGCCGCGCCGCGGCCACCGCGATCTCGCTCATCAGCAGGCTCATCGGCTCGCAGTTGCCGCGATCTTGTCCGCCCGGTCGGCCTCGACCAGGGCACCGATGACGGCGTCGAGGTCGCCGTCGAGCACCTGGTCCAGGTTGTAGGCCTTGAACCCGACGCGGTGGTCGGAAATCCGGTTCTCCGGATAGTTGTAGGTGCGGATCCGCTGGGACCGGTCGACGGTCGCGACCTGGCTGCGCCGCTCGGCCGAGGCCTGAGCCTGCGCCTCCTCCTCGGCTGCCTGGAGCAGCCTGGCGCGCAGGATGCGCAGCGCCGCCTCCTTGTTCTGCAGCTGGCTCTTCTCGTTCTGGCAGGAGACCACGATGCCGGTCGGCAGATGCGTGATCCGTACCGCCGAGTCGGTGGTGTTGACGCTCTGCCCGCCTGGGCCTGAGGAGCGGAACACGTCGATCCGCAGGTCGCCGGCGTCGATGCTGACCTCGACCGGGTCGGCCTCTGGCATCACCAGGACGCCGGCGGCCGAGGTGTGGATCCGCCCCTGGGACTCGGTCACCGGGACCCGCTGCACCCGGTGCACGCCGCCCTCGTACTTGAGCAGCGACCAGGCACCGTCGGGCGTGCCCGCCAGGCTGCCACGGCCTGCGGCCTTCACCGCGACAGTGACATCCTTGTAGCCGCCGAGCCCGGTCACGGTCGCGTCGAGGATCTCGGTCTTCCAGTGCTGCCGCTCGGCGTAGCGCAGGTACATGCGGAGCAGGTCGCCCGCGAACAGCGCGGACTCCTCGCCGCCCTCGCCCGCCTTGATCTCCAGGATGACGTCCTTGGCGTCGAGCGCGTCCCTCGGCACCAGCAGGTGCTCGAGCCGCTGCTCGAGTTCTTCCTTGTCACGCGCGAGCTGGGCCGCCTCCTGGGCGAACGACGAGTCCTCGCCGGACAGCTCGATCGCCGCGGCCTCGTCGCCACGGACCTGCAGCCACTGGTTGTACGCCGCCATGATCGGCGCGAGCTCGCTGTACCGGCGGCCGAGCGCCCTGGCCTTGTCCTGGTCGGCGTGCACGGCCGGATCGGCCAGATCACGCTCAAGCCGCGCGTGCTCGGCGGCGAGGTCGGCAAGCCGTTCTAGCACTGCTTACCTCCTCTGATACGGGCATGACCTGACAGGGCCGCCCGCGCATCGGGTGCGCGGGCGTACCCACACGGCTGGATGCCTACTTGCCCTTCTTGCCGAAGCGGCGCTCGAACCTCGCGACCCGGCCACCGGTGTCAAGGATCTTCTGCTTGCCGGTGTAGAAGGGGTGGCAGCTAGAGCAGACGTCGGCGTGGATCTGACCGTTCTTCGCCGTGCTGCGGGTGGTAAAGGTGCTCCCGCAGGTGCAGGTCACCTGCGTCACCACGTAGTCGGGGTGAATGTCGCGCTTCATGAACTCTCCTGGTTCCGGCGGTCGCCGGGTCGCCACGTGGGCGTGAACCGGTACCGCGCTCGTCGGCACACCAGTGTGCCACACCGTCAACAGGCAAGGCGCCGCGGCGATTCCCGCCGCGGCGCCCTGTCTCAGGTAGCCGGCGAGGTCTTCTGGACGATCATCAGGAACTCGGCGTTGCTCTTGGTCTCCTTCATGCGCTCCATGAGGACCTCGAGCGCCTGCTGCGGCTCCAGGGAGTGCAGCACCCGGCGCAGCTGCCAGACGATCTTGAGCTCTTCCGGCGTCATCAGCAGCTCTTCCTTACGGGTGCCGGACGCGTCGACGTCGATGGCCGGGAAGATCCGCTTGTCGGCAAGCTCGCGGCGCAGCCGCAGCTCCATGTTGCCGGTGCCCTTGAACTCCTCGAAGATGACCTCGTCTGCCCGGGAGCCGGTCTCGATCAGCGCCGTCGCCAGGATCGTCAGCGATCCGCCGTGCTCGATGTTGCGCGCGGCACCGAAGAACCGCTTCGGCGGGTAGAGCGCGGTCGAGTCGACACCGCCGGACATGATCCGGCCGCTGGCCGGGGCCGCCAGGTTGTAGGCCCGGCCGAGCCTGGTGATCGAGTCGAGCAGCACGACGACGTCGTGACCCATCTCGACCAGCCGCTTGGCCCGCTCGATGGCCAGCTCGGCGACCATGGTGTGGTCCTCGGCCGGCCGGTCGAAGGTCGAGTGGATGACCTCGCCCTTGACCGAGCGCTGCATGTCGGTGACTTCCTCAGGCCGCTCGTCGACGAGGACGACCATAAGGTGGCACTCGGGGTTGTTCTTGGTGATCGCGTTGGCGATCGCCTGCAGGATCATCGTCTTGCCTGCCTTGGGCGGCGAGACGATCAGGCCGCGCTGGCCCTTGCCGATCGGGCTGATCAGGTCGATGATCCTGGTCGTCATGATCGTCGGGTCCGACTCCAGGCGCAGCCGCTGCTGCGGGTAGAGCGGGACGAGCTTGTTGAACTCGGCGCGGCCCTTCGACTCCTCGGGGTCGAGGCCATTCACCTTGTCCAGCCGGACCAGGGCGTTGAACTTCTCCCGCCGCTCGCCCTCGCGCGGCTGGCGGATGGCGCCCTCGATCACGTCGCCCTTGCGCAGGCCGTGCCTGCGTACCTGGGAAAGCGAGACGTAGACGTCGTTCGGGCCTGGCAGGTAGCCAGTCGTCCGGACGAAGCCGTAGTTGTCAAGCACGTCGAGGATCCCCGCGATCGGGATCAGCACGTCGTCCTCGGAGATCACCGGCTCGGACTCGGCGCCACCACGCTCACGGCGGCGGTTGGTGCCCTGGTTGCGGTTGCGGAAGCGGTCCCGGTCACGGCCGCGGCGGCCCTGGCCGTCGCGATCGTCGTAGCCCTGATCAGCGCGGCCCTGGTCGCTTCGGCCCTGGTCGCTTCGGCCCTGGCCGTCGCGATCGGCGCGGCCCTGGTCGCTTCGGCCCTGATCGGCGCGGCCCTGATCGGCGCGGCCCTGGTCGGCGCCACCGTCGGCCCGGCCCTGGTCGTCCCTGCGGTTGCCCGCAGTCCGGCTGCGGCGCTCACGCTGGCCGTCACGCCGCGGACCGGAGTCACCGCGCCGCCCCGGTGCCTGCTCGCCGTCCGGCTCAGTCCCAGCCTCGGCGGTCTGGCCAGTCTCGGTCACGGCGGAAGCCGCAGGGGAAGACGCGGGGGGAGCCGCGGACGCGGCGTCGGCGGCGGCCGGAGCGACGGTCACGGAGGAGGAGCCGGGCTCTGGCGCCGCCTGCGCCGCCGGTGTCGTCACGACAGCGGCGCGGTGCTCAGAGGTCCCGCCAGGATGGGCGGCCTCGTGCGACGACGCGCCGGCCGGCGCGTCGTGGCTGCCGCCCGGGGCGTGTCCTTCGCCGGAGTGGCCATTCGCGCCTCCGTCCTCGCGATCCCGTACGGCTGTGGAGGCGGCGGCTGGCGTACCGACGCCGCCGGTGTACTCACTGACCATGCTGAGCTGCCCTGATTCTTCTGATTCCATGGCGTCCTGCTCAAAGGGGCGGTTGGCGCCGGCTCCCGCAGGCGCGCTCCGCTTGACTGAGTTTCCGTTCACTTCGCTCTGATGTCCCCCGGCCGACCTGGGCGCGGCAACCGAGGTCGCCGCATCGGCGACCGCCGGGGCCGGGCGCTGCCGTTCCTCGATCGCGGCGATGAGCTGACCCTTACGCATCCGGCCAGTGCCGGCAATCCCGAGCGACTGTGCGAGCCGCTGCAGTTCTGGCAGCAGCATCGTCGGCAATCGCCTGCCGGGCGAGTCGCCGGCGTCCGGGCTATCAGCCCAGGAGCGTACCGCGCCGGTCTGTTCCGCGGAAGACCCTCCAGCGGCGGACGGGCCCCCACCCAGGGCGGTCTCGTCGTCGGTCGGCGACGAGTCGTGGAACAGATTGGTCGTTTCGGTCACAAAGGGTCCTTCCAAGATGCGAGGTCACCAAGCTGTGCCTGCAAAGTGCTGTGCCTGCTTCATCGCTCACCGCAGTGCGGCTCCCGCTACCATCGACGCCCCGATCGCGGCCGTCCCCGCACCCGCACATCCGATTGCCGTGCATGACGTGCCGGGGTCGCGTGAAAGGAGCGAGGAGGCTTCGAATGTCTCCCGACGGATGGATGTCACCGAGAGCAGCCCGCCACTGGCCGCCGCAGTCCTGGAATGCACTGCAGCGCTGAACTGACGGGTTGCGGGATCGCACCAACCCCGTGACGGGGTATCTGATGCCTCGCACAGTCTAACACCATCAGCGGCCACGGCATTCCTTCTGGACCTCTGGTATGTCTGAGCGCTGGTGACGCTCAGCGGAACAGCCAGGGTTGCTGCCAACGTTGCGATCGCAGACTCCGGAAAGCTCTATGCCGGGGGTCTTCTTGGCGGGTTACTGCCCGGCTCGCGGGGGTGAGCTTTGCCGAGGTCGTCGGCGCCTTGGGGGCTTACACGCCATGCGATACCCGCTTGGCCACCGATTGAACCTCATGCCGGAAGAATCTCGTTGCCGCCACCAAGCTCCGATTTCTGGCTGAAACTACATTAACCCGGAGTTTCTGACAAGAGCCTGCGCTCGGGACCGGACCCGGACCGGGTCACACGCGGGCTGGCGCCGTCACCGCGAGGACGGCCAGCCCGGCGCCGAGCACGGTCCGTACCGCTGCAGCGCGCTCGATCCTGGCCGCCATCCCGGCCGGGTCGGCCGGCGCGGCCAGCCCGCCGAACGGCAGCGCCGGGCAGCTCTCCCTGCAGTCGAGCCAGGCTCCCGCCAGGTGCTCAAGGTGCGCGGCAAGCTCGGCAGGGCGGCGGCGGCGCGCCGCGGCAGCGAGGCGTTCTGGCAGCCAGGACATGGCATCGAGGAGTACGAGTTCGCTCGGCCTGGCCCCCTGTCCTGTCGCGTCCGGGCGGCGGGCCGGCAACCCAAGCTCGGCGGCCCAGCGCAGCGTAGCTGCCGCGTCGGCGTGGGCATAGATCACGCGGAAATACGGGTTCGACACGTCCATCGGCCGTGCAAGCTGACGCTCGATCGCCCGTTCCGCGCCCGATCTGGCCAGCGCGTACCGCACGGCGTCCTCGCCGTAGCGAGCGACGGCGGCTGGCACCGGGCCAGGCTGCCCTGGTGCGGGCGGTCCGGGGTGCGGATTTCGTTCGGGATCGAGAAAGAGCACGTCGGCTCCGGCGGCCTGGGCGAGGCGGCCGGCCAGCGCGTCACCGTGCGACCGCCAGTCCCACCCGGCGGCCAGGTCGGGCAGGCGAGGTGCCGTCAGGTGCGAGCCGGCCAGCGCGCCGGTATTCAGGCAGGCCGGGCCCGCCGCCACGATCCGGCCAGCCAGACCGGTCAGGTGGCTGGTGGTGACCGTGACGGTGAGGTAGCCCGACCCGGTGGCACGGGCCGCGCTGATCCACGCCAGCCGGGTCAGGCCGACGGCTAGCGAGGTGGCGAGGCGGGCCGGTTCGGCGCCGGCCAGCCTGGCCAGGCCGATCGGCAGTGACGTCGCGTACGTCCCTGGTCCGCCGCCTGCCCGCACCGGGGCTGGGCGCCAGGTCCCCGTCGCCCGAAGTCCAGCCGCTTGCCCGGGCAGATCGCCCGCGGCGACGCCCGCCCGGATCGCGCGTTCGAGCTCGGCCCCGATGTCGCCAGGGATCACGATCAGTCGAAGGCGGAGCTCGGAGCGCCGGCCAGCTCACGGACCACGCGGATCATCTCGGCCGGGTCGAAGGGCTTGGTGAGGTAGGCGTCCACGCCGACCTGCCGGCCCCGGTCCCGGTCGTCCTCCTGCGCCCTCGCGGTGATCAGGACGACCCTGATGCCCGCGGTGTCCGGGTTCCTGCGCAGCTGGGTAGCGGTCACCCAGCCGTCCAGCCTGGGCATCATGACGTCGAGGGTGATCACGTCCGGCTTGACCTCGGCGACCCGGTCCAGGCAGTCCTGGCCGTCGACCGCCGTGAAGACCTCGAAGCCCTCGAGGGTCAAGTTCACGGCGATAAGCTGCCGAATGACCTCGTCGTCATCGACAACGAGCACCCGCCCGAGTCCGTGTGCCACGGCGTGAGGCTACCTGGCAACGGCGCCCTCGTGCGCGAAGATCGGGTACGTGTCCTAGATTCCCCCAGGGCTGGTAGCCTTGCTCCGTCTCCCCAGGTTCTCCGTCGGAGACGCATGCGCCAGCCCCCATAGCTCAGGGGATAGAGCATCGGCCTCCGGAGCCGAGTGCGCAGGTTCGAATCCTGCTGGGGGCGCTGCTGCTGGGGGCGCTGAAGATTCGGAGCGACTCAGCTTCTGGGCGTCGCGGTCTTAAGCGCTTCCTGAGTCCGTTCGACTAGCGCTGTGAACGGCGCTAGAGCCCACTCCGGGCTCGGCGTGCCAGCGGCCGGATGCGGGTGAGTCGGCACGAGCTTTTCCGTCGCACGTAGCGCCCTGCCCATCGACTGCAGCGTGTACTGAGTCTCGTGAGCCCGCACCGGCGGGAAGTCCTCCCGTTCCTCGCGCTCGGCATGAGTAAGAACCGCCCGCTCTAGTTCGGCGAACATCTGATCGAACTGCGCGCTCGACGCGTCCGTGTTCTCTAGGTCCATGAGGATCCGGGTGGCCTCGTCCTCCTCCCTGTTCCGCGCAGCGGCCTCCTCTTCCCCGGCATCCTTGCTGCTGACTGGTCGGAGCACCATCTCCTCGGCTGTCTCATGGACGGCCAGGAGAGCCCGCAGTTCGTCGAAGGTCTGCTGCTTGTGCTGCCCGTCGGTTTCTCTCACGTGCGCGAACAGCTCACGGATGCGCTGGTGCTGCTCCGTGAGGATGGCGATGATGTCGCCCTGCGGCTGGTCGACAGCCTCTTTGGCCGCTCCGCTGATATCACTCATCGGTTCCCCCCGTCGCCGAAATCGTGACCCGAACCAAGGCTATGCCCCTCCTCGCCGACCTGCTCGCCGGCACCCGAGGCGGGCTGGGATGGCTGTGCGCCCGATAGTCCGCCGCCATGTGGTGCGATCACAGCCGGCGATCACTTAGTTTCTCTGTGTACAGATGCGGCATGTTTGGTGATATGCCCTGGCACAAGGGAATTGAGGGTTCGATGCGGCTAACGGGCGTACTGGAGCGCGCGACACCACGTTCGTGGGCCTGGCTGGCGGCCACCCTAGCCGGGGTCACCGCCATCGCCGTATCAGGCTGTACGGCGAACGCCCCCGCCTCCGAGACCGCGGCGACCAGGACCAGGACGGCGTCGCCGGCGGCAGCGCGGACTCCCGAACCGGTGCCGCTCGGCAAGCTGGGCACCTACCAGGTCGGCCAGCACCGGATCACCTTCGTGGAGCCCGCGCACGTCAGCACAGGCGGCTACCGCCTGCCGCCGCGTCACCTGGTAACGCTCATCCGCTACCCGCTGGCCTCCGGCTCGCCGGCACCGGGCTCGGCGGCAGCACCTGGCACGCCCGCGAAGGGCCCGCTGCCGCTCATCGTCTTCGGCCCAGGCTTCATGTCGTGTACCACGCCGTACTCGGCCCTGCTGCGGGCGTGGGCAAGCGCCGGGTACGTGGTGGCGGCCCTGAACTTCCCGCACTCGTCCTGCAAGGTCGGCGCTGCCGCGACCGAGACGGACCTGGTGAACCAGCCAGCGGACATGTCAAGCGTGATCACCCAGATGCTCGCGCTCAGCGCCTCGCCGCACGGACTGTTCTCCGGCCTGGTCAATCCGGCCGAGGTGGCGATCGCTGGCCACTCCGACGGCGGCGACACCGTGGCCGCGATGGCCGCCAACACCTGCTGCCTGGACCACCGGGTCCGTGCGGCGGCCGTCCTTTCCGGCGCCGAATGGCCAGCGATGCACGGCACCTACTTCACGGCGACGTCACCCTCGATGCTGTTCGTGCAGGGCAGCGCCGATCCCGTCAACTGGCCGGCCTGCAGTGTCCAGATGTACCAGGCCGACCGTTCGCAGAACCGGTACTACCTGGACATGCTGGGCGTGAACCATACCAGGCCCTACTGGGATGCCGGCCAGTACCAGAGCGTCGTGATCCGGGTCACCACCGCCTTCTTTGACCGCTGGGTCCTCGCACAGCAATCCGCTGGCGCGGCCATGGCCAGGGAGGGCAACGTCTCAGGGATCGCTGCCTTCTACAGCGGGGGCACCGGGCCGCTCAAGCCTGGGCCCTGCGACAACACCCCGCCGGCTGGTTCGGGCTGAGATAACGCCTGACTGCTGCTAGTCCGGCCGCCCGCGACCTGCCGGCCGCCAGGCATCACCCAGTGGCCGGCCAAAGTGGGGGTGATCTCGTCGGCGTAGGCGTCGAAAGCGGCGGCCATCGCCTCCGGGTCGTCGCCGCCCTCGCACTCGCGGTTGGCGAGGAACACCAGCGCTCCGATCATCGCCGTCAGCAACCTCGGGCGGCGGTCGGAGACGGGGTCGACACCTTCCCGCTCGGCCAGCACCTTGATGATCTCCTCGTCCTGCTCGTGGATGTAGCGCAGGTGGGCGGCCAGCAGGGGTCGGCGTGGCGCCGGTTACCCCTGGCACGCCACCGCGGCTCGCGACGGTGATCACCGGCATAGCCAGGACCACGTTCATGGCCGGAATGCATGCCGCCTTCCTGGTGGCCGCCGCGGTGGCGCTGACAGGGGCCGTCATCGCGCTGGTCACCAGGTGACGGGCCCATGCTGATGCACTAGACGGCTGCCGATGACTAGACCGCGGCGCTGCTCGCCGGGAGGTAGATCCGGAAGGTCGTGCCTTGGCCCTGCGCCGACTCGACCGCTATGCAGCCGCCTGCCTGGGCGATGATGCCGTGCACGGTGGAGAGCCCGAGGCCGGTGCCGGTGCCGTCTGGCTTGGTGGTGAAGAACCGGTCGAAGATGCGGGACCTGACCTCCGGGCTCATGCCGATCCCGGTGTCCTGGACGACAAGCTCGACGTAGCGGCCCGGCCTGGCGACCGGAAGCTCACGCGAGCGTTCCTCGTCGATGTCC
>DASWAA010000381.1:0-2049 GCA_036391385.1 Streptosporangiaceae bacterium
GCTGCAGCGGTACTCGTATTACTTCGGGCACGGGACCGCCGAGGGCGGGCTTTCGATGCTGGAGGACCTTGCCGATCTCTTCGAGCAGAGCGCGGCGAACGGCACCCCGGTCCGCGAGATCGTCGGGGAAGACCCCGTGGAATTCGCCGAGGCGTTCCTGCGGAACTACCCAGAGGGCCAGTGGATTACCCGGGAACGGGATCGGCTGACCAGCGCCATCGAGCGCGCCGCCGGAGAAGACACCGGAAGCGAAGGGATATCCCGATGACGGCCCAGCCGGTCCAGGCGATCCGCGTGCAGGGTCTGGAGAAGTCGTACCCGAAGCTTCGCGTGCTGCGCGGCGTGGACTTCGAGGTGGCGCCGGGCAGCATCTTCGCCCTGCTCGGCTCCAACGGCGCGGGCAAGACCACGGTCGTGAAGATCCTGTCCACGCTGCTCAAGGCCGACGCGGGGACAGTCCGAGTGAACGGCTTCGATGTCGCGGCGCAGGCTGCGCGGGTGCGGGAGTCCATCAGCCTCACCGGGCAGTTCGCGGCCGTGGACGAAATCCTCAGCGGGCGGGAGAACCTCATGCTGGTGGCCCGGCTGCGGCATCTGAAGGCCGCCGGCCAGATCGCGGATGACCTGCTCGGCCGCTTCTCGCTGACCGACGCGGCCACGCGGAAGGTGTCGACGTATTCGGGTGGCATGCGCCGCCGACTGGACATCGCAATGAGCCTCATCGGGAATCCGCCGGTGATCTTCCTCGACGAGCCGACGGCCGGGCTGGACCCGCAGGCGCGCATCGAGGTGTGGCAGGCCGTCAGGGAACTCGCCGGGCAGGGTACGACGGTGCTGCTGACGACGCAGTATCTGGACGAAGCCGAGCAGCTCGCCGACCGGATCGCGATCCTGCACGAGGGTCGGATCATCGTGAACGGCACTCTCACCGAGCTCAAGCGGCTGCTCCCGCCGGCCAAGGTCGAATACGTCGAGAAGCAGCCGACCCTCGAGGACGTCTTCCTCGCCATCGTCGGTGACGGCGGAAGGACGGCGAGGCTGACAGTGACCGCAGTTCCGGCCCAGACGAGTAAGGAACAACGATGACCAGGCATTTCCTCGGCGACACCGCCGTCCTGCTTGGACGATCACTGCGCCACATCACGCGCAGCCTGGACACCATCATCACGACCACGATCATGCCGATCGCCTTCATGCTGCTGTTCGTCTACGTGTTCGGCGGCGCGATCAACTCAGGGTCGGATTCGTATGTGAACTACCTGCTGCCCGGCATTCTGCTCATCACGATTGCCTCGGGCATCTCCTACACCGCATTCCGGCTCTTCCTTGATATGAAGAGCGGCATCTTCGAGCGATTCCAGTCGATGCCGATCGCGCGGTCGTCCGTGCTGTGGGCGCACGTGCTGACATCGCTGGTCGCCAATCTGATCTCGCTCGCGGTCGTCGTGCTCGTCGCCCTCCTCATGGGCTTCCGCTCGGGGGCGGGAGCGCTGGCGTGGCTCGCGGTCGTCGGCATCCTGATCCTGTTCACCCTGGCGCTGACATGGCTCGCCGTAATCCCCGGCCTGTCCGCGAAGACCGCGGACGGCGCGAGCGCCTTCGCCTACCCGCTCATCTTCCTGCCGTTCATCAGCTCGGCATTCGTGCCCACCGACACCATGCCCGGCCCGGTGCGCGCCTTCGCCGAGAACCAGCCCGTGACCTCCATCGTCAACGCGATCCGCGACCTGCTCGCACAGCAGCCAGTCAGCGCCGGCATCTGGATCGCCCTCGCCTGGTGCCTTGGCATCCTCGTCGTCGCGTACGCCGTCGCCATGGCCACCTACCACCGCAAGATCGCCTGAGGATGTGCCGCTCGCTCGCCGACGCGCCTGGCCTGCCCGCGCCGTCAGGCCCTCACGCTCTAAGGGCGAGCCAGTTCGGAACGTGGACCCACCAGGTCATCATGGCGCTGCCGTTGCTGCCCACCAGGTCGGCGAGCACCAGGTGGCGTCTGAGCAGGCAGGTTATATCGGCGTGGCCCTTGTAGTAGTACTCCGCGACGCGCCC
>DASWAA010000382.1:0-6697 GCA_036391385.1 Streptosporangiaceae bacterium
CCGTAGAGCAGCAGCGGGCTGGCGTAGGACAGCACCTTCTCGCACAGGTCCCGAGCCCTGGCATGCTCCCCGATCTCGGCCAGCGCCGACACGAGCCAGAACGAGCAGATCGTGAACGTGCACTCCTCTCCTTCGAGCCCGTCGTCGGTCTGGTCGACCCGGTAGCGGTTGAGCAGGCCGTCGACCGACAGTTCGTCGGCTACGGCCAGGACGGTGGCCCTGATCCGTGGGTCGTCCGGGGGCAGGAAGCGGACCAGCGGCATCAGCAGCAACGAGGCGTCCAGGGCGGTGGTGTCGTAGTGCTGGCAGAAGACGCCCCGGTCGTCGAGTGCATTGGCGCAGATGTCGGCGTGGATCTCGTCGGCGGCCCGCTGCCAGCGCTCGGCCGTCTCGTGGTCCTCCCTGATCCGGGCCAGTCTGGCGCCTCTGTCCGTCGCTACCCAGCACATCAGCTTGGACGAGGTGAACTGCTTCGGCTCGCCACGGATCTCCCAGATGCCGTGGTCGGGCTCGCGCCAGTGCTCGAGCGCTCGCTCCACCTGGAGCCGCGCCATCTTCCATACCCGGTCATCGAGCCAGTCCCTTGACTTGGTGTGCAGGTAGAGCGAGTCGAGTACGGTTCCCCAGACGTCGTTCTGCCGCTGTGAGTACGCGGCGTTGCCGATCCGGACCGGACGCGCGCCCTGGTAGCCGTGCAGATGATCGAGCACGTGCTCGTCGAGGTCACGAGACCCGTCGATGCCGTAGACGATCTGCATGTCCCTGGCATCGCGCTCGACGAGATCGGTGATGAAGGCGAAGTAGTCGCTGGCCTCCCACTCGAAGCCGAGGGTGAACAGGCCCCACAGTGCGAAGGTCGCGTCCCTGATCCAGCTGTAGCGATAGTCCCAGTTCCGCTCGCCGCCCGGAGTCTCCGGCAGCGACGTGGTGGCCGCGGCCGCGATCGCGCCGGTCGGGGCATAGGCCAGGCCTTTCAGCGTCAGCGCGCTGCGGGCGAGGTAGCTGCGCCAGCGATGGTCAGGCAGGCTGCCGCGTGCCAGCCAGTGCCGCCAGTGGTTCTCGGTCCACAGCATGCGCTGGTCGGCCTCGACGAAGCTTTCCGGCGGCACATGGCGTCCCCAGGACAGCGCGCAGAACCTGGCGTCGCCCTCCCTGAGCAGCGTGCGCGCCTGGGCGCTCGCGCCCTCGATGCCGATCCGCATGTCGGAGGTGAGGGTGAGGGCGACGTTCAGGCCGTCCGGGCGCACCATGACCTGACGGAAGCCGCGGTCAGTGTGATTCCATTCGCTGCGCTGCCGGCCGTAGTCGAACGCCGGCTCGCAGTCCATGACGAGCTGGACCGCGCCGTTGGTGCACCGGACGGTGCGCAGCAGGATGTGCTCAGCGTCGTAGTCGGTCGGGGGCCTGCGGTGCGAGCCGCGCTCGGGATGCTCGTGCCGCCACGGCCCGATGACGAGGCAGTCTCGGACGATGATCCAGCCCTCGCCGCAATCCCAGCTCGTCTCGAGCACCATCGTGCCGGGCAGGTAGCGGCGGTCCGCCGGAACCTCCATGTCAGCGGGGGCGAGCCGGAACCAGCCTGCGTCGCGGTCCAGCAGGGACGCGAAAATGCTCGGCCCGTCCATCCGGGGCAGGCACATCCATTCGACCGACCCGCCTGGCGCGATAAGCGCCGTGACCTCGCAGTCGGACAAGAAACCGTAGTCGGCGATCGGCGGGTAAGGGGAGAACTCCTCCGGACCGGGCAACCTCGTCATTCAGGTGGGCGTACCCGCTCGCTGGAGATAGACGCCTGGACGGTGAGCGTTCCGGGCCAGCAGTGAGCTGTTCCGGGGCCAGCGGTCAGCTGTTCCAGACCATCAGCACGAGGATCACCAGCCAGATCACGCTGACCACGCCGCCGATCATCGCGATCCGGCCGCGCTCCACGGTGGCCACCTGGCCGGCACCGGTGCCGGGCCGTGCCGTATCGGCCTGCTGCGCGGCGCTACCATGCTCGGCACCCGGCTCGGCATCTTCCTCGGCATCCGCGGCCGTCCCGGCCGTCTCCGCGCCCGCAGCCTCGTGCGCCGACCCGGTGGCCGGCTGGATGGCCGACTGGGTGGCATCCTGGGCGGGTGCCTGAGCGGCCGCGTGCTCCAGCGCCTTGATCGCCTTGCGCTGGTCGCGCACGATCAGCGCGAGCAGCAAGATCGCGACGAGAAAGAGCGTCGCGGAGGCGATCACCCATGGCTTGGCCGCCTTGCTCAGCATCTGGGCCAGGAACATCCCGGCGATCGCCACGCCGAGCGAGGCGATCGTGAAGGCGAAGGTCATCCGCGATAGATAGCGGACAATCCGGACGTCGCGCTGCCTGATATAGCGCGGCGTGGACATGATGGCAACGGTTACGGGGCCGATAGTAAAGGCCACGAAGGTGACATGCAGCCACAAGACAAGATGCTGGGAGAAGGACATGGGCAGAGTCTAGAACCCGGTCATTTGGTTTCTCTGTCGCCTGGCACATCCGGGTGATGCCGGGTCCGGGCCAGTGGCCCGGACCCGGCACTCCGGGTCCTGAGAGTCATGCTGTTGCGGCCGTGCGATCCGCCTGCGCTGGGGGGACGGCCGGGACAAGCTAGCTCAGTTCGAGGACTTCTTGTTCATGAACCAGGCGCCGCCCAGCGCGAGAACGGCGACGACCGCGCTGATCCCGCCGCGGATGCCGTGGCTGCCAGTATTGACCTTGCCCGAGTGGCCAATCGTGTCGAGCGGGCCCAGGTTGACGCCAGCGAAGAACAGGATGGCCAGGATCACGAACACAACGCCAACGGCGGCCAGGGCGAGCACCAGCGGCTTCTTCGAGCCGGCCGCGCCACCAACAGTGTCTGAACTCACTACTTCCTCCTAGGAAGGATTGCTGCCTCCCGGGGACGGCGGCCGCCCGCCCAGCCCGGGAGAGGGAGATGCTACCTGCGGCACCGTACTACCAACCGGGCGTCACCATGACTTACTTCAGGAAAGCGCCCGATATCAGTACGAGGCGTGACCGTCAGTGAACGAATGGGCTACCTTGCCCGTTCCCGCCGCGTTCGCAGAAAGTCGCTCACCACATACTCGCCCAGGCTTTCCGGCATTGCACGCAGGACCCGGCCGCCGTTGCGCCTGGCCACTTCCTCGACGAACGAGGTAAGCCGCTCGTCGTCGGCGAGCATGAAGATGTTCAGGGTTGCCTGCCGCCTGGTCATCTTGTCGACCTCGGCCATGGTCAGCTCGAGGGTCTCCGGCGACGGGGGCCAGTCGAACCAGGAACTGCCGTCCCGGCGCAGGTGCGCTGTCGGCTCGCCGTCGGTGATGATCAGCACGACCGGGTTGTGCTCGGGACGGCGGTCGAGGAAGCGGCCGGCCAGCACGAGCGCGTGGTGCAGGTTGGTGCCCTGGACCATGTCCCAGCCGAGCCCGGCCAGGTCGGTCTCCTTGAGCTCGCGCGCGTAGTTCGAGAACCCGACGACCTGCAGCGCGTCCTGCGGGAACCTGGTCCGCACCAGCGAGTACAGGGCGAGCGCGGTCTGCTTCGCCGCGCTCCAGGTGCCGCGCAGGGCCATCGAGTACGACAGGTCGACAAGCAGGCAGACCGCCGCCGAGGCGCGCCGCTCCGTCTCGCCGACCTCGAAGTCGCCGACCGAGAGCCGGACGGAGGTCCGCCCTCCACCCGGTCGGCCCTGGCCTGCCCCGTTCGCTGGGCCGCCGTTCGCTGGGCCGCCGGCCGCGGGGCCGCCGTTCGCGAGGCCGGGCACGCCGCCGCGGAGTATCGCGTTGCGTACCGTGGCCGAGGTGTCGATGGCCTGCTCGTCGCCGAACCGCCAGGGCCTGGTGGAACCCGTCAGCTCGCCGGCCTGGCCGACGTCATGCTGGTCGTGGTTTCCGTAGCCGCCCTCAGCCAGCTTGTCGAACACCTTGCGCAGCGCCGTGTCGCCCAGCCGGCGCACAGCCTTCGGGGTGAGCTCGAGCTTGCCGTCGTTGTTCTGCAGGTAACCCTGCCGCTCGAGCTCGCGCTCGATCTGGCGCAGGGCTTCCATGTCGTCGACGGCCTGGCGGCCGAGCGCGCGCCGCACCGCCTCCTCGTCGATGTCGTCGAGCCTGGCACCCGGGTAGTTCTGCCGTAGCGAGTCTTCGAGCTCGGCTAGGTCGGCAAGCTCGGCCAGCGCGGTCGTGGCGTCGCCGAGTCCGAGCGGATCACGGCCGGTCATCCGCTCGCGGCCGGACTGGCCGTCCCAGTCGACATCGGGCCGGCGTTCCCGCAGGGCCTGGGCGAGCCTGGCCATCTCCTGTGCCAGCCCCGCGTCCTGCATGGCCTGCGCCATCAGGCCGGACAGCTCCTCGCGCTGCTCGTCGGTCAGCGAGTTGAGCAGGCGCTGCGCCGCCGCCATCCGGCGGACCAGCGAGTCGACGAGCTGATCGAGGTTCTGCGGTGACTCGGGGAAGAACTCGCCGTACTGCTCCATGAACGAGTCGAAGTCCTGCTGGGTGTGCTCGCCGCGGGCGTCGGCCTCGATCATGCCGGTCAGCTCCGACATCATCTCCTTGATCCGCTGCATGCCCTCGGCGTCGGAGCCCGACATGGCGTCCTTCATGCCACGGAACTGGCTGTCCAGGACCTCGCGCCTCAGCAGGTCCCTGAGCTGCTCGAAGGTCCGGGCGGCGTCCTGGCTGCGCCACTGGTAGCCGGCTAGCTCCCTGATCGCGCCCGCGGTGTCGCGCGGCAGCGCGTCGAGCTCAGACTCGCGCAGCCTGGCGTCGTCGCTCGGATCGGGGAAGAGCTCGGCGCGCTCCTGGCCGATGGCGGTGTCGAGCAGCGCCCTGGCCTGCTCCAGGATTCCGTCGAGCCGGCCGCTCCTGCGCAGGTCGCGCTGCCGCTCGCGCACCTGCCGCAGCAGGTCGTCCAGGCCGCGCCGGTCGCCAAGACCGCGCCGGATCAGGTCGCGCAGCGCACTGCCGACGTCGTCGCCGTTCAGGATGGCGTCGCCGAGCGCGTCCACGGCACCGCGAGCGTCGTACGGCGGCTCCAGCGGGTCGGGTCCGTCGTGATAGGGGCCGTACCGGTATCCGCTCACGGCATGCCGCCCGGGTCAGCCACGGTAGACGGCACCTCCGTCGACAGCGTCCTTCGACAGCCTGCGCATCAGGTACAGCCCTTCGAGCGCGAACTCAAGAGCCGCCGCCGCCTGGCCGGGCGACTCGCCTCCTTCACCATCCAGCCGTTCCATGATCTTGGCAAGGCCAGGCACCTCACCGATGCGCCGGAGTAGCTCAGCGGCGGGAAGCAGATCAGAAGCTTCAACGCTGCCGCCCTCGGAGAATCTGGCCACCAGGCCGGACAGGTCGGCGCTGCCCAGGTGAGCGCGGAACGTGTCGGCGGTCGCGCGGCGGAGCAGGTGCTCGAGTACCTCGGCCTCGCGGCCCTCCTCGCTCACCTCGAACTCGACCTTGCCGCGGAGCGTGCTGACCACGGCTGGCAGATCGCAGATCCGGGCGACCGGGCGTTCCTCGCCGCTGATCGCAGCGCGCCTGACGGCCGCGGCGACGACTGCCTCGGCGGCCGCGATGGCGAACCGCGCGGATACTCCCGAGCGGGCGTCGACCGCGGGCGAGCTGCGCACGAGCCGGGTGAACCGGGCGATCACCTCGACGAGGTGCGGCGGCAGCACGGTGTCGGAGGCGTTGCCGCCCCACCACACCTCCGCTTCCTGACCGATGACGGCGAGCTCGTCGTCGAGCGAGAGCGGGTAGTGCGTGCGGATCTCGGCGCCGAAGCGGTCCTTGAGCGGGGTGATGATCCGGCCCCGGTTGGTGTAGTCCTCAGGGTTGGCGCTCGCGACCAGCACGAGGTCCAGCGGCAGCCGCAGCGCGTAGCCGCGGACCGCGATGTCGCGCTCCTCGAGCACGTTGAGCAGCGAGACCTGGATCCGCTCGGCCAGGTCGGGCAGCTCGTTCAGGCAGAAGATGCCGCGGTTAGTGCGCGGGACCAGGCCGTAGTGGATCGTCTCCGGGTCGCCCAGGGTCCGGCCCTCGGCCACCTTCACCGGGTCGATGTCGCCGATCAGGTCACCCACGCAGGTGTCCGGCGTGGCGAGCTTCTCGCCGTAGCGCACGTCCCGGCTGTGCCAGGCCACCGGCAGGTCGTCACCAAGCTCGTCAGCCAGCCGACGGCAGCGGACACAGACCGGCTCGTACGGGTGGTCGTTGATCTCGCAGCCGGCGACTACCGGGGACCACTCGTCGAGCAGGCCGGTCAGCGTCCGGATCAGGCGCGTCTTCCCCTGGCCGCGCTCACCGAGCAGGATCACGTCGTGCCCGGCGATCAGGGCGCGCTCCAGGTGCGGGCGGACCGTGTCGTCGAACCCGAGAATGCCCGGGAACGGGTCCTCGCCCGCGCGCAGGCGGGCGAGCAGGTTCTGCCGGACCTCGTCCTTGACGCCGCGGAACTCGTGGCCGCTTGCGCGGAGTTCCCCGAGCGTCGCGGCCGCGGGGGCGGTGGTCGTGGCGGAGGCTGATGATGTCTGGCTGTGTGACTGCACCATTCGACACTATCCGCCGGGCGCAAGGGCTGCCGAGGGCGCCATGCTGACCCCGGCTGACCCCGGCTATGGCGCATGGCCGGCGGCGGCGCAGATGGCGGCGGCCGTGCGCGCGCGGGTGATATGGCGCTCGGGTGATA